>JAGSPR010000395.1 GCA_018262455.1 Deltaproteobacteria bacterium | reverse complement strand
CAGTCGCGTTTTCGGCTGCGCGCCGATCCGCGTGCGCCGCGGTCCGATCACCCGGTTCCGCGCGACCCGGCGCGACGGCAGCTGCGAGGACAGGGTCCTGCCGGGCCCCACGCCGCCCGGGCCGGTGCCCGGCAGGCTATCGCACGCCGAAACCATGCGCGCGGTGGTGGCCGAGCGCATGGCCACAGCCGATCGCGCCGAGGCCGCGGTCCCGAGGCTGGTCCGCGTGCCGCCGCCGGGCTGGGCGTTCTGGCTGTGGATCCCGCGCCTGCTGCTGCTGGTGATCTCGCGACGGGTGCGGCGGATCTGGCGACGCGCGCAGGCCCAGCTCGCACGATCGCAGCACGAGCTTGCCACAGCCGAGGACGAGCTCCCGACCGTGAGCGCGAACCTGCCCGAGACCGGAGAGCGGTTCCACCAGCGGCTCTACATGCTGTGCTCGGGCATGATCGCCGGACGCGACGTCCGCGAGGTCGAGATCGAGGTCGAGGGGGGGCCGCTCCCCGACGACGTCGAGGTGATCGAGGGGGCCGCCGTGGCCGACGTGCTCGTCACGATCGTCGGAGGCGAGCTCCAGGTCGCAGGCACCGATCGCCGGCTCGGCGCGACGCACGACGCCGTCGACGTGCTCGCCGCCCTGCCGGGTGACGAACGTGCGCTGCGCCTCGTCCAGCGGGCACGGGACGTCATCGTCGGCCAGACGGCGAAGCTCGACGATGCGCTCGCGCATGCCGAGGTCGAGCAGCGCAACCGGATCGCGCGAATCGAGAACCTCGCGATGCACGATCCGGATCACTTCATCGCGACGCAGCTCGCGGACGCGGCCGCGCGGCTGGGTTCGAGCATCCAGGCGGTGCTCGAGCATGCGGGCGTGCACCTGGGCTCCGAGCTCGCGCAGAGCTCGGCCTCGTGGCTCGCGCTCGTCGACGGCGCCACCACGCCGGACGAGCTCAAGGCGGCGGCGGCGAAGATCGACCTCGACGTGCCGGAGGCGGCGCGCCGGATCGCCGAGGAGACCCGGCTCCTGGTCATGGGGGCCGTCGGCGGCTGCGCGCACGATCTGCTCCCCGCGCTGCTCGCGCCGCTGCGGCAGCCAGGGTTGCCCGACGACCACGCGGAAGCCCCGCGCAGCGCGCCCGTGCTGCCCGCGATCGAGATGCTGCCGTCGCTGACCCAGCCGTCGGCCTCGAACTTCGTTGCCGACCTCTCGGGTGCAGGTCAGTGGATCGCGGGGCTGTTCCGCTCGTTCGACACCCGGCGTGCCGAGCTCCGCGGCAAGCTCGTGGAGCGTACGAACCACATCCGCGAGGTCGCCGAGGCGGAGCTGCTCGATACCGAGCCCCGCCTCAGAGCCGTGCTGCGTGACACGATCGCCCACGAGGTGACCGCTGCGGTCGAGCGCCGCGTCAGCTGGCTCGCTCGGGAGCTCGCGATCGAGCAGCTCGCGGTCGACGCCGAGCGCGCCGAGCTGCAGCCGATGGCCGAGCTCGTCGCGGCTGCACGGCGCGAGGCACGCGAGCTGTACGTGCTGCTCGACGAGCTCCACGCCCGCCAGGCGCCCGCACCTACCGCGAGCTCGCCCGCCCCTACTTCGTGATCGCCGCGTCTTCGACGATCACGGGGTAGCTGTAGCCACCGCCGAAATCCTTGTCGATCGCGACCGTGCCACGCACCACGATGACGTCGCCGACCGCGACCGCCGCCGCCGTCGGTGCGGTGGTGAACGTCAGGTCGTTGGTGCCGTCGGTGCCGGTGCCATCCTGGAGGTGGATCCAGTTGCGGCCCAGGATCCCGGCGTTGAACTTGGTGACCTTGCCACGCACCACGACCGACTTGCCGGTCAGCGCGGCCTTGCCATCGAACACCTGCGCGATCGTCTTGCCTCCGGTCGCCGGCGCGATCTTCTCGGCCGGCGTGATCGGGGCCGGCGTGGTCGGGCTCGGCGTCGTCGGGGTGGGGGCGGGGCTGGCGCCCGTCACGGGCCAGCGGCTGACGAACAGGATCCGATCGAACGTGCGATTGAGCGTGTTGCTGCGGAAGTCGGTCATCACGGTCCCGTCGAGCGCACCGAGCTGGGCGCCCACCGCGAGCTTGGTCTCGGGGCCGGCGGCCCACACCTGCTCGCCCCCGCGGTCGATCTTCGCGTACGTGTAGCCACCCGAGTCCATCGTCTCGAGGATGGTGGCCGACGCGGTGTCCGCGGCAGGTCCACGCGCCGCCACGCCGGGTGTCGGATCGGCCGCGGCGGTCGATGGCGGCCGGGTCGCCACCGAGGATTGCGGTTGGTCCCTGGTGCAGCCGGCCGCCAGGACAGTCGAGAGTGCAATGCCCGCCAGCAAGCGCGTCGTGAACATGGCCGCAGGTCTAGCACGCGAGCAGGGCTCGGATGTCGTGGCGCCGGTCCCGGAACGTGACCTGGCCCACATGGCATGTGCGCCAACCTGTGGTCTGGTGAGCCAGATGCCCACCCCGTCCACCTCCGATCGCTGGTTGCTGCCGTCGCGACAACGCGAGTTCCCGCTGCGCGAGGTCCTCTCGCCAGCGCGGCTGCACGGCCGGCGCGAGGGCACATTCCTGGTGCTGGCCGGGACCTTCCTGATCGTCACCGCCGCCATGATCGTGCTCCAGGCCGGCGGCCAGGCAGCCGGGATGATCGATGTGACGTCGTCGATCGCGGCATGGACGGGCCAGGAGCTGCCCGAGGCGATGCTGCTCCCGATCGGCGTGCTCGCGTTCCCGCTGTCGTTCGTGATGGTGGCGCTGATCTGCGATCGCTACGGTGTCCGGCGCGCCCGGGCCCTCGTGATGTTCGGCGGGTTCGCGAGCTTCGGACTCGTCGGGCTGCTGCGGCTGTCGGACGCGGTCGCCGGGTCGGACGCGTCGCCAGGTCCAGCCCTCGCGTTCACCGCGTGCTACCTCGTCGGCCACCTCCTCCACCTCGCGTTCTTCGCCTCCGCGAGTCGCAAGCTCCGGGGGCGCCACCTGTGGTTGCGCGCCAACGTGTCCACCGCGATCGCGCAGATCGGGGGCTGGGCCGCGTTCGGGCTCGTCTCCTACTACTACGCGACGAGCATCGACGGCGAGCTCCCCGTGGCCATCATGGACCACCTCACCGCGGTCGTGATCGCGGCGTCCGCGTACACCGTGCTGTTCATGGTGGTGGCGACCGTGCCCCTCGTGATCACCACGCGCGCGCTCGCGATCTACCTGCGCACCGGCAACTCGCTCGACGAGCTGGACGACTTCTCGGACCTCCCGGACCACGACGAGCCCGTGTTGCTCGAGACCCGCCGGCGGCGGCCCGCCATGATCGTCGAACAAGCGGCAGCCCCCCCACCCCCGGCGCGCCCGCGCGCCGCGAACGCGCCGTCCGCGCGGGGGACGATCCCGCCCCCCCTCCCCTACTCCAGCGCGGAGCTCCGGTTCTTCACCGAGGGTGAAGCGCTCGCCGAGTCCGCGGCCGACTCGGCAAACGCGCTGGCCGCAAGCGCCTGAGCGAGCTCAGTACGGCTCGAAGTGAGCCTGTGACGACCGGCGTGCATCGAACCGCGCGATCTCGTCGGTGGTGAACGCATCCGGCGCCCCCGCCGGCACATGCGCGCGGATCCAGCCGATCACCATCGCGCGGGCGCGGGCTCCGGACTCGTCCTCGGTGCACTCGTCCCACAACGTGAACAGCGCCTCGCGTCGCGCGATCGGTGACGCGATCGCCTGCCACATCGCTTCGAGGTTGCGGTGGATCAGCTCGGCGCTGCGGGCGCGCTGCTGGGCGCGAAACACGGTGCCTTGCGCGACGCGCTCGGCGCGCGTGGTGTCGAGCACCTTCAGCTTGCGCGAGGCGTACGGGTCGCCGATGAACTTGCGGTGCAGGTACGCCGTGATGTCGAACTTGCCGAACAACGAGATCAGCGGGATGAACCCACCCTCGTCGTCATCGGCATGCTGTGGCGCACCGGGCTCCGGCGAGCCACACATCGGGTCGCCGAACCGGTCGCACGCGCCCGGCACCGCCGTCATGTGGCGCGGCAGATCCTGCATGGTGCCCACGTTGCGCTGGGCGTACGGATCGCGGGACCACGCGTCGAGCGAGCGCCCGAGCGCGAGCAAGTTGCCGCGGGTCGGCAGCTTGGTCCGGACGTGGACGTCGAGGTCGGCCTTGTCCTTGATCGTGACGGTGCCGTCCCCATGGACGCGCATCGTCATCACCGCGTCGTCGTGCTCCTGCTCGGCGCCCGCTTGCTTGAGCTGGCCGGTCGGCTTCACCGGCTCCGCGATGGGCTTGTCGACCACGATCCGCGCCAGCGCCTCCGAGGACAGCGTCAGGTCGTGGCGCCGCCCGCGCATCGTCAGCGTCTCTTCGGGCGGGCCAGGCGGGCCAGGCGGGCCAGGCGGTCCGGGCTCGTTGCCAAGCGCGCTGCCGGGGAGCTCGCTGCCGGCGGTCCGCGACGACGCGAGGTTCGCACTCCCCGATCCGTGGCTGGTGGTAGGGGTGCGTGACGGCGCGGCCGCCGGTGCATCCTGGACCACCGCGAGCTCGATCCCCGGGGGGGCGGGCATCACCGGGTCGAGCATCACGACCTCGATCGGTAGCGACGCTGGTTGCGCTGGATCGCTGGCCGTTCGCAACGGATCGATCACGTCGCGTGGCCACACCACGAATCCCACGATCGCGGCATGAACCATCACCGACACCACGAGCCCGCGCACGTGCACCCGAGTCTGACACGAGTGACGTGATCGGGGTTGCCCTTACTCGCTGCGCGAAGGCCACGACCGGCCAGGCGATGAGGGCGGCTGCGCGTCAGCGCTCGGACTCGGTGACCGCGAGGATGTCGGCGGCTTGCCACTCGGGGACGTCGAGAGCCAGCTCCCGCAGCAGGGCGTCGAGCCGCTCGACGCGCGCGGGAACTGCGGTCTCGCGCCATTCACTCGACACGGCCAGCCGGCTCCGCAGCGCCGCCATGAACACATCGAGCCAGGCCGGCGCGGTGTAGGTGAAGTTGAGCGACAGGGCATCGGTCGCAGCGTGCGTGGAGTGCCAGCAGCCAGGTGGGACGAACACCAGCGAGCCGGGCTCGAGCACGATCGACCGACTGTCGGTGGCCATGGCGTGAGGCATCGGCAGGCTCGCGTAGGTCTCGAGCTCGGGGTCGAGTGGCAAGCCCATGGTGTGTCGGGTCAGCGGGTTGCGCACGTGGTGATTGGGGCCAACCAACCACGTCTTGGTGCCATGCAGCTGCAACACGAAGTTCAGGTTCTGGTCGAAGTGAGGCGCGGTGCCTTGCCCCGCGGGCGTTGCATAGACGAGGCAGCGGCCCTGCGTCAGCGCCGACACCCCGAGATCCCTGCGAATGGCCTCGAGCCACTCCCCGAGCACCGGCGAGATCGCCTGGACGTCGTTGAACAGCAACGCCATGCCGTTCGCGAACAGCTTGCGCGCGTCCTGCGTGGACGCCGAGATCGAGCTCGCCTCGTCCTGGCGATCGGGCAGGTTCACCCGGACCTCGTCGGGCCACGACTTCAACAACACGTCCAGCGAGTCCAGGAATGGAAGCCGCGTCAGGGCTGCCACCGAGTCCTTCAGCCCGTGCACCACGAACGGTTCATTGGCGTGCCAGCTCGCAACGAGCTCCGACCGGGGGCGAGGGTGCGTCAGCGCGTCGAGGCTTGGATTCATGGGGCGACGGGGAACGTTACCGCGCCCGACCGACCCGCGGGTCACCCGCTGGCGATCGCGCGGTCGCTACTCGCCGACGGTCCAGGGAGAAGTCCACACGGTCTGCCAGCTGCGGGTCAACGCATCCGACGACCGCTGGTTCGGTCCGAGCAACATGACGTTGATGTGCTTGCTGCGTCCACGATCCGAGATGGACAGGTTCATTCCGTCCGGCCGTTCGACCACGCGGATGACATCGCCCGGGTCGACCACGCCGACCGTGCCGCCATCCTCGACCAGCTCGAGCGTCACCGGCCCGTCGTCGCCTCGCGCGAACAGTCCGCCATCCGTCGGAGCATCGTCGATCTCGACGCGAAAGTACTCGAACGACTCCGGTGCGTTGCCGCCCACATTCTCGAGCTGGAACAACACGTCGTTGGTGCCGTCGGTGATCGCCGAGCCAGGCCGGACCTCGAAGTCCTGCTCGAGTCCAATGGTGCAGCCCCCGGCCAGCACGGCCGCGCTGATCATCGCGTGGTGGAGATTCATGCCCGCCCCATCAGCAAGCAGTGGGCCAAGGCACGGCGCAATGATTCTCTGCCTGTAGCCGGCGCGGG
>JAGSPR010000394.1 GCA_018262455.1 Deltaproteobacteria bacterium | reverse complement strand
GGTGTGTACCGTGATCATGATCGCGACGTCGGGGATGTGGCTCATCGGGTCGTTTGCTGGCGTCGTCGCGATCACGATCAGCCCCAGCCGCGGCCCGGTCACGACGGACGTGTTTGACTGTGGCTCGGTGACTGGCTACCTGGTGGATGTGCCCTGCGGAGCGTTGGCTACCTTGCCCGATGCGCGCTGATCCGGCCGGTCACCATCTGCGAATTGGCTCCGACCACCCCGCCCACGTTACGATGAGTGCTTCGTTCCGGGGGAGGACCCATGCGTCTTGCTATCGTGTCGTGGATCGCGTTGGCGATCCTGCCTTCGTTCGCCGCCGCAGCACCTGGCCCTGAGCCCGTGCCTGGACCGCCGGCGGCGCCCACACCCGCGGACCCGACGGCGCCCGCACCTGCGGACCCGGCTGCGCCCGCACCTGCGGACCCGGCGGCGAGCAACCCTGTCGATCCTGGGGCCACCAGCCCGGCGCTCCCTGCGGTGACCAGCCCGGCGGCCCCGATGGTGACCAAGCCGGCGACGACGGCAGTGGTGGGCGGGCCGAGACCTGCGCTCGCCGCCACGCTCGCCCTCTTGTTCCCGGGCGCCGGCCACGCCTACGTTGGCAACTGGGGCCGTGCGGCCGGCTTGTTCGGAACCGAGGCCGCCCTGATCGGCGGCGGCTTCCTGCTCGATCACGCCACCGACGACAAGGCCCTCGGCCGGCACTACCTGGTGGGAGTCGGTGCCAACATCCACATGTACGGCGTGTTCGACGCCTACCGCGAGGCTCGCCGCCGCATCGGCGATCGCGGCTACCGCCATCCGGTCGACAAGGCGAGCTACACCGATCTCCTGCTGGCCCCGGTCAGCCCGTCCGCCATGTTCGAGTGGCGCACGATGGCCGTCGCGTCGACGTTCATCGCACTTGGCGTCGGGCTGAGGGTCGCGTTCCATCGCGAGAACTACCCCGACGGCCTGTACCTGGGCAATCCCAAGCGCACCGACAACATCTTCGGCCACGACGTCGATCCGTACGCGGCCTTTTCGCTCGGAGTGCCGGTGCTCGGCCCCAAGTACGCCAATGTCGGGCTAGGCGAGGAGGCCCTGTTTCGCGGCGTGGTGCAGAGCGGGATGAGCGAGTGGTGGGGACCAGGATGGGCGAACCTCGGGCAGGCGACCGTGTTCAGCCTGTTCCACGTCATCAACCCGCAGTACGGATTCGATCCGGCGGCGTACTTCCAGGCCCTGGGCGCGGGCCTGGCGTTCGGCTGGCTCCAGGAGAAGACCCACGACCTCCGTCACTCGACGGCGGCACACGCCTGGATCGACTTCGCGGGTTCACTGACCGCCTACCTCTTCGACCCCGGCGAGAACCCGCTGGCCTTCAACGTCCAGATGCCGATCTAGGGCGTGCGCCTGCCACCGTCGAGCTCGGGCCAGCTCGGTGGTCAACGGCGGGTGGCGCGGGCCCGCTTGCCGCGAGCAGACGCTCGCACCGCCGCCGTACCCTCATGGTCGGAGGCGGCACGATCGGGATCGGGACCTCTGCAGCTCAAGGAGCCGGGGTTGCCGTGTAGATCGGCGAGCCCCACACCACGCGACGCTGCTGTGCAGTCGCCTCGAGGCCAACGCCGCCGGTCGCGCCGTAGAAGTTCGGAGACATGATGTTCGACGCATCCGGGCACACGGCGGCCGACGAGGCGCATTCGGGCGTGTCGATCAGCGGATCGTGGAAGCTCCGGTTCAGCTCGGTGGTGTGGAACAGGCCGAAGAAGTGGCCGAGCTCGTGGACCATGGTCATGCCATCGGCGGCGGCGGGGTAGCCACTCGACACGTCGACGGCGATCCCGGACAGCGAGTGCCCCGCGAAGGTCGAGGTCCCCGGGACCCACGATCCGTTGGCCCAGACGTCGTTGCCGAACAGCGTGAGGCCATCGGTCCACACGAAGTGGGCCGCGAATCCATCGGCCGGCGCGACGGTCTCGGCCAGGGCCGCGAGCCGTGTCGGATCGTCCGGGATCGAGTCGAACTGACTGCCGATGGCGACGAACTCGACCTTGCCCCGGCCGAGCTGGAACAGCTGGTCGAGGGTGGCGAACAAGCTGTGCCGGCCTCGATCGGCATGGCCGCGCGCGAGCTCGTCTGCGGCACCGACACCGCGACCACGCCGTAGGGTGACGATCCGATCGGCGCCACCCCGCCCTCGGGCACATCGTCGGCCAGGACCTTGTCGCCGGTCGGGCTCTCGATCACGTCGACGCCGACGGTCCCGATGTTGGAGTCATCGGTGGTCACGACGATGTGGAAGCCGAGCACGTGCTCGCCGATCATGAGCGTGGTCGGCTGCCCGGTCTGGACCGCGCCCAGATCGATCACGGTGACCCCGGCGTTGCCGAGGCTGCCATCGAGGCCACCACCGTCGGGCTGGCTGCGCTGGTTCGAATCGGAACAGGCGGCGACAAGGGCGAGCCAGCTCGACAGTGCGAAGTGGTAGGTGCGCATACGCATGTGCGCAACGCCCTCAGCATCTCGCGTGCCGTCACACGGGTTGAATGATCGCGCGCAGCTGGCGTCCAACGAGATCGGGCTCGCTGCGGAATCCGCAGGGAGCGCCTGCAACTTCCGCAGCGTCCGGTCAGTCGAACTTCGTCGACTTGATCGCGGCGTCGACCGCAGTCGGCTCGTCGACACCGTCGACAATGAACACCTTCGTGCCAAGCGTGCGCACGAACACCTTGCCGCCGCCGGGACGCGTGACTCCGGTCGTCGGATCAGGGCTCCCGGGAAACCGCACCGCGAGGCTCGCGAGGTAGGCGTCGGCGAACTCCTTCGCGTCGGCAGGGGTGTCCCAGATCGTCGCCGTCGTCGCGACCAGCCGGCCATCGGCGCGGCGAACGACCATGTAGCGATCTCCGCCCCACCCTTCGGACGCCTTGGTCGCCAGGTCGGGCTTCCACAGCCCGAAGTAGATCGACCACTGGAGCTCGCCCATCACGTTGTTGGCGATCGGCCTGGCGCCGGCAGGCACCGCGAGGCTGACGCGATGCGGACGATCGCGGTTCGGAAACAGCTTGGTGGCAGGGTGAAGCACCTGCTCGGTCGACTCGGGTGGATTGCGGAACAGCGCATCGACCGCCGGCCAGCCGCCCTGCTGATAGGCGATCAAGTCGACGAGCGCGCCCTTCATGTAGGAATCGAGCATCGGCACGAGCACCGTTGCCGGGATGTCGTCCATCGCGTCGATCGACTTCTTGATGTCGCCGTCCATCGACGAGAACGCGGCCGACTGCTGGCGGGTCATGTCCTTGAGCCCCGCGAGATCGAGCGACGAGAACTTCTCGATCTGGCCGCGCAGCACGCCGAGCATGGCGGGATTGATCTTGTCCTTACCGACGGCGTAGAGCAGCATCGTGAACGTCGCGTCGCCCTCGACGACGAACCGCCGCGCGGTGGCCGCATCATCATCGAGCTTGGGCGGCAGGTACTTGATGAGATCGAAGTGCTGATCCTGGAGCCCGTGGGTGAGCTCGTGCGCCGAGATCGTGTCGAGCATCAGCTCGCTGTCGGGCACCATCACGAGGAAGAACGACTTCACCGCCGGGTCGTAGTACGCGCCCGCCTGGGTGGTGGCCGCTTGCTCCTCGACCTCGGCGAGATCGATCGGCTTGGTCAGCAGGCCGACGTGAAACAGCGCCGCGGAGAGGTCCTTCGATTGATCGGGAGGCAGCTCCTTCGCGATCTCGCGATGGACGAACGCGCGAAACTCGGCGGCCGACTGAAACGCGGTCGGCAGCTCGTGGTCGAACGACAACGAGCGCAGCTTCGCGAGCTGGATCTTGATCGTGGCGACGCGGCCGAGCGCCGCATCGGCACGCTTGCGACGCGCTTCCGGGGTATCGGACGCCGCATCGGGCTGCACCCATGGATCGACTGCCGCCGCGTCGCGTGGGGCTGGGGCGGTCGCGGCCAAAGGCTTGCCGGGCCCGGCGTCCCCAGTCGCGGGTTGCGCGATGGGTTTGTCTCGACACGCGGCGAGCAGGCAGACCGCGACGATCGCTCGGTTCATGACCCGCGTTGTACTCCTCGAACCGGGCTCCGCGCACCTGCGTCGTTGGAACCCGCGATGATCGCGGGGCCGGTTGGTCGGCGACCCGGCGCATCAGCGCGGATCGGCCTCGCTGGCGCCGCTCTCGATCACCGAAGCGTCGACGTCGCGGATGCGCTCCTCACCGTCGGTTTCGATGTCGTCGGCGTGAGGGGCGGTCCGATCATCCGGTCCGACGTTGGCGTGGTCCGGAACCGGGAGGTCGCGGCGATCCGCGAGATCGCGAAGCCGCACGACCGGCGGCTCACCCACCGTCGGCGGGATCGCCGAGGTCCGGGGGCGGGAGGCTGTGGAGCGGTGCTTTCTTGGCATCTGACTGGTCCTGGGCTGCGGACGCGATCGATCCGCTGTCTCGATGAAGATGCATCGGGCATGCCCGGGCGATCGCGGGCGCAGGGGCGCTGGCACGACCTCGAACCGCACGCTTTGCGCACCGCTTGCGAGCTTGCCGTGCGGATTTCTCCGATCGCGACAAGTGTTCGAGGTCATCGCGATCGTCGTCGTCGCAAGCTGATTCGCCAGGTGACGGAGGTGCGCGACAGCCAGCGATCAAGCCGGCCTGGGTGGGGGAAGAAGGGCCAGATCTGGAAGCTTCAGATTGCGCATGTGCATGCCTCAGTTTGCGATTCGGTGACACGATGACCGGACGTGGCCGGACAGGGCCAGGCATGGCTGGCTCGCGCGGTGGCCCGGGCGCTGCAACCGGCCCTCCCCCATGCGAACCCTCTCTGCGTCCCGGCGATGGCTCCCGATCTGCGCGCTCGTGGCCACGGCCTGCTCGGACCACGGAGCCCCCGACCACGCCGCCGACGCCCAGGGGCAGGATCAGGGCGACGCTGCGCCGTCGCCGGATGCGTTCGATCCGCTGGCGCCGCCGCCGAGCCGGTTCGGCATCGGCCTGGTCGCCGTCGGCACGCCGCTCGAGTGGGACCGCGCGAGCGAGCTGGTTGGACCCGGCGGATGGATCAAGCTCATCTTCGCCGGCATCACCCCGGCGATGCACGAGGCGCCGCCCGAGTGGCAGCAGGCGATCACGGAAGTCTATGCGCGCGATCTCATCCCGGTGATCCGGTTCGGGCCCGACTTTGGCGATCGCAATGTCCGCAAGCAGTCCAACGACGGCGCGCACCATCACTACGAGGCGCTGGCGAGCGCGTACGCGGCGGTGGTCGGCTCGCTGCCGCGGCGACCGAGCTGGCCACTCGTGGTGGAGCTGCACAACGAACCCGACCTCTGCTACGAGTGGGCCTGCGATCCTGGCGACGTCCCCGCCCGCGCCGGTGTGCAGGCGGGCTGGCTGGGCTACGAGGATGCCGCGGCCGAGTACGCCGCGTTCGTCCGCGATACGAGCGCCGCGCTGCATGCGCTCGGGGATCATCGGGTGATCGTGCTCAACGGCGGGCTCGCGCCGGGCGGGGCGCGCGCGTGCGAGTGCGGTGGCGAGGGCTTCGTGGGCGGCATCACCTCGCTCGACTTCCTGCGGGCGATGCAGACCGCGGTCCCCGAGATCTGGAACAGCCTGGATGGCTTCGCCTCCCACGCCTACCCCGCGAGCGGCGAGGGTTTCGGGTTCTTCCCGAGCTACGACCAGGCCAAGACCGGCCTGTACTACGATCGCCGCGAGCTCGCGGTGATCGGCCGTGACCTGCCCGTCTACGTGACCGAGACCGGGTGGACCACCGACCAGGGGGCGCGGGGCAGCCGCGAGGACATCGCCGCCTGGACCCGCGACGCCTACACCAACGACTGGCTCGTCATGCCCGAGGTGCGGGCGGTGATGCCGTTCATCCTGGCGAGCCCTGACTGGAATAGCTTCGCCTGGATCAGCGACAGCGGGGGGCACTATCCGGTGTTCGACGCGGTCCGAGACCTCCGGCTCGCGCTGCCCGCACACTGATCACCCCCTCGTCGCCGCGCGAAGCTGCACTCGGTGCCCCGCTCGCCACGTGCTAGCGTCCGCCCGACGTGTCTCGCTCCAACCTGGTCGTGTCCACCGCGGCGTGCATGCGATCGATCGCGCTCGCCTTGATCCTGTCGGCGTGCAGCGGCGGCGAGATGGTCGACCCGCATGCGTCGCTGGGGTGTGATCAAGCCTGGGTCAACAACGGGTTCAATGAATGCGAGGCGGCCTGTGTCGATTCCGCGATCGCGCTCGGGGCCATGGGCCAGGCCTGCCAGGCCACCATCTTCAGCGGTAGCACGGTGAGCTGTAGCAAGACGTTCGCGTTTCAGGGGGTCACGGGATGCTGTGCCGCCGACCGACCTCGCATCCTGTTCGCGGAGTGCCAGTAGCGCTGATGGCGGAGCCCGAGACGATCTTCGCGTCCCCCGGGCTCGTTCCGCTCGCTGCGCGCCTCGCCACGCTCGGAACCACGAAGGTGCTCGTGCTCGCGCCGCCCAGCCGCCGCCACGTCGCGGAGGTGGCGCTTGCGCTCGATGGATTCCTGCCGGCGGTGTTCGATGGCGCCGCGGTTCACGTTCCGGCGGCCGTCGTCGAGGCCGCGACCGCCCGGCTCGTCGAGACCGGCGCGGATACGGTGGTCGCCGTCGGCGGCGGTTCGTCGGTGGGCCTCGGCAAGGCGCTGCGGCTCGCGCACGCGATCCGGTTCGCGGCGATCCCGACGACGTACGCGGGCTCGGAGATGACGGCGATGTACGGGATCACGCGCGATCGCGACAAGCAGACCGGGCGCGATCCCAGGGTGCGACCGGATCTCGTGCTCTACGACGTCGCGCTCACGCTCGAGATGCCGATCGGCCTCACGGTCCAGAGCCTGTGCAACGCGATCGCGCACGTGGCGAGCGTGCTCTCGACCGGCTCGCTCTCCGAGGAGGTTCGCACCGACGCGCTCGCGGGGGCAGCCACCGTGGTCCACGCGATCGAGCGGCTCGTGGTGTCCCCTGGCGATCGTGCCGCGCGCGAGGACGCGCTGCGGGGAGCCTCGCGGTGCGCGCGTGCGTTCGATCGCGGCAAGCCCGGCATCCAGCACGCGCTCGCGCACCTGCTCGGCGGTGCGTTCAACCTCGATCATGCCGCGCTGCACGCGGTGCTGCTGCCGCGGTTCCTCGCGCACCTGCGCGCGACCTCACCGGCGATCGTCGACGACCTCGAGCGCGCCGTCGGCCACGTCGACCTCGGCGGCACGCTGGTCCGTCTGCTCGCACGCGCCGGCGCGCCGGGATCGCTGTCGGCCCTGGGCCTCGGCGCCGACGACCTCGCCGCGGTGCGCGCGGAACGACCCGATCTGGCCGGCCCGCTCGCGCTCGCCGCCGACTAGAACGCGCCGGGCTTGGTGCGCTGCCACTCGTCGACGTGCGCCCGTGCGGTGCGGCGGGCGGCGACGAGCTGGTCGTCGTGATCGGGGCGCTTCGCCGTCAACTCGATGACGTAGCCGTTTGGATCGCGCAGGTAGATCGAGTCGATGAACTCGTGGTCCGCCACTCCGCGGCACTCCATCCCGGCTGCGCGCGCCTTCGCCTGGACCTCCGCGAGCGCCACGAACGGCACCTCGAGGGCGATGTGGAGGTCGTAGTCGTGCTGCGCCTTGAATTCGAACCCCGCGCCTTCGGGGCCGGGGACCTCGAAGAACGCCAGGCACGAGCCATCGTCCATCTGGTAGAACGAGTGCAGGACGCGCGTCTGGCGCCCGCTCTTGGTCTCCGTGATCTCGAATGCGTTGACCAGCGGCAGCCCGAGGAAGCCCTCGTAGAACTGGCGCGTCTGCTCGGAGTCGCGGCAGCGATACGCGTTGTGATGCAGCCCGCGGATGTAGCGGTGGATGGTCATCGGGGTCGCCTCGGCGTGGTGGGACGATGCCACACGCCGGGTCGCCGGCGCCCCCGAGATCAGGGCTATCGAGCGACCTCGCGGGAGCCCCGGTTCGGACCTCACGCGCCGGGTGCACCTCTTGCATCCGAGGGGCGCATGAAGAACCTGACCTGGCTCGCCATCTGTTCAGCGCTCGCGATCGGCGGTCGAGCGCACGCGCAGGCTCAGCTGGTCCCCACCGCGGACCTCAAGAGCGCCGAGAAGACCGACGTGCGCGGCTGGGTCCCGTTCCTCGGGCTGACCTCCACCCTGACCCTGACGTCGAACGCCAACGTGGTCGGTCAGGTCGACGGGTTCTCCACGATGTTCGGGCTCGGGATCACCGGAGGCGCGGACTACACCCACGATCAGCACGTGCTGCGTTCGACGCTGTCGATCAGCGATAGCTTTGCGCGAACACCCGTGATCGACGTGTTCGTCAAGACGAACGACGTGGTCAAGCTCGAGGGCAT
>JAGSPR010000393.1 GCA_018262455.1 Deltaproteobacteria bacterium | reverse complement strand
TCCCGAGCGGCACGTACACCGGGAACACCGCCGACGAGATCATCGTCTACAACGGGGCGGTCGTCGAGGACGTCACGATCCATCCGCGCGGCATCCCGTACCGCGTAGGCATCCAGGCGGGCGCCACGCTCGACGTCGCCAACGTCATCGGCCTGGCCACGCTGACGATCGAGCCCGGCGTGACGATGAAGTTCTTCCCCGGCGCGACGTTCCGGATCGATCCCGCGAGCGGCACCAACCCCGCCAGGGGCGCGCTGATCGCGGTGGGCACCGCGGCTGCGCCGATCGTGTTCACGTCCGCCGCGAGCACGCAGGCGGCGGGCGACTGGTTCGGCGTTTGGTTCGGTGCGCTGGTCAACTCGGCGACGCGCCTCGATCACGTGCGCGTCGAGTTCGCGGGGAAGACGCCGAGCGCGAGCGGCAGCGACTCCTGCCTCTATCCCGGGACGACCATCAACGACGCCGCGATCCGGATCGTCGGCGCCGCGCCTGCGACCGTGTTCGTCACCAACACCACGATCCTGTCGAGCGCGAGCCACGGGTTCGATCGCGGCTTCCGCAGCGACACCAAGCCGAGCTACCTGCCGACCAACACGATCACGGGCTTCGTCGGATGTCGCGAGACCTACCCGCGCGACGTCAGTGGCGCGTGCCCGACGACCGTGCCCTGCCCCTAGCACGCAGGGCACGCCGACGATCGCGAGCGATCACCGAGGCCCTGCGGGTGAGTCAGTCGCGTTCGCAGACGAAGCCGTAGGCGCCCGTGTCGACCGGCGGCGGCGCGCAGGGGCGGTCGTCCCACTTTCCGCCGAGCGCGCCGATCATCACCACGCAGTCCACCACGAACATGCCGAGCGCGTTGTTGGGTTCGCCGGTGTTCCAGTTGGTGAGGACCACCGCCGTTCCGTCGTCCCAGACGAAGGTGCCTTCGAGGACCTCGTCGGTTCCGCCGAGGAACGCCTCGTTCATGCCGATCAGCCCGGCGACCAGCGTGCTCTCGGCTTCGCTCTGGATGCTGGCGAGCCGCGTGGTGGGGCCCAGACCCTGGCACACCGTACGAGCCGCGGGGCGGGTCATCGGCGAGGCGAAGAACAGGTAGCACGCACCCGTCATCGGATCGGTCACGCGGGCATCGCCGCCCGTGCATGACAGGGCATCGATCGGCGCATCGGTGGCATCGACGGCCGGCGCGGCGTCGGGGGCCGAGCTGGTGCGCTCGATCCCCGCGACTTGCGCACAACCGCACAAGAGCACCAGGGCGAGCCTCACGTCACGAGGATACCATCACCGGCGCCGCGTCCTCACCGAATCCCTCGCGCGGTGCGCCTAGCGCTCCTCGTCGCAGCCGCCGTAGTCCGTGACCGAGTTATTCCAGCCGACGCCTCCGTGGGTGCGGAGCTCGTGCGCGCGCTTGGCTCCGATCACGCGGGCGGCGGCCGCCTCGGCGTCGTTGCCGAGGCTCGTCATGATCCGGAGGTAGCGCTCGACGATCGGCCGGCGCGCCAGGCTGCCGGCCGGGACGGCCGGCTCGAGCCCCGCGCGCTCGCGGGCGATCCGGCGCCGCGCCGCGATCTCCTCGTCGGGGGGCGACTTGGCCAGGATCTCGTCGGCGATCGCGTCGATCGACAGCGCCGCGGCGGCGTCGCCGTCGTTCCCGGTCAGCTCCATGTAGAGGTGGCGGAGCGCGTCGACCGCGCGATCGTGCTCCTTGAGGTACGCCTGGTTGACGGCATCGCGGTCCGCCCCGAGGAGGCCGACCGCGCCCGACAGCTCGTCATCGACCAGCATCGGCCGGGACTCGGTATCGAGCCCGGGCAGATCGAAGGCGATCCAGCAGGTGTCGGCCAGCTCGCGCAGGGTCTCCGGTGAGGGTGCGTAGTACCGCCCGGGATCGCCGCGCGTGAACGACGCCGCTGCGCTCGCACCGGCATCCCCGTGCGCCTTGCCGAGCTGCTGCTCGAGCACGGAGATCCGTGCGCGCGCGTCCGCGAGCTCGCGCGCGGGATCACTGGCGCTCGCTGTGATCCCCGTTCGCGGTTGGGGCGCGGCGCCCGGATACACGATGCCTGCCTCGCCGGCCGCGATCCGGATCTCGCCCTTCGGGTTGGCGAACGTCACGCCACCTTCGTAGACGGTGACCATCACCGCGGTCGCGATCGCGGCTCCCACGACGGCGCCCTTCATCAGATCCTTCTTCTTCATCGCAATCACCTCCACGGAGAAACAGGTTCCGGTCACATGGACCACGCCGAGCGGCGTGCGGACCTCGAACGGCCCGCCACGCTCCACCCGATAGAACGCCGAGCCGGACGGTTGATCGATCACGGCCTCGCCGCGCGCGGCCACGGCCCAGCGCAGCTCGGTCCCGGGCTCGGCGACCGCGACGCCCCGCGCCTCGAGCGCGATCGTCTCCCGCGTCGTCGCGACGCGGAGTCCGGATCCGCTGTTCGAGCGCCCGCCGCGCATCGCCCACACCACGATGACCGCCACGGTGGCGACGGCGACGGCGGCGGATGCATACCTCCGCCACCCGCTGCGCCCGCGCAGCGGCGCCACGGGTTGCGTGCGCTCCTCGGCCGCGACCGCGCCGATCACGCGCGCCGCGAACCCGGCCGGTGCCCGGGGCACCTCGTAGCGCGCCAGGTTGTCCGGCGAGAGCAGGCCATCGTCGCGGTCCTCGGTCATGGCGCGAACTCCTTCAGCGCGTCGCGGAGCTGGTTGCGTGCCCTCGACAGCCGCGACTTCACGGTCCCGAGATCGATCTCGAGCGCCGCGGCGATGTCCTGGTATTCGAAGCCGTGGTACTCGCGCAGCAGGAACGCCGCGCGATACGGAGGCGCGAGCGTGGCCAGCGAGCGCTCGAGGGCTTCGACGAACGCGCGCTGGTCGAGGCGCTCGCCGGTCGCGTCCGTCGAGGGCAGCACGTCGGCGAGCTCGTCCACCGAGACCGTCGGCCGCGTGGCGCCTCGCCGCTCCTTGAGCGCCGCGCGCGTCGCGATCGTCAGGATCCACGTTGACAGCCGCGCCGCACCGAGCGGGCGGAACCGCGGCAGGCTCCGGTACACGCCGAGGAAGCAGTCCTGCGCGACGTCCTCGACCTCGGCCAGCTGCGCGTTCCGGCCGAGGAACCGCCACACCAGCGCGAACACGCCATCCTGGTAGGTCTCGACCAGGATCTGGAACGCCGTGGCGTCGCCTTGCTGGGCACGTGCCAGCGTCAGGTCGTCGAGCTCGCGTCTCGCTCCGGTCTCGATGGCCACGGCTACCGTCACGCCCCGTTACTACCAGCGGAGTCGAAAAGGTTCCCGACAAACGACGACGCGCTCGCGACCGCGGTTCACCTTCGCGTGCCGCTCGGGGCAACTCCGGCTGCGACACGCTATGTTCGGCGGGATGCGTGGGAGGGAGCCCGAGGAGGACGACGCGTCGTCGACCGCTGTCGTCGGCGACGACTCGGGGCACGCCACGGTCGTCGACCGGCCGGGGGCGCGCGGCCGCACGCCCGCGAGCGTCTCGATCGCGGCGCCGATCACGCGGACGTCGGCCGGGACTGCGACCGCCACGACGGTCGGATCGCCGCTCGAGGCGCTGGCTCGCGACGAGACGATCCGGACCCGCAAGTTCTGCTACGTCGGGTTCGTCATCGCCCTCGGCGCCGCTGGCTCGCTGCTGTTCCTGCCCGGCCGGGGGACCTCCACCTTCGTGTTCCTCGCGGGCATCGTCACGGCCTGCCTCAGCCTGGGCTACCTGCTTCACCGCACGCGCAACCCGGCGACGTTTCACCAGGGCATCGGCGTCTCGATCGGCTGGTTCATCCCCGCGGTGTCGTGCGCCAGCGCGGTGCCCTACTTCGGTCCGTCCTCGCCGGTCGCGATCATCCTCGTGCTCGGGATCTACTTCACCGGCCTCGGGGCGAGCAACGCACTCGCGACCTCGATCTACGTGACCGTTGCCGTCGTCCAGGGGCTCACCGGCGGCCTCGTGATCGCCGGCGTGATCGCCGAGCCCGGGTTCATTCGTGCGGACTACCTGCCGGTCGAGGTCCAGATCACCTGCCAGGCCCTGATCCAGCTCGTCCTCGGCGCGACGCTCGTGATCGCGCGCGTCTCGCGGAGCGCGACCCTCCGCGCGATCGGCGAGCTCGAGGTCGCGGTCCGCGCGGTCGCGCAACGCGAAGCCCTCCTCCAGGAAGCTCGCGAGGAGCTGCGGCGCGCGCTCGGAGGCGGCCGCGGCCGCTTCAGCGAGCAGATGATCGGACCCTATCGGCTCGGCGAGGTGATCGGCCGCGGCGCGATGGGCGAGGTCTATGACGGCCTCGATACCCGCACCGACCAGCCGGTCGCCGTCAAGATGCTGTCCCAGACGTCCCTCGGGAATGCGCAGCATGTCCAGCGCTTCCTGCGCGAGCTGCGGACCGCATCGTCGATCGAGTCACCGCATGTCGTGCGCGTGCTCGACATCGGCGAGGAGCCGCTGCCGCACCTCGTGATGGAGCGGCTGCGCGGACGAGACCTCGCCGCGATCCTCCGGGACCGGCGCGCGCTGTCGCACCCGCAGGTGATCGACCTGATCCGCCAGGTCGGCGCCGGCATCACCGCGGCGAGCGCGGCCGGGATCATCCACCGCGACCTCAAGCCCCAGAACGTGTTCCTGGTCGGGACGACGTGGAAGGTCCTCGATTTTGGCGTCGCACGCGCGGCCGACAGCGGCGACACGTTGACGTCGGGGCAGGTCATCGGCACGCCCTCGTACATGGCGCCCGAGCAGGCCTCCGGCCGCGAGCTCGATCATCGCGCCGACCTCTACGCGCTCGCCGCGATCGCGTATCGCGTGCTCACCGGGCACGCTCCGTTCGCGGGTCGCGAGATCGCGGAGGTCCTGTATCACGTCGTCCACGCGGCGCCCCGGCGCCCGACCTCCCTCGCGAACCTCCCCGCCGACGTCGACGTCGTCCTCTCGATCGGCCTCGCCAAGCGGCCGGCGGACCGTTTCTCGACGGCCGCCGAGCTCGCCGATGCGCTCGCGTCGGCTCTCGGCGGCAGCCTGTCAGACGCACTGCGCGCCCGCGGCCGAGCGCTCGTCCCGCACGCGTGGGCCTGAGTGCGGGCGGCCATCGACGCCGTGGAACCGCAGCGTCGCCTTCGTGTGCGGCTCGACCGCGATCGTGACTGCACGCTCGGTGGGTGCGACGTCGACACACAGCGCCTGTCTCGAAGGGCGCGCAGCTGGTTCGTGCGATCGGTGAGTGCAGCGCACGTGCTGCGCGATCCTCGATGCACGCTGGCTCTCGCCATGGCTCGCGGTTTGCTCCAACCGATCCAAGCACCAGCGCTGGTCGAGGAGCTCGCAGATGAACGTCGATGGACTGCTCCACCAGGATGTCGGGCACGATCCCACCCACGATCACCTCGCCCATGGGGGCAGTCTGCCGTGGAGCCGCGACATCGGCGGCATGCCCTCGAGCGACGGGCAGGCCGCTGGGGTGATCGCGAAGCGCGCCTGGATGACGGCAGAGGTCCCGGCGGGGATTCCGAGCCCGCGTCGCTGTAACCGCCACGTGGACTGCGACGAGGCCGACCGGGACACCTTGCTCGGGCACGGACTGGAGGCCGACCACTGCCACGAGGAGTACTGCGAGGACTGCTACGGATACTGACGCCGCTCGATCCAGCGAGACACGACCACGCGCCCGCGGTTGCAGGGCGCGCGAACGAAATCGGATCTTCGACGGTCTTTACGTGTTCCTGACACGGAACACAGACCGAGTCGGCGCCCCGCGCGTCAGGGTTTCGAAACGCCGTACGCACGGCAGGAGGAACCATGAGCGACATGTCCCGTCCCACGAAGAAGCTCGGTAGCTGGCTGCGCCGTCACAGCCTGACGCTGGTGGCCGCGCTTGGAGGCGCCGCCGGCGTTGCCTACGCGGCCGGCTGGCACACGCCATCGACCGCCCGCGCGACGGCGGTGACGACGACCGCGATCGCGGTCGCACCGACACCACCCGCGGCGGCGGTGCGCGACGAGGTGCAGGACACGGTGCAGATCGCGCTCATCCTCGACACGTCGAGCAGCATGGACGGCCTCATCAACCAGGCGCGCTCGCACCTGTGGAAGATGGTCGACGACATGGGGAAGATGACGAGGGTGGTCAACGGCAAGACGCGAGGCGTGAAGATCGAGCTCGCGCTCTACGAGTACGGCAACCAGACGCTCGCGGAGAGCACCGGCTTCATCCGTCAGGTCCTTCCACTCACGTCCGATCTCGACAAGGTCTCCGAGCA
>JAGSPR010000392.1 GCA_018262455.1 Deltaproteobacteria bacterium | reverse complement strand
GACCTCGATCATGGGCCCGGGACCGCGCGCTGCGTACGGCATGGTCCTGATCGAGCATTATCAGGTCGTCAAGCAGAAGGACGGCAGCGAGAAGTTCGCTGACAACGGCATCGGCACGCACGGCTCGGCGAGCGTCACCTCGATCGTCAATGGCAACAGCCACGGCTGTCACCGGCTCTACAACCAGCTCGCGGTGCGGCTCGCGGACTTCTTGCTGCGGCACCGCGACCACGTCGCCAAGGGCGAGCAGCAGGAGCACTGGCGCCGGGTCGTGCGCTACATGGGCACGTTCCCCGCGAAGATCGACACCCGCGGCTTCCTCTACGAGCTCACGCCACCGGTGCCGGTCGATGTCGTGCCCGGCAACATCCGGTCGGCGCGCAAGACTCCGCCGCTGTCGTGGGCACCCGCGCGGCCCTGATCCCCGAGCTGGGCCACGATGAAGGCATAGAGCCCGCGCGCATCGAAGGTGTGCCGGATCGCGACCCGCCAGCCGATCTGCGCGAAGTGGTCGGCCTCGATCTCGACGAGCGTCTCGCCCCAGTATTGCGAAGCGGTCGGCACGAGCCCGTCGTTTGCCCCGGCGACCTTGCGGAGGTAGGCGTGCGCGGGCACGAGCGGCAACGGGACGATCGAGTCCTCGCGCTGCATCCCGCCGACCACGCACGCGTAGCGCACACCAGGTACGTCGAGCACCTCGCGATTGAACCGCTCCGCGGCCTCGGTCGACAGCCACTCGACCGCTTCGATCGGCAGGCCGATCGCCCGCATCATGCGATGAGCCCAGCCGATCGGCCCTCGCAGCACCAGATCGGCGATCGGCGAGCCGCGGTGCGGCGTCCCCACGGTGACCAGCGAGCGCACCCGCGACGCCAGGCCGAGGTGCGCGAGCGCGTAGCGGGCGTCGAGGCCTCCGAGGCTATGGGCGATCAGATCGATCCGCCCGTGAGGCAGGGCCTCGATCGCGGCGACCAGCGCCTTCGCGCGTACGGGGACCGAGCCCGCCCGCGGCAGCCGCACCGCGTGCGCCTGGCAGCCGAGCGTCTCGAGGTGCTTGGCGATCCCGCGGAAGTAGTCGAAGCGCGCCCCCGGCACGCCGATCCGATCGAAGCCGAACAGCCCGTGCACGAGCACCACCGGCAGCGGGGGGCCGCGCTCGGTCGGTCCGGGCGCCGGCGCGACACCTTCGAACGGCGTCGTGACCTCGGCGCGGAGCTTGCGCCGGTTGCGCAGCGTCACCGCGAGCGCGCCGATGATCAGGCCAACGATCAGCCCGATGATCAGCCCCGCCAGCACCGCACCAGGTTGCCACAGTCAGACCTTCACCTGCGCGTCCGGTCGGCCGATGAACCGCGATCACCACATGGTTGCCGCGAGATCGATCCTTCGCGGCCTTCGCGGCTTCGCAATTCCCTGCGGCGGATTGTCGCGGCGATCTCCCACGCGCTGATTCGCCACAGCCCGCGCGTCGACGGGAACTGCGACAAGAGCATCCCAGATCAGATGCTTGGACCTCGAAGTGCGACCAGACGCCACCGTAAGAATCCACCTCGCAACCTTGCGAGATGGTGTCGGAACATAGGAAAAGGGCGTCGCAGAGCGGCGATGTCGATCTAGTAACCGGACCGACCGCGCACAGCAGACGCAGGAACCTCCATGCCGCGTTTCACATTCCCCGAATGGACCGACACTCTCAAGAAGTGGATCAATCTGTTGGTCCTCGGCGCACCGGTCTATCTGGTCGCCCTGGTTGCCTACGGCGTGACGCCGGAGGCCATACGGATTGGCTACCAACCTGACCAGCCGGTGCCCTACAGCCACGCGCTTCATGCGGGTGAGCTCGGCATCGACTGTCGCTATTGCCACTCGACGGTGGAGCGGGCCGGCGAAGCCGCGGTCCCGCCGGCCGCCGTGTGCATGAACTGTCACTCGACCGTGAAGAAGGACTCCGAGTTGTTGCTGCCGATCCGGGCCGCGTTCTCGGAGAACCTGCCGGTGCACTGGACCCGGGTCCACGACGTGCCGGACTACGTCTACTTCAACCACGAGGCGCACGTGAATGCGGCCGTCGGTTGCGAGACGTGCCACGGCCGCGTCGATCAGATGGTGAAGGTCTATCAGGCCAAGTCCCTGACGATGACGTGGTGCGTGGACTGTCACCGCGATCCCTCCGCCTACATCCGTCCGATCGACCAGATCACGACGATGGGCTACGAGGCCCCCGAGGGCGAAGGGGCCCGCTTGATGACCGAGCGCAACATTCACCCTCCCATCAACTGCTCGACCTGCCATCGCTAGGAGCCGAGGATGTCCGCGCACAACGAGCAAGATCACGAAGACAACTACGAGCGGGCGTACGGCTCCGACGCCGAGCCCGTGCAGCCTGCGGCTCCGACGCCCGAGCATGGTTACTGGCGCTCGCTCCGCGAGCTCGACGGCAAGGCTCCGTTCCAGACCACCGCGAACCACGAGTTTCCGCCGGCGGCCGAGGTGACTGACCCGCTGTCTCGCCGCAACTTCTTCCACCTGATGGGCGCATCGATGGCGCTCGCCGGCGTGGCCGGCTGCAAGCGCTACGAGAAGGAAGAGATCGTCCCGCTCGCGCGCCGCCCCGAGGATCAGGTCCCGGGCACGACACAGAAGTACGCGACGGCGTTCGATCTCGGCGGCGTCGGGCATGCGTTGCTCGCGACCTCGTTCGAAGGGCGTCCGATCAAGCTCGATGGCAACCCCGAGCACCCGTTCGCCAGCGGCGGCACGGTGCCGGCGCCCACCGGTACGTCGAGCCACGCGGGCTGCTCGACGTTCGCGCAGGCCAGCATCCTCCACCTCTACGATCCCGATCGCTCGCAGGGCCCGCTGTCCAAGGGCGCCGGCACGTCGCTCGAGACCGTGCGCGCCGCGCTCGCGGAGGTTCGCAAGAACCTGACCGGCGTGCGCGTGCTCAGCGAGGCGTCGTCCTCGCCGACCATGCAGGCCCTGAAGCGTCAGCTCGCCAGCAAGGGCGTGGGCTGGCACGAGTACGAGGCGCTGTCGTGGGACAACGAACGGCTCGGCACCCAGAAGGCGTTCAATCGGCCGGTGCGTCCGCTCGCGCGACTCGATCGTGCCGAGACGATCGTGACGATCGATTGCGATCTGTTCGTCGAACACCCGGCGGCGATGCGCTACAGCCGTGACTTCGCGCGGTCGCGGCGGCTCCACGGCTCGCTGGGCATCAACAAGATGAACCGGCTGTGGTCGATCGAGAGCACGTACACCAACACCGGCGCGATGGCCGACCACCGGCTGCCGCTGCGGTCCGAGTTCGGGCTGCCGGTCGCGATGTACCTCGATCGCGCGCTCGGCGGAACGAGCACCGTCAGTGCCAAGGTGCTCGACGACGCGAAGGTCAAGCGCTACCTCGACGTCCTCGTCGGCGAGCTCAAGCAGAACGTGGGCAAGTCGATCGTGATCGCGGGCCGGCGCCAGCCGCCCGAGGTCCATGCCCTGGTCGCGCGGATCAACGAGAAGCTGGGCGCGCCCGGCACGACGCTCGATTACATCGAGGATCCCGAGCCGGATCGGCCGAGCCACCTCGCGTCGATCACCTCGCTCGCGCGTGACATGGCGGCTGGCAAGGTCCAGACGCTGATCATCGTCGGCGGCAACCCGGTCTACGACGCGCCCGCGGATCTCGATTTCGCCGCCGCGCTCGGCAACGTCAAGACCTCGCTCCACCTCCACGAGTACGTCAACGAGACCTCGCAGAAGTCGACGTGGCACGTGCCGCGCGCCCACTTCCTCGAGGCCTGGGGCGACGCCCGGACGTGGGATGGCACCATCACGATCGCACAGCCGCTGATCGCGCCGCTCTACGGCGGGATCTCGAACATCGAGCTGCTCTCGCTGCTGTCAGGCGAGGAGCGAACGGGTGAGGTCCTGGTCCGCGACCAGCTCACCGCGCTCAACCTGGGCGCCAACTGGCGGCAGAACGTCCATGACGGCTTCGTCGCGAACGACAAGCCTCCGATCGCGCAGGGCCTGACGGTTCAGCCGTTGCCGAACCCCACCCTGACCCCGTCGCAGGGCGGCAGCAGCGCCCCCGAGGGCGGCTCGGTCGAGGTGACGTTCCACTACTCGAGCTTCTCCTACGATGGTCGGTTCGCGAACAACGCGTGGCTCCAGGAGACCCCGGACTTCCTGACGAAGGTCACCTGGGACAACTACGCGCTCGTCGGCCCGGAGACCGCGACGGCACTCGGGCTCGACAACGACTCGATGATCAAGGTGAAGATCGGCGAGCGCGAGGTCGAGCTACCCTGCTACACGATCCCCGGTCAGGCGCGGTTCTCGATCAGCCTCGTGCTCGGCGGCGGTCGCACCGCAGCGGGTCGCGTCGGCGGGCAGGGCGACCGGACGGTCGGCTGGAACACGAACAAGGTCCGCACCACCGCGGGCTTCGACATCGCGACCAACGCGAAGGTCACCTCGGTCGGCAAGAGCTACGAGCTCGCGAGCGTCCAGGAGCACTGGGACATCCGCACGGGCATCAAGCCCGAGGTGAACCTCGACGGGATCCAGGAGCGCCTGCCCGAGCTGATCCACGAGGTCACCGGCGCGACGCTCGTCAAGGACAAGGCGTGGCGCGCGGAAGCGGGCCCGGAGATCTACTGGGACGACGCGAACGTCGCGCCCGCGGGTGAGCAGCGTGGCCTCTCGCTGTTCAAGGAGCAGGTCTACAAGGGCCATCGCTGGGGCATGGCGATCGATCTCAGCACCTGCACGGGCTGCAACTCGTGTCAGGTCGCGTGCCAGGCCGAGAACAACATCCCGGTCGTCGGTCGCAAGGAGATCATCAACAACCGCGAGATGAGCTGGATCCGCATCGACCGCTACTACCGCGGGCGCGGCGAGGATGCGGTCGTCGTCCACCAGCCGGTGGCCTGCCAGCAGTGCGAGAACGCACCGTGCGAGCAGGTGTGCCCGGTCGGCGCGACGTCGCACTCCGACGAGGGCCTCAACGACATGGCCTACAACCGCTGCATCGGCACGCGGTACTGCGCCAACAACTGCCCGTACAAGGTCCGCCGCTTCAACTTCCTCGACTGGAACAAGGAGTGGCGCGAGGCCCGCAACAAGGTCCGACGGTTGCTGTTCAACCCGGAGGTCACGGTCCGCATGCGCGGCGTGATGGAGAAGTGCACGTTCTGCGTCCAGCGGATCGAGGCTGCCAAGATCCATGCGCGTGCAGAGCGCCGCAACGAGCACCCGGGCACGGTCGACGCGCCGATGCCCGACGGCACGGTCCAGACCGCCTGCCAGGCGGCGTGCCCGACCGAGGCGATCATGTTCGGCGACCTCTCCGATCCGAACAGCCGGGTGTCACGCGCGCACGGCGATCAGCGGCAGTACGCGCTGCTGCCCGAGACGTACACGAAGCCGCGCAACCGGTTCCTCGCACGCGTCCGCAACCCGAACCCGACGCTGGTCCCGCCAGCAGCGGCGCCTTCCCACGGGGGGCACTGAACCATGAGCACGACAACCACCACTCCGGCAGCTGACGATCACCCGCACGACGAGCCGGGCAAGGCTCGCGAGGCATTCCGCTCGATCACCCGCGACGTGGCGTGGATCGCCGAGGCACCGAAGCCGCACAAGGCGTGGCTCGCGGCGCTCGCGATCTCCTTGATCATGCTCGGCATCGGCGTCTGGAGCATCTACGTCGTCGTCACGCGAGGCATCGGGGTCTGGGGCAACTCGAACACCGTCGGCTGGGCGTGGGACATCACGAACTTCGTGTGGTGGATCGGTATCGGTCACGCCGGCACCCTGATCTCCGCCGTGCTCTACCTGACCCGTCAGACCTGGCGCGTCAGCATCAACCGCGCGGCCGAGGCGATGACGATCTTCGCCGTCATGGCAGCCGGCCTGTTTCCGCTGCTCCACACCGGTCGCCCCTGGTTCGCGTGGTGGATGCTGCCGCACCCCAACGACATGGGCATGTGGCCGCAGTTCCGCAGCCCGCTGATGTGGGACGTGTTCGCGGTGTCGACGTACATGACGACGTCGATCCTGTTCTGGTACATGGGCATGGTTCCCGACCTCGCCACGTTCCGCGACCGCAACGCCGCGCAGGGCAACAAGCTGAAGGCCGTGATCTACGGCATCTTCTCGCTCGGCTGGCGTGGCTCGGCGCGCAACTGGCACCGCTACGAGCGCGCCTACCTGATCCTCGCTGGCCTCGCGACACCGCTGGTGTTCTCGGTGCACTCGGTCGTGTCGTTCGACTTCGCGACCTCCCAGCTGCCCGGTTGGCACACGACCATCTTCCCGCCGTACTTCGTCGCCGG
>JAGSPR010000769.1 GCA_018262455.1 Deltaproteobacteria bacterium | reverse complement strand
CGCTGGAACGCCGGGTTGACCTCGACGAGCTCGGCGCCGTCGAGGACGTTGCGGCGATACGCGAGGGCATAGAGCGGCTCGATCCCGCTCGCGCAGCCGGCGATGATGCTGATGGTGCCGGTCGGCGCGATCGTCGTCGTCGTCGCATTACGGAGCGGACGGTGCCCGGCGCTCTCCCACCGCGACCCCTTCCAGGCCGGGAATGGGCCGCGCCGCTCGGCGAGCGCGCTCGAGGCTGCCAGCGACTCGTCTTCGAGGAAGGTCGCGACGCGATCGGCGAGCGCGAGCGCTTCCTCGACCGCTCGATCTCGCCGAGGGGATACCGGTTGGCGTCGATGACATCGTCGAGGAAACGGACTGCGTCGTGGATCACGACGCGGAGACGGTCCCATTCGAGGTCGTTCCCGCGGACGAACTTGCCGACGTCGATGCTGCCGAGCGTGCACGACTCGAACGGGAGCAGGGGCTGCTCGCCGCAGTTGTGGACGAGCAACCCGTTCGCGAAGAAGTGGCGCGTCGTCGGTTCGGTGAGGTCGAAGACCTCCGCCTCTCCCTCGAGCTCGACGTTCGTGATGGTGACCCATTGCCGGTCACCGTACGGACCGCGTCGATCCTGGTCGAGCAACGCCGTGAGTCGGTCGGTCTTTTCCCTGATCAGGAACCCGACTGCGCTCGCATACGCACGCAGGCTTGCTCGCGAGACGACCAACTCGTGCTGAGCCGCGCAGGCGTACTCGCGGAGCGCACCCGTTGCATCGGGCATGAGTCGCACGGTCTCGACGCGACGATTCGCGTACAGGACGCTGCGGATGCCAAGCCGCAACAGGAGTTGTTGCGCACCTCGCAGGATCTCGATCTCGTTCGCGGCCAGACGAACGCTCGCACCACGCGACGTGGAGCCCTGCACCGATCCATCCGCCGAGAACAACCCGCGGAGGTATCCAGCAACCGTCTCGACGCTCCCTCGCCAGACGAGCTCGGGAATCATCCGCTTGCACCGAGCGTCGACTCCGCGCTCGCGAAGCTGCGCATGGAGTCGCTGACTGCGAATGTACGCGAGGTCGCGCTCGTCGACGAAATCGAGGGAGAGCCCGTTGTCGGACACCATCAGACGCGCTTGCTCGAGGAGACGGGGAGCAGCCTCTCGCTTGTCACGCCCGTAGAAGCTCAACACGGCCGTTGGTCTTCCTGCTCCGTGATTCGTGAAGTGCCCATCGCCCGTGAGCCACCCCACGAGCTCACCCAGCCGGCTGTTTGCGGCGTCGCGGTCGACCGCTTCGGCAGCGGGTGCGGCGAGCAATCGAACTCGATCACCGGGCTCGAGTTGATCTGCGGGAACGTCTCCCTCCTCCGAGAACACCCGGTGATCACCGGTGACACGGAGCTCGACGCCCTCGGCCGTGGAGAGCCGGTAGATCGGGCGCACGCCGGTCGCGATGACCTGCGTGGCTTGGCGAAACACGACGCGGTCACCGTCGAGGGTGGCGATCCGTGGCGTCTTCCCGACGAGATCTTGAATCGCCACCAAGCCCAGATCCTCGACCCAGATCCGGGTGTCTCCGGTGACACATGGGTTCGTGGCCTCGATCGAACCCAGATGTGGTGTCGGGTGCTCGTCGTTGATGCGATCGATGAAGACCATCCCCGGATCGCCGATCGCCCACGCGGCGTTCGCGATCGCGTCGAGGACGCGGCGCGCGTCGAGCTTGCCGGTGACCGAACCGGTGCGCGGGTTGACGAGGTCGTAGGTCGTGCCGGCATGGACGGCGGCCATGAACTTGTCGGTGATCGCGACCGACAGGTTGAAGTTCCGCATCCGCGACGCGTCGAGCTTGAGTGCGATGAACTCGAGGATGTCGGGGTGGTCGACGCGCAGCATGCCCATGTTCGCGCCGCGCCGCGTGCCGCCCTGCTTGATGGCCTCGGTGGCGACGTCGAACACCTGCATCAGCGAGACGGGACCCGACGCGGTGCCGCCCGTCGAGACGACGAGGTCGCCTGCTGGCCGGAGGCGCGAGAACGAGAAGCCGGTGCCGCCGCCGGTCTTCTGGATCTCGGCGGCCCAGCGGACGGCCTCGAAGACACCGGTCGTCGAGTCATCGACCGGCACGACGAAGCATGCCGCGAGCTGGCCGAGTGGTCGGCCGGCGTTCATGAGGGTCGGCGAGTTCGGGACGAACTCGAGCGCGGACATCATGCGCTCGAACGCGGCGCGCGCGACCGCGACTTCGTCGGGCGAGTAGCCGAGGCTCGCCTCGACCGCGCTGACGTGGTGGGCGACGCGACGAAACAGCTGCTCTGGCGTCTCGACCACGACGCCGCCCTCGCGCGCGAGGTAACGGGCGCGGAGAACCGCCAGCGCATTGTCGGTGAGCGTCGCCGCCACGTGCGCACCGTACGATCCAGGGCAAGGGCACGCAACCGACCGAGAAAGCGGCTTGCGTGGTTTCTCGTCGGGGTGTTGTCAGCTTTGTTGGCCCTCGCCGGCCGCGCGCTCGCGGACCTGCCCGATGCGCCAGCCGCGCTCGATCCCGCGCTCGA
>JAGSPR010000391.1 GCA_018262455.1 Deltaproteobacteria bacterium | reverse complement strand
CGGATCGAGCAGATCCTCGTCAACCTGATCGTCAACGCCGTCGACGCG
Source organism: Deltaproteobacteria bacterium (assembly GCA_018262455.1). The sequence continues at coordinate 6,308 of JAGSPR010000391.1, read as the reverse complement.
ATCGGCGAGACCGCCGGCCGGATCACGATCTCCGTCGAGCCGTCGGCCAACGGCAAGCGCGTCGTGTGTGCTGTCGCAGACACCGGCCCCGGCATCCCGCCCGAGCAGCTCGTGCAGATCTTCGAGCCGTTCTTCACGACCAAGCCACCGGAGCGCGGGACCGGTCTCGGCCTCCCGGTCGCGCGAGAGATCGTCCAGACCTACGGCGGCAACCTCACGGTCTCCTCGGAGCTCGGGCGCGGCACGACGTTCACGTTCGACCTGCCACGCTGACCGCGCCCACGTAGGGCGAGGTGCGCGGTCGCGGCCGCTTCTCGCGCGACCTGGGGCGAATACCCCACCTGGCCCTCAGCGCTTCACGCGCCTGGCCGAACCAGTCCTTCGTGCGCGCTCGCTCGGTGATCAGGACGTCGGCCACGATGCTGATCATCGCGCCGCTCTCGATCGCCGTCGCCGACGACGATCTCGACCTCGGACAGATCGTCGATGTCGAGGTGCTGGCGCTCGGCGAGCTGCTCGAGCAACCCGTCACGGCTGCCTCGGGCTACGCGCAGAAACCAGGGGATTCCCCTACCCTCGTGTCGACGCTCGATCGCGACGCGATCGAGCGCTTCGGCTACCGCACGCTGGGCGACGCCCTGCAGGGTCTGCGCGGGCTCTACGTCAGCGACGATCGCAACTACAGCTATCTCGGCGCGCGCGGCTTCAGCATCCCGGGTGACTACAACACGCGCTTCGGGCTGACGATCGACAACCACCGCGTCAACGATCCGATCTACGGCCAGGCCACACCAGGCGCCGAGCTCGGGCTGCCGATGATCGCGATCGACCGCGTCGAGATGATCCGCGGCGGCGCGTGGTCGGTGCATGGCGAGAACGCGCTGCTCGGCGCGATCCAGATCGTGACAGCGACGGGCGCCACGCGCCCGGGGCTGCACGTCGCGACCACCACGCGGGCGACCGCCGAGACCTTCGAGGATCCCGCGAACCGCTCGAAGGTGGCACCACGTGGTCAGGACGTCTCTGCGAGCTACGGCGCCGTCGGGCATGACCTCGACCTGTTCGTCGCGGGTGCCTACTCGTACGATCCGGGCCTCAGCGCGCTGTACATGCCGGAGCTCGCGATCGCCGACGAGACGTGTCGCCTGCGCGGCCGGACCTCGCAGCCCTGTGACGGCGTGGTCACCGGCGGTGATGCCGAGGAGGTCGGCTCGTTCTTCGGCTCGTTGCGCGGCCACAACCTGACGCTCCACACGCTCGCCTCCCGCCGCCGCAAGCGCGTGCCGACCGCCGCGTTCGGCACGGTGATCGGCGACTCGTTCGCCACGTTCGACGATCGCGCCTACGCCGATCTCCAGTACAACCGGAAGGGCGAGCGCGCGGAGCTCGTGGCGAGGATCGCCGCAGACTACTACGGCTATCACGGCGACTATCCGTATCTCTCGGAGACGAACGAGCCCTACACGAATCACGACCTGGCCCGCGCGGTGTGGTGGTCGAGCGAGCTCAGCGGTCGCTACAAGGTCGGGGCTGTCGGCGATCACCTCACGGATGTCGAGATCGCGGCCGGCGCCGAGGCCGGGATGGCCTCCGCGCAACAGACCAATGGCGATCAGCTCCCGGAAGGGTACGTCCCGCTCCTCGACCGCACGGATCGCCCACGCACGGTCGCGCTGTTCGGCCACGTGAGCGGGAGGGCGTTCGGACGCGTCGTCGGCTTCGCCGCGGTGCGCGGCGACTACCACCCGGATTCGTTCGGGCTCGCGGTCAATCCCCAGGCGGGCCTCGTGCTCGACGGCGAGGAGCTCGGCCGGATCCGCGCGAGCATCGCCCGCGGGTTCCGCGCGCCCAACGCCTACGAGCGCTTCTACGGCGCCACGCTCGGCATGAAGGCAGAGAGCGAGCTCGGGCCGGAGCACAGCGAGACCAGCGAGCTCAGCGTCGAGCACTTCTTCGGGCGTCACCTGCGCCTCCTCGTCGTCGGCTTCCGCCAGGACGTGACCGATCTGATCGGCCTGACCGCGAGTGACGACGGCGACTCGTCGTTCGAGAATCAGGGTGGCATGCGGTCGTACGGCCTCGAGACCGAGCTCGAGGGTCGCTGGGACAAGATCCGGTTCCGCGCCAGCTACACGCGGTATCGCGCCCGCACGCTCGGCGGCGAGGTGCCCGCGAACTCGCCGTCCTCCCTCGCCAGCCTGATGCTGCTCGCGCCGATCGGGGGAGGCCGCGCCGACGTCGGCGTCGAGAGCTACTACGTCAACAAGCGCCTCGCGTTCAACGGCGGCGCGATCGATCCGCTGTTCACGACCAACGTCGTGCTCACCGTGCACGACGTCACCGACTCGCTCGATCTGTCGCTCGGAGTCACGAACCTGTTCGACGAGCGCGGTGGCGACCCGTCGGGAGAAGAGCACCGCCAGTCCGTGATCCCGCACGACCCTCGCACGGTCTGGTTGCGGCTCTCCCTGGGCCTGGGGCGCTGAGGTGCGCGGCATCCTCACCATCGCGTGCGCGCTCGCGCTCTGTACGACTACCGTGCGCGCGGAGCCCGCCGATCCGCAGGCGAAGGCAGCGGCCCGTCAGGTGCTGATCGCCCTGCGCGTCCTCGCGTACGACAAGGCGCTCGCGGAGCGCACCTCCGGTGGCGTCGTCACGATCGTGGTGGTGTCATCGGGCCGGGCCGCCAGCCGCGAGGAGCGTGCACGCTGGCTCGCTGGCTTCGCGCTCCTGCCGAAGGTCAAGGTCGGCGGGCGCAGCGTGCGCGTGGTCGCACTCGACCTCGGCTCGGAGGCAGCGCTCGACGCACAGCTCGCGAAGCACGGGCCGGCGCTGATGATCGTCGCCTCGGACCTCGGCGCGGCGACGGACGGGCTGCGCAAGCTCGCGCGTGCACGCAAGATCATCACCCTGTCGCGACGCGAGGACGCGGTTCGAGGTGGCCTCGCGATCGGCCTGATCTCTGGCCACGAGCGCGACGAGATCGTGATCAACCTCGAGGCGTCGCGCGCGCAAGGCGCTCGGTTCGGTGCGGGGCTGCTGCAGCTCGCCCGGCTCGTCGAGGAGGGCTCGCCATGATCCCGCTCCTCCAGCGCTGGTCGCTCGGCACCCGGATGGTCGTCGTGTTCAGCTGTTTGCTCGCCGCCATCGGCCTGTTCATGGTCGTGTTCTTCCCTGCGCGCATGGCGCGTCAGGCCCATGCCGATGCGGAGGCGCGCGCAGCGTCGATCGCGCAGGTGATGTCGACCGCGCTCGGCCCCGCCCTCGAGTTCGACGATCCGGAGAACGCGTCGACGATCCTCGCCTGGCTCGCGAGCACGCGCGATGCGCGCTTCGGCATGGTCCGCGATGCCGACGGTCCGCTGATCGCTGCGTGGCACCCGGACGCGATCCCGCAGCGCGTGGCCTGGCCGACGGAGTTCTCGATCGAGTCGACCGACGACATCCTCATCGTCACCACACCGATCCAGGGACTCGCTGGAGGTCGTGGCACGTTGCACGTTGGCTTCTCGCTCGAACAGCTCGTGATCGAGCGAGACAAGACACGGCGAACCGTGGCGCTGACGACGGCGTTCGTGCTCGGGCTCGGCATCCTGGCGACGATGCTGCTCGCCGCCTTCGTCGTCCGCCCGATCCGGACGCTGACGCGGACCGCGCGCAGGATCTCGCTCGGCGAGATGCCGGCGGAGCTCCCGACGGTCGCCGGTGGAGGCACCGAGGTCGCGCGGCTCGCAGATGCACTTCGAGCGATGCTCGAGAGGATCCACGAGGTCAGCCAGCGCGAGCTGCTAAGCGCCTCGCGCCATGCCGGCATGGCCGAGGTCGCCACCGGCGTGCTGCACAACGTCGGCAACGTCCTGACGTCGGTCAACGTCGCCGTCGAGATGCTGCGAGAGCGACTCGACGCCATGCCGTTCGATCGCCTGCGGCGGCTACACGAGCTGTTGACGGCCGCGCTCGCGACCGGCAGCGTGGAGCGAGAGCGCGTCGCCGCGGCTGCGCAGTACGTTGCGGTCGTCACCGAGGCCCTCGATCGCGGACGCGGCGACGCCCTCCGGGACGTCGGCGTCCTCGGCGGGCATATCGACCACATCAAGCGCGTCGTCGCGATGCAGAACGCGTATGCGCGCCTGCGGAGCGTGGTCGAGACGACGCACATCCCGACTCTCCTCGACGAGACCGTCGAGATCGCATGTCCTCCGAGCAAGCGCGGCGATCTCGAGCTCGAGCTCGACATCGCCCCCTCCCTCGTCGCGGACCATCTGATGATCGACCGTCACCGGGTGATGCAGATCGTCGTCAACCTCGTGTCGAACGCGCGCGATGCCGTGCGGTCGGGCACCAGCCCACGCAGGATCCGCGTCGCGGCCGCGGTCGAGGACGGCTCTCTCGCGATCCGGGTCACGGACTCCGGGGTGGGGATCCCCGCCGATCTCCTGAAGCGGATCTTCAGTGCGGGGTTCACGAGCAAGTCCGACGGGCACGGGTATGGCCTGCACTCGTCGTCGCTCGCCGCGCGCCAGATGGGCGGCTCCCTCGAGGTTGCGAGCGCCGGCCAGGACCGGGGGGCGACGTTCACCCTGCGCGTTCCGATCGGGGGGGCGACGTCGTGACCACCGCCCAACCGAACATCCTCGTGGTCGACGACGAGCAGTCGATCCTCGATAGCTTCCGGAGCCTCCTCGACGCGCCGGGCTCGGATCCGACGGTCGCGACGCTCGACGAGCTCGAGCTCGCGCTCGGCGGAGCGCCGCGGGTCGCGACCGAGCAGCCGCGCTACCGGATGCACTACGCGCGGCAGGGCGCCGACGCGATCACCGCGTGCAGCTCGGCGCTCGCCTCCGGCGCGCCCCTGTCGGTCGCGTTCATCGACATCCAGATGCCACCCGGCATCGATGGTGTCGAGACGGCGGTCCAGCTCTGGCGTCAGCAGCCGGATCTCGAGATCGTCCTGTGCACCGCGCACTCGACGTACTCCTGGCAGGACATCCTCGCGCGGACCCCGCGGCGCGACCAGCTCGTGATCCTGCGCAAGCCGTTCGAGCCGATCGAGGTCCGCCAGCTCGCCGCCTGCATGTCGGAGAAGTGGCACCGCGGCCGCGAGCTGCAGCGGGACATGGAGCGGCTCGAAGCGCAGGTCCAGCGCGAGGTCGCTCGCAGGCTGCAGATCGAGCTCGGGGTGTCGCAGAAGTTCGAGTCGCTCGGACGGCTGGCCGCGGGGATCGCGCACGAGATCAACACGCCGACCCAGTACATCCAGTCGAGTCTCGAGTTCCTCGCCGAGACGATCGGGGACCTCAAGCCGGAGAGCGGCGGGGAGACGGCAGAGCTGTTCGACAGCATGACAGGAGCGATCGGAGACGCGTTGAGTGGGGTCGCGCGCGTGACCGCGATCGTGCGCAGCGTCCGCGAGTACGCGCACACCAGCGACACCCAGCACGACACCGTCGATCTCAACCGGCAGATCCGGATGGCGGCCGAGCTCGCGAAGAGCCAGTACAAGTACTCGGCCGACCTCGTGCTCGATCTCGGCGAGCTCCCCCCGGTGCGGGGACATGCGGACGAGCTCGGGCGAGCGATCTTGAACCTCGTGATCAACGCGGCCCAGGCGATCACCGCGAAGCGAGACGGCGGCAGGCGCGGCCGGATCACGATCACGACCCGGGCCACGGCGAGCGTCGTCACGGTCAGCGTCGCGGATACCGGCACCGGGATCCCCGACGAGCATCGGGCCCGCGTCTTCGAGCCGTTCTTCACCACCAAGTCGCTCGGAGAGGGCACCGGTCAGGGTCTCGCGATGGTCCGGGCAGCGATCGTCGATCGCCATCACGGCACGATCGACTTCGAGTCGGTCGTCGGCGCCGGGACCACGTTTCACCTGTCGCTGCCTCGCTGCCAGCAGGAGCGTGCCGCATGATCCGGGTCCTGTTCGTCGATGACGAGCCGCTCGTCCTGCGCGGGATCGAGCGATCTTTGCGGAGCCACCGCCCGGACTGGCAGGTGACCTACACCACGAGCGCCGTCGCCGCCCTCGCCCTGCTCGAACGCGAACCCGTCGATGTCATCGTCTCGGATGTCGGGATGCCGCAGATGGACGGCCTCGTGTTTCTGCGGACGGCGCGCCACCGCTTCCCGCAGGTCGCGCGCCTCGTCCTGTCCGGCGAGGCTCGCTCGACGGATCGCGTGCGAGCCGTCCTCGACATTCATCGGTGGATCGCCAAGCCGTGCCCCGTGCGCGACCTGGTCGAGGTGATCGAGCGAACGTTCCTCCCGCGTGGCGCGATCGAGGACGCCGAGCTGCTCGCGAC
>JAGSPR010000390.1 GCA_018262455.1 Deltaproteobacteria bacterium | reverse complement strand
CGCGCCAGAACAGCGTCGCGCGCACGACCTCGTACGAGCGTTCGCGCCGGATCACCGCCGCCGCCTCGAGGTACGCGTCGACCGACGTCCACGCCGCGATGTGCCCGGCGAGCAGCGGCGGGCGCGCGATCGTCGGCAGGCGCACGCGCGCGATCGCGCCGAGCTGGCCTCGCCCCGCGAGCACGAAGCCGAGCTCCTCGTCGGCCTGGGTCAACGTGCGCGAGGTGCCGTCCGGCGCGACCCAGTCGAGCTCGATCACCGACGCGATCTGCAGCCCGTCGTGGATCGAGGTGTCGCCGATGCCGCCGACCGCGAGCGTGCCCGCGACCGTGGTGCGCAAGTTGTCGGTGAGCACCGGTGGTCGCCGCCGCGGATGGAGGTGCTCGGCGACCTCCAGCCACGTCGTGCCCCCGAGCACGTCGACGGTGTCGCCGTGATCGACGATCCCTCGCAGCCCCGACAGCTCGATCACCACGCCGCCCTCGATCAGGACCTGCCCGCCCGAGCTGTGCCCCGCGCCACGCAGCTTGTACCCGATCGTCCGCTCGCCGAGCGCGCGCATCGCGGCCGCGAGCTCGGTCACCGAGCCGGGCTCGATCACCAGCGCCGGGCGGCGCACCAGGAAGCGCCCGAAGTCGGTCTCGTAGTTGTGCCGGAACTCCGTCGCCGGTCGGCGCGGGGGCCGGTGCACGCAGATCCCCGCCTCGCCCCCCCAGCGTACGAGCTCGTCTTCATCCCATCCATTGGACTTCATTTGCGTTTAATTGCTGGATCGGAAGAGGGATCCATCCGCCAGATGGATCGTATTACGATTGCTCGTCTCTCCACACCCTCGGGAGCTCCATCGATGCCCTTAGACGCCCTGACCCCCGACTACTACGGCTGGGGACCTCACAAGCAGAACTCGAACGGCAAGCTCGAGGCGAATGGCCCGTTTGCGTATGCCGGCTCCGAGCGTGACGCCAACGGGAATGCTCGTGGGTGGTCAGCCGGTGCCGGCCTGCTCTCCGGCCAGCTCGGCCCGAACGGCGAAGCACGCGGTGACGTCCTCCAGGCCCAGGGCCACTTCGGTGGCTGGCGCGACGAGCAGGGCCGCACCAACGTCGGCGTGGAAGGCGACGCCGCCCTCGCTCGCGTCGGCATCCCGCTGGGTGGCGCCCTCGGCCCCGTCGGCTTCGATGTCGAAGCGCTGAGCGCGAACGCCGGCGCCAAGTTCAACGAGGAGACCGCGTCACTCGGAGCCCAGGCGAACCTGATCGCGGGCTCGGTGTCCGCGGGGACGGCCGAGCACAACGCGCGCTTCGGCATGTCGGTCGGCGTCGGCGCGGCAGGCCGCGCGCACTACGGTGACTCCGACGGCGACGGCGTGCGCGAGCTCGGCATCGGCGCCGACTTCGGCCCGTTCTCGTTCGACGTCAAGTCCGAGCTGCTCGGCCACGCGTGGAATGGCATCTCGTCCGCGGGCAGCGCGATCGGCAACGCGGCCAGCAGCGCGTGGGACACCGTCACCAGCTGGTGAGCTACAGCCAGTGATCGAACACCGGCGGCACGCTCCGGTTCGCGACCGGTAGCGGCTCGATCGACTCGAGTAGCCGGTCGAGCACGAGCCGTCGCGTCGGGAGGTCGGCGCGCGCGGCATCGAGGTAGCAGGTGTAGAGGTAGCGCTCGTCGCGGAGCATGACGACCCGCCGCGCCAGCTGGCGGCCGCGCTCGTCGCGCACCTCGAACTCCCACGCCGATCCCGACAGCCGCGTGGTGTTCGTGGTCGTGACCGGCGCGATCTCGCCGACCACCTCCGCCGGCGCCGGTGGGCCGATGCAGAGCAGGTCGAGGCGTTCGCCGTCGACGCCGCCGCTCGACGACGGCAGCGCCGGATACACGGTGATCGACGTCGGGTCGGCGGGATGGTCCGGCGGGAACCACGTCGCATAGGTCGGCAGCCGAACGTAGCCGTGCCAGTCCTCCGGCGGCTGGTACACGAACCGACGACGACGCACGCCGAGCGATAGCCGAACGTCACGCACCAGCCTCCGCACGAACGTCGCGAACCGCTCGAACTGATCGGCGCGCAGGGCGATCCCACCGATCTCGCTGTACCAGTCGTCCCCGAACACGAAGCCCAGCGTGCGCTGGACCCGTACGCCCCCCTGCATGCCGAGCACGTCGACCACCGCCGCGTATTCGCCCTCGGCGGTGACCACGGGCTCGATCGGACCGACGCTGACGAGCTGCCGTCGGTCGGCGACCTTGTCGCGCAAGATCGCCTCTACCGATCGCAGCGGGTAGATCCGTTCGCGATAGCGGACGGCGCCGCAGCCGGGTCCCTCGGGCGGCACCATCGTCACCCCGCGACCGCGGACCTCCCACGACCAGCCGGGAACCCGCGCGATCACTGGATCGCCGGGGTGCTCTCGCGGAGCCGAGCCGCCTCGTGCGCGATGTACGCGAGCATCCGGTCGAAGTACGGGAAGTCCAGGTGCTCGAGTGGCACCACCGCGCGCAGAACGTAGACGTCGTCGCTGATCGCGATGCCACCGATCGCGAGCGTCATGTTGTGCTCGAGCACGGTGCGCATCGGGACGCGGTTGACCTCGATGATGTCCGAGAGCACGAGCAGGTGGGGCGCTCCGATCGCCTGGACGAGCTCGATCCGCTGACGCTGCAGCACGTCCTCGCCGGGCGTCGCGGGCTTGAACTTCCAGCCGAGGCCGATCCACTCGGGCTGCTCGACGGCGATCGTGAACGTCTGCTGAAGATGCGCGCGTGTCTCCGCCCAGGTCGCCATGGCCCGTTGTTATCACGATCCGCGACTCTCGCGCGATCGGCCATGGTAGCGTCGCAGCCATGTCACGCGTCCCCGTCGCGGTGCCGATCACAGCGATCGTTGTCGGTGCGATGTTCGCGATCTTCGGGATCGCCCGACCTGCGTTCGTCTGGAACACCGGCAAGGTGCAGCAAGGGCGCGCGTGGATCGGCGACACCGGCTTGACCATCTTCTTCGTCGTCTTCGGCCTGGCCCTGATCGCGGTCGGCATCGTCGCGGCGACCCGACGTCCGCGTCCGTGAGCGACGCGATCACCGCCAGCCCGCTGCCGCCGCTGTATGCGCGCTGGATGCTCGACGCGCTGGGGAGCCCGATCCCCAACGAGACCCGGGCCACGTGCAACGAGTGCGCGATGCTGCCGCAGCCGGGACGGCCCCCGCCTCCGGTCACGTTCCGCGCCGACACCAAGTGCTGCACGTTCCAACCCGAGCTGCACAACTTCCTGGTCGGCGGCGTGCTCGGCGATCCCGATCGCGGGCTCGCGTGGGCGAAGGAGATGCTGGCGCTGCGGATGGCGAAGCGCGTGGGCGTCACGCCGCTCGGCATCCGCGCCGATGCCTTCGCGGGGTTGATCTACGACCGCGTGGTCGAGCTCGCGCCCGAGTCGTTCGGCCGGATGAAGGAAGTGCGCTGCCCGTATTACATCCAGCAGGGAGGAATGTGCGGCGTGTGGCGGCATCGCAACGCGATCTGCTCGACGTGGTTCTGCAAGTACGAGCGAGGTGGCACCGGCCTCACGTTCTGGAAGACGATGCTCGGCCTCCTGCGAGCCGCCGAGCGCGCGGCGAGCATGTGGGCGGTGCTGCAGCTCGATCCCGGCCCGCGCGCGAAGACCTTGCTCCTGTTCCTCGATCAGCGTCGCGATAGCGCCGTCCGCGAGATCGTCGAAGGCATTCCGGATCACGCGTACCGCACGCTGTGGGGGACCTGGTTCGGACGCGAGCTCGAGTTCTACCGGGAGGCCGGCCGGCTCGTCGGCGAGCTGACCTGGGCCGACGTACGACGGATCGCGGGGCCCGAGCTCACGGCACTCGAGGACATCGCGCGCTACACTCACGACCGCCAGCTCTCGCAGGCCCTCCCCCCCGGGGTCGCCCGCGGACCGGACGCGCTGTTCCAGATCCATCCGACCCGGCCGGATCACCTGCGCGTCACGACGCGCGCGCTCGGCTACGATCCCCTCGACCTGCCGGCGGCGATCTTGCCCTTGATCCCGGAGCTGTGTGGCCGCGATCCTGTCGAGGCGATGCGCGAGCTGCACGGCAGCGGGCGCGGCGAGTTGCTCGACGAGACCGTGGTGCGCAAGCTGCTCGACTACGGCGTCCTCGTGCCCGTCGGGGACGCATGAAGCTCCAGTTCGAGAAGCCGCGCACACTGCCGGACACGGCGCTCGTCGCGGTGCTCGACCCGGGGCCGGGCGTCGACTTCACGAGCTGGGTCGCGGCCCACGTCGAGGCTGGCGGCACCGAGGTGCGCAAGCTGTCGAGCCGGGTCGACGTCACGTCGCGCGGCTGGCCCGTCGAGCTGATCACCTATGCGGTCGACGGCAGGCTCGCGATCCTCGCGGTGTACAGCTTCATCGATCTGCTCGCCGCCGTCGCGATCCGGGGCCTCGACCCGGCCCAGCTCGCGCACTACGAACCCGACGTGATGGTGGCGCTGCGGGCCGCCGAGCCCGACTGGGCCACCGAGGAGCCGCGGACGATCTCCGAGCTGTGGCTCGCGCCTTCGCAGCCATGACCCTCACCCACCTGCCCCGGGCCGGCCGGCTCACCCTCTCGCCGCGCGTCGGGCTCGCGGCGTACTTCGCGACCGTCCCCGGCCCCACCGGTCGTGTCACGGCCGATACGTCGCTGCCGATCAGCCTGTTCGTGCCGCCGGATCGCCTCGGCCCCCTCCAGTACCTGGCGGCGAGGCTGAACCACGCGTGGCGCACGATGGTCAACGCCGCGATCTCGCGCGGCCGCCTGCCGGAGCCCGACCGCACCGCCGCGATCCTCGATGCGATCTGCCGCGAGCTGGTCCGCGATCACCCCGCGCTCGGAAAGGTCGTGCGCGCGGTCGGCGATCCGGTTCGGCTCGAGGCGCTCGTGCCTCTGCAGGACGACACGATCCACTACCCGCTCGATCGCTTCGCGTGCTTCCAGGATCGCGAGCTCGCGCGGCTGACCGCGCCGCCGGTGCGCACCGTGGTCCCCGCCGACGGGCCACCCGTCGCGGCGTTCGGTCAGTTGCTCGGGCGACTCGCGACCGGCATCGACGCGAACGAGTTGCGCGCCGAGCTCGGCGCGGCAGCGCCCGCACTCGCGCAGCTCGTCAGCGCGCTCTGGTTCGCATCGCTCCTCGACGGCCGCCCGCCGGCGCGCCCGCTGGCGCTCGAGCCCGGGACGGTGGCCCACCTCGGCCACGCGACGCTGCTCGCCAACCTCGGAGGTCACCACGTGCTGGTCGATCCGTGGCTGCCGCCGGCCAGCACGGGCGACGTCACGCCGCCCGTCGCGCCCGGGGAGCTGCCGCCGCTCGCCGCGCTGTTCATCACCCACCACCACTGGGACCACGTGCACCCGGACACGCTGCTCAAGCTCGACAAGCGCACGCCGATCTACGTGCCGGCCCAGGACGCGACGCGAACGCTGTCTCCGCGCACCGAGCTGCTCCTGCGCTACCTCGGGTTCACGTCGATCCACACGCTCCGCCACGGCGAGGCGATCTCGTTCGGCGAGGCCGGCGAGGTCGTGGCCGCGCCCTTCTACGGCGAGGATCCGACGCGCTTGCACTTCGGCGGCAACTGCTACCTGCTGCGTCACGCCGGCAAGAGCGCCCTCGTGCACGTCGACTCGAGCGCCGACCTCGACGGGCGCTCGCTGGTCACGACCGGAGATGCCGCGGCGCTGGTCGCGCGCTATGGACCGCTCGAGCCGGTGTTCGCCACGCGCCGCCAGGAGCGCGGGACCATGATCGATCACACCTGGGAGTTCCTGTTCCAGGCCGCCGACCGCTGGGTCCGGCCGACCGAGAACTGCGACAACGGCGCCGCGTTCCTCGCCGACCTCACGCGTGCGACCGGCGCGAAGACGCTCGTCGTCTACTCGGAAGGTGGCGCCGCCTGGTACCCACCCGGCACCGACTTCCTGCGCGGCGCGTCGTCCGCGGCCCTCATGGCGCCGCACGAGTACCTGTGGGAACCGCTCGACGTCATCACGGCGGCGATCACCGCGGCCGGCGCGACGCTCCAGCTGTCGCGGCCGTTCGATCGATTCACGATCGGTGGCTGACGTCCGGGAGGTTCACGCCCCGCGCGTCACTCGCTGGCGACCGCGCCCTCGTACATCTTGTCGAGCAGGGTCGCGTACTTCTTCTCGACGACCTTGCGCTTGACCTTGAGGCTCGGCGTCAGCTCGCCCTCGTCGACCGACAGATCCTTGGGCAGGATCTGGAACTGCTTGACGGTCTCGTACTTCGCGAGCGTCTTGTTGACCTCGTCGAAGTACGGCGACAGCATCGCCTTGATCTCGGGCGACTGGACGACCTCCGAG
>JAGSPR010000014.1 GCA_018262455.1 Deltaproteobacteria bacterium | reverse complement strand
GCGGTGGCGGTGGCGGTTGCACCGATCCGAGCGCCCCCGGTTGCCTGCCGCCCGGGTGTGACTCGGATGGCAATTGCACCTCGCCGTGTGGCGATCCGACCGATCCTGGATGCGCACCTCCGTGTGACAATCCGCTGGACCCAGCCTCGTGCCTGGACCCGTGCATGGATGACCCGATGACCTGCGGCTGCTCGAGCAACGACCCGGGCTGCTGGCCAGTTCCTGGCCCGTGCGCGTGCGACAGCAGCGGCATGTGCGAGCCGGGCGGAGCCATGATGCCGGATCACCTCCCGGTGGACTTCGGATGCGAATGACGAGGGCCGACTCGTGACCGTCCGGCGCGCGGTCGTTGCGCTCTGGCTCGTTCTGTCCGGATCCCGGACAGGATCGGCGGAGCCCTGCGCGGCGCGCGCCGAGGTCTCGGGTGACGCGGCGGCGGTGGCTCGGGTGTCGGCCGAGCTCGCGCACCTGGGCGTCGTCACGGGACGGGCGTCGCCGGGCTGCCGCGGCGTCGTCGCCCAGGTCGAGCTCGATGTCGAAGGCGGGCTCGCCGTTGCCGTGCGCGATGGCTCTCGCCGCAGTGAGGGCAGGGTGGTCGGCGATGCCGCGATCGCCGCGGCCTGGATCGATTCCTGGCTGCACGATGACCTCGACGGCACGGCGTGGCTCGTCGCGAGCGTGCCAGCCTCGGTGGTGGTGCACGAGGGCCCACCGCGGCCGAGCGCGCCACCGCCCCCGGTCGTGGCCGAGCGGGCGCTGCTCGATCGGTTCGCGGTGATGGTCGCGTACGAGCAGTCATGGTCCGACGACGGGGTCGCGGCGACCGGCGCCAGCGGAGCGATCTGTCTGCGGGTCGGCCGGGCGTGCCTCGGCGGTCGCGCGCGTTACGCGCAGGAGGCCGATCGAGCCGTGAACCTGACCGCGATGGCGCGCAGCGACGCCTCGGTGTTCGCGATCGCCACCCTGCCATTCGTCGCGGGGCGCATGACCCTCGCGCCGGAGCTCGGGCTCGGGGTGGGCCGGCGCTCGACGCGTCGGTTGGACGGCTGCCCGCCCGAGCCGCCGCCGATCTGCCCGCCCAACGACCCGACCTGCGGCGGGGCTCCGCCGTCGAGCTGCATCGATTCGAGCGGGACGGGCGGGACCGGCTATGTCGGTGACGCGTTCTCGCGCACCACGTTGACGCCGCGGATCGCTGCCGCCGTGAGGCTCGCGGTCCCGCTGTTTGATCACGTGTGGCTGGATGGTCTGGCGTCAGTGACGTTCGCGCCGTTCGGACACACCGGCTCGTTCGCCGCATCCCCGGTGGTGGACCCCACGAATCCCGGCGACGTTCCCGTCACCGAGCTGTCGCTGCTGGCACTCCCGGGCGAGTCCAGCGGCGGGCTCCTGCTGGGAGTCGGCCTGCGGATCGGCGCACCATGAGGACGCCACGACGCCAGCCGAGCGGGACGGCTCCCGCCGAAGGCCGCCCGCTGCCAGACGATGCGAGTGAGGGTGGGCTGCTCATTCCGCTGCGTCGGCTCGACGAGCGACGGGCCGCGATGGCCGAGATCTCCGACGAAGCGCTGCTCGCCGCGTGCGGGATCGGCGACTCGGCCGCGCTCGGAGCGCTGTTCGATCGCCATCACCTCGCGGTCTACCGGCTGGTGTCACGCCTGTTGCGGACCGATCCGTCCGACATCGATGACCTCGTGCAGACGACGTTCCTCGAGGTATGGCGCTCGGCGAGCCGCTACGGCGGACGCGGCTCCGTGAAGTCATTCCTGTTCGGGATCGCCGCGAACACGGTGCGCCACCACGTCCGCAGCGCGCAGCGCCGCCGCAACGCGATCGCCGAGTGGGAACCTCCCACGCCGCGCAACGCACCCGACGACGCGCTATCCCAGGCCCAGCAGGTCGGGCGGCTCGCGGCGGCGCTCGACCTGCTGCCCCACGATCTTCGCGTGGCCTACGTCCTGTGCGACCTCGAGGACATCGCCGGGGTCGAGGCCGCGCGGATGCTCGGACTCCGCGCCGGAACGATGTGGCGGCGGCTGCATGATGCTCGACGCGCCCTGCGCGCGGCGATCGAGGAAGGTGCCCCATGACCGACGAACAGCTCCGTGAGCTTGCCAAGGAGCTTCCGTGGGAGCGCCCGGATCCCGCCCGCCGTGATGCCGTGCGGTCTTCGCTGCTCGTCGAGGCCAGCGAGGAAGGTGCGCGTCCGGCTCGCCGGCGCTGGCTGTTGGCTGGCGGTGGGTTCGCGGCGGGAGTCCTCGCCGCCGCGGCGGTGGCGATCGTGGTCGTTCGCGACCCGGCGATCGTCGTGGCGCCGAGCTCGGCGCAGATCATCGCCTCGGCCGAGGCCCGGCTCGAGCGCCAGGTCCTCACCACCGACACCGGCGTCGACGAGATCGTCCTCGTGCATGACGGCACCGTCCGGCTCGCGGTCGGCGAGAGCCGCCATGGCGATCACGTCCGGCTCCGGACCCGCGATGCCGAGATCGAGGGTGCAGGCGAGTACGAAGCCGTCGTCACCGCCGAGTCCCTGAGCGCCGTCAGCGTGCGATCGGGCAGCGCGCAGGTCACCGTGATCGGGCAGCGCACGGTCCTGCTCGCAGCCGGCCAGACCTGGCGATCATCGGTCATCACGACGGACCTCTCGCCCATCCCGCAGCCGCGGGCGACGGACCTCGTGCCCGATCCAGGTCCTGCTGTCCGCGTACCGGACAGTGCGCCGAGCAAGGCCGCGCCGGCGAAGCTCGCACGCACGCCGGACAAGGTGCCGGAGGTCCAGGCCACGGATCTCGTGGCAACCGGGAGCGCCGCGCCGGGCCTCGCGAGCTCGACCGCCGACGTCGCGCCGACGCCGACGCCGACGACGCCGCCGCCGCCGACGCCCCCGACCGTGTCCGACATCGAGCGTCGGTTCCAGGCGGGCTGGGCGCTGCTGCGAGCTGGCAAGGCGCGCGAGGCAGCGGCGGAGCTCCAGGCCGCGGCCGATGGCGCACCGAACGCTCCGCTGGCCGGGGACGCTCGGTACTTCCAGGCGGTCGCGCTCGTCCGAGCTGGGGAACGACACGAGGCAGAGCGGGTCCTGGTCGCGTTCCTCGATCACGCGCCCCACTCGCTGCGTCGCGGGAGAGCGGCAGTCCTGCTCGGGCGGTTGATCGGGGATCGCGGGGATCGGGCAAGTGCACGCGCATGGCTAGAGTCGGCGGTGACCGATCCGGATCCCGCGATCGCAGCAGCGGCGCGCGCAGGCCTCGCGGCGCTGGCACCACAGCCCACCAGGCCCTGACGCGCCCTGCTCCCGAGGGCACAGCGCAAAGCCGGTTGTGCCGGCGGGCGAGTCGGTTAGGCTTCGGCGATGCCTGCCGACAAGGTCCGAGCTCCCTGGAGAGCCGCGTTCGCGACCGTCGTGGCGACGATCGCCGCGGCGAGCTGGCCCGGTGCCCCCACCCACGTTGCGCCGCAGGCTGTGACGTATGTGCACGTCAAGCTCGCGGCCGAGGGCGCCGCCCCCGCGGCACTGGACGCAACGAGCAGCGCCGCGCTGTTCACGACCCTCGCGCCCGGCACGCACGATGATCGTGCGCGCTGGATCCGGGTCAGCGCAGCGTCGCCGCGGCAGGCACGGGAGCTCGCGGCGCGACTCGCCGCGGATCCCGGCGTCGATCAGGCGTTCGTGGCGCCCGAGGTCACGTTACCGACGGGGGCTCGTCCCTCCGATGACGGCGACAGCTGCCCGATCACCACGCCCTCGTTCGAGTCCTATCAGGGCTACCTCGGTCCCGCGCCGCACGGCATCGATGCCCCGGCCGCATGGCGACGCGGGCTGCGGGGTGGGGGCGTCTGGTTCGCGGACATCGAGGGCGGCTGGAACGCGGCCCACGAGGATCTGCCGGGCGATCGGATCCGGCACGTGGCGGGCAAGCCGATCCGCGATCCGAGCTGGCGCGCGCACGGCACCGCGGTGCTCGGCGAGGTCGTCGGCCGGGACAACGGCAAGGGGGTCGTCGGGATCGCGCCGGATGTCGAGCGCGTGTTCACGGCGTCGATCGGTGGGATCGCGGTGGCGGATGCCATCGATGCGGCGGCCCGCGAGCTGCGGCCCGGCGATGTGCTGTTGATCGAGCTCCAGGGCACGGGGCCGCGGGGCCGCTACCTCCCGATGGAGTACTGGGACGATATCTACGACACGATCCGCGCGGCGACCAAGCGTGGGGTCATCGTGATCGAGGCAGCCGGCAACGGTGGCGAAGATCTCGATCACGCCGCGTACGACAAGAAGTTCGATCGCCGCAAGCGTGACTCGGGCGCGATCATGATCGGCGCCGGCGGGCCACCTCGCGAGGGGTTTGGCGATCGCGAGCGGCTCGACTTCTCCAACTACGGCGGCCGCGTCGACGTCCAGGGCTGGGGCCGCAAGGTCGCGACGCTCGACTATGGCGACCTCCAGGCCTGCGATGGCCAGGATCGGACGTACGCCGATCGCCACTACACCGGCGAGTTCTCCGGCACGTCGAGCGCCTCGCCGATCGTCGCCGGTGCCGCGGTGATCCTCGAAGGCTTCGCTCGTCAGCGCGGCCGCGTGCTCGATCCTTCCGCGCTCCGCGAGCTGCTGCGCCGCACCGGGACGCCCCAGGCCGGCGACACCCGCAAGGCGATCGGACCGCGCCCCGACCTCGCGCGGGCGCTCTCGGCGCTGTCCGACCTCTAGCAGCGGCCCGACGCTTCAGTCCTGGGTGCCGTACAACGCGCGCAGGATCTTGTCCGCACTCGCGGGTTTGACGATGTGGTCATCGAACCCTGCGTCGAATGCGGCGGCTCGATCGCTGGCCTGGCCGTAGCCGGTCATCGCGATCAAACGGGGGCGGACCTCGGTGAGCGCGCGGCGGATCTGCCGCGCGACCTCGTAGCCATCCATCTCGGGGAGCCCGATGTCGATCAGCGCGACATCCGGGCGCTCCTGGCAGATCGTCGCGATCGCCGCTGGACCGTCTTCGACCACGATGACCTCGTGGCCACGCAGCCGAAGCAGGTCGGCGACCAGCTCGCAAAGATCGGGTGCATCGTCACAGACCACCGCGCGGAGCGGTCGTTCCTGCGGGCCGGTGGGGGTGCGGGTGCGGGAGAGCTGGAAGGCGTCGAGCGCCCGCTGATCGGCAAGCCCGAGCAGGATCTCGAACGTGCTGCCTTGCTTCGGGCCAGCGCTGTTCGCGCACACCGTTCCTCCGTGCATCTCGACCACCCGCTTGACGAGACCAAGGCCGAGCCCGAGCCCGCCCGCGCCATCGGGAGTGGTTCGCTCCTGGACGAACATGTCGAAGATCGACGGCAGCAGGATGGGCGAGATGCCCTTGCCGGTATCGGTGATGCGGATGAAGCCCTCTCCGCAGTGGGCGCCGCAGGCCACCCGGATCAGCCCGCCGGAGTCGGTGTACTTCGCCGCGTTGTTCAGCAGGTTGCACACCACCTGGACGAGCCGGATCGGATCACCGTCGATGATCGTGGGGGCGCCTCCGAGCTCGACCTCGAGCTGGTGCTTGCGTGCTTCGATCGTGGTGCGGCAACTCTGCACGGCCTCCTGGACGATCGCCTCGAGCGCGACGGGTTCGCGGCGGAGCTCGAGCTTGCCGGCGTTGAGCCGTGCGATATCGAGCAGATCGTCGACGAGCCGGGTGATGTGATGGACCTGGCGCTGGATGATCCCGCGGACCCGCGCGGGTACCGGAGCGCGTGGATCGTGCTCGAGGACCTCGACCGCGGTCTGCAGGGGCTGGAGTGGGTTGCGCAGCTCGTGGGAGAGGATCGCGAGGAACTCGTCCTTGCGGCGATCGGTCTCGGCCGCCTGCTGCCGCTGCTGCTCCAGCACCGCGGTCGCGAACCGCTCACGCTGCGCGATCAGCTCGTGCGCGTAGGCCCGCGCCTGGCGTACCTCCAAGGTCTTGTGCTGGAGCTCGATCGCAAGGTCCTGCAACTGGATGAATGCGCTCGCCTTGGCGCGCAGCACCTCGGGCCGGATCGGCGTCGCCAGGCAGTCGAACGCGCCGAGCTCGTAGCCGCGGAGCATGGCCTCGCCCTGCGACGACCCGGTCATGCAGAGGATCGGGGTCGCTCGGCTCCGGTCTCGCGCGCGCACCAGCCTGGCGATCTCGAGGCCATCCATTCCCGGCATCGAGACATCGAGCAGGATCAGCGCGAAGTCTTGCTCGAGCAGCCTGCCGAGGACCTCGATGCTCGAGCGTGCCAGCACGAGCGACCGCCCGAGCGGCTGCAGCGCCGCCCTGATCGCGATCAGGTTCGTCTGGTGATCGTCGACGACGAGGATGTCGCGTCCGTAGCTTGTCGGCAGGACGTCGGCGTCGGCGTCGGCGTCGGCGTCTTGTTCGAGCTCGTACGAGCTCAGCGATCGACCGTCGTCAGACACTCCCGACTTGAGGCCTGACAACATCGGGCCCCAACTGTGCACGCGATGTGCCCGAAAATCCATTGGGTCAAGACAGGGTCACGAACACTTGGACGTGTGAAATGCGCGCTCCCGCTCAGGGCGAGCGTTGCCGCACGGTGGGTGCAGTCAGTACACGACGGGCAGCCTCCGGATCCGGGGCTCAGCAAGCGGGAGTCAGATCGCGGCCCGCGAAGAACTCGTCCACCAGCGCCTTCCAGGCCCGGGCGTTCTCCGGCGGTCCGCACTTGAACGGCGTGCGCGTGAGCTTCCCGGTCGCGAGGATCTGCATGTGGTCTTCCCAGTACCGCACGGCGAGCTCGGCGGCGTACTCGTGCACGCTATTGCCGTTGTTCGGCTGGAAGGCGTAGAACGTGCCGCCACGGACCATGGTGTCGTTGGGCGCGTAGGGCGACAGACACCTGGTATTCGGTCTCGCGCCGCCGCACTTCGCGACGATCGCGTCGTAGTCGTGCTGCAACGTCTTCGCGGACCAGTCCGCATGCGCGCCATCGTTGGAGTGGAACAGCTCGTGGAACACGGTCTCGCGGACTCCGTTCGCGGTGGTGAGCAGCGAGCCCTCGACGTTGTACTCGACGAGCCAGCCGACCGCGTACGCGCTCGGGGTTCGCTTCTTGATCGATCGCACGAACCGCAGCTGGAGCGCGCGCCAGCGATAGGCCGGCCCGGCCGGGTGGTCCTTGGGTTGGTGGAGAAAGAGCTTGCCGAAGAACTGATCGATCGAGCGCGACGCGTCGAGCACCCAGGTGAGGTGCTGGCGATAGCCGGCGATCGGCAGCTGCGGGACGAGCTGGATCTGGCCGCGATATCCCCCATCCATGAGCTCCTTGGGGCCGACGCCGGCGACGCTCCCGGTCTCGCGATACAGCGCGAGTGCGAGCGCCTTCGCCTTCGGGTCCTTCGCATACGCGCTCGCGAGCAAGCACTCGATATCCGCGCACGTCCTCGGTGCATCCGGCAGGATCGCCTTGGCCTGGTCCAGCGTCACCTCGGGTGCCCGATCCGGCTGTAGCCGCGGGGACGCGAGGTCGGTGACCCGGAGCCCGGTGGTCGTCGCCCGTGACGTGCACGCGGCGGCGAGGATGACGGTGACGAGCCAGGCGCGCATCGCCCAACAGTAATCGACGGCTGCGCGCGAGGCCAAGCCCATCGGTGGTGCCTGGGTCAGGGCTCCTGGGCGGCCGCACTCTCTGCTAGCGTCCGCCCCATGACAAGAGCCTGGCTGTTCGCCACGATCGCAATGTCGCTGTGCTCCTGCAAGTCCAAGCCGGAGCCGGCCCCTCGCGTGCAAGCGGGCTCCGGATCGGGCTCCCAGGTCGATCTCGCCCACCCGACCCCGACCGCGCGGGCGCACGACGAGCTCGCGCGGATCGACTTCAACCGCTGGGCGGTGCGCGCGAACCTCCCGGTGTACTGGATCGCCGACGCCGACAACGACAGGCAGCTCGATCCGGAGGAGGTGACCTCGCTGCTGTTCTATCCCACCTCGGGCAGGCCCGAAGCCAGCTGGGTCTCGGGCAAGCGCTTCACGCCCGAGTTCGAGCAGGCCTACGACACGATCGTCGCCGCCTCGAAGGCCGCCCCCCCGGAGGTCTCGACCGACGAGGGCAAGCGCCAGAAGCTGGTCGGTGAGGATCTCGATCAAGGTCGCGCCTCGCTCGTGCGGAGCGAGCTCGCGGCGCTCTCGGGCGACGACAAGGCGTTCGTCGGCCACATGCTGCGCGTCGCCACGCTGATCGATCAGCTCTACCTCGATCACAATGGCGCGGCAGCGCTCGCGCCGCGGCTCCCCACGGATGCGGCGAGCCGGAGCCTGTTCCGCCGCAACCGCGGCCCGAAGTGCGTCGGCCCGTCGACCGAAAAGGACCCGCTGTGCTCGGCGATCGCGGGCTCGCCCAAGCCGATCCTCAGCATCTACCCCGCCGCGCTGCAGCAGGACGACAAGTTCTGTCAGGTGCTCGAGAAGCGCGGCGACGCCAAGACCCTGCTCGCGCCGTTCGTGGCCGTGCGGGGCGAGCCCGACAAGCTCACCGCCGTGCCGTACACCGAGGCGTACAGGGACCAGATGACCGCGATCTCGGCCGAGCTCACGGCCGCCGCCGACGCCATCAAGGATCCCGGCGAGGGGCCGCTGCTCGCGTACCTGCGCGCGGCCGCCCAGAGCTTCACGACGAACGACTGGGTGCCCGCCGACGAGGCGTGGGCGAAGATGACGGTCGACAACTCGAAGTGGTACGTGCGGGTCGCGCCCGACGAGACCTACTGGGAGCCGTGCTCGCAGAAGGCCGGCGTCCACCTGACGTTCGCGCGGATCAACCAGGGCTCCAAGCAGTGGCAGCAGAAGCTCGTCCCCGTCCAGCAGGAGATGGAGGCCGCGATCGCGGGCCGTGCAGGCAAGCCCTACACCGAGCGCAAGGTGACGTTCCACCTGCCGGACTTCATCGACATCGTGATCAACGCCGGTGACGATCGCACCCCGCTCGGCGCCACGATCGGCCAGAGCCTGCCGAACTGGGGCCCGGTCGCGAACGAGGGTCGCGGCAGGACCGTCGCGATGGTCAACCTGTACAACGATCCGGACAGCCGGTCGGCGCGGCGCGCGCAGGCCGAGAGCCTGTTCGACGCCGCCAGCATGAAGCACTACACCGGCACGCTCGAGCCGGGGCTGCTCAGCACGATCCTCCACGAGGCGACCCACAACCTGGGCCCGGCGCACGAGTACAAGGTCTCAGGCAAGGATGCCCGCGCCTGGTTCTCGGGGCCGATCGCCTCGGTGATGGAGGAGCTCAAGGCGCAGACCGGGGCGCTGTTCCTGCTCGAGTTCCTGCGCGGCAAGCAGATCATCTCCGACGACCTCGCCGCCCAGAGCTACACCGATGCGGTCGTCTGGGCGTTCGGTCACATCTCGCAGGGCATGTACGAGGCCGACGGCAAGCGCAAGACGTACTCGAACCTCGCCGCGATCCAGATCGGCTACCTGATCGATCACGGGGTCCTGTCCTGGGATGCGAAGGCTGTGGCCGCCAACGGCAAGGACACCGGCGCGTTCACGCTGCATCAGGACAAGCTCGTGCCGGTCGTCGATGATCTGATGAAGCTCGTGGCCGGGATCAAGGCGCGCGGCGATCGGCCTGCGGCGGAAGCGCTGCTCAAGCAGTACGTCGACGGCACGGCCGTCCCCCATGCGCTGATCAAGGACCGGTTCCTGCGATTCCCCAAGGCGAGCTTCGTCTACGCCGTGGCGATGTAACCAGCTCGGGGAGCTGGTAGGCTCGGGTCATGCGGGGGATGTGGCTAGAGATCCCCGACGACCTGCGCGCCTTCATGCGGCAGGTCGTCAGCTACCTCGATGCGCCCGGTGACAAGGTGCTCGACGCGGAGGACGCGCTGCGGGACCCGGTCGGCTACGGCGGCCGGATCGACCACCACGACACCTATCGCTTCCGCTACCGCTCCTCCGACGGCCATCACGAGTGGGACCTCGTGCTCCGCGAGATGGCGATCCGCAACATCGCGAACGGGATGGTGATCGAGATCGAGGGCGAGCGTCACGACATCGTGCAGACGAAGCGGCGGTCGCCGACCGGAGATCCGCTGATGGTCTGGGGCGAATCCCGCGATGACGCGCTCCACGTCCGCAACCACGGCGAGCTCGTGACCGCGCTCGATGCGTTCTCCGCGCTGGCGAGCGAGCGCCCACGGATGCTGCGCATGTGGTCCGCCTCGGATGATCAGGTGGTCGCGGTGGTGCTGGGCGATCGGTGCGCGCTCTACGTCGTCGAGTCGCCCGCGGGATACGCCACCTCCACCGGAGATCAAGCGCGCAACGATTCGTTCGAGCTGCTCGATCACGATGGCCAGCCGCTCGCGGTCCCGTGCGCCGACTGCGTGCCGTGGGACCGCGCCCGCAACGCGCTGCTCCAGTTCGTCGATCACGGCAACCTCGGCCCCGAGATCGGTGTCGAGGGCCGGATCCCCAGCGTGTTGCTGATGATGGGCGACATCGATCGCAAGGTGGCGCTCGCGGCCCGTGGCGAGGCACCTCGCAGCCTCGCGCGGTCCAGCCTGCAGCGCATGGTGACGTCCATCCCCGAGCTGGTGGCCGCGCAGGACGACCTCACCGCACCCGTCGAGAACCCACCGTTGCGGCTCGAGGTACTCGCGGCCTGGGCGCACCGCCTGCTCAAGCAGCTGGGCTCCTGGGAGCTGGTCGAGCTCGCCGCCCCGGCCAACCTCGACGAGCTGTCCCACCAGCTCGGCAACCTGCTCCAGGCCCATGGGGTCGAGGCCGAGCGCTCGCTCGACACCGCCGAGTGGCTCGCCAACGAGATCAGCGGCGTGCGTGGCGTATCCCGGCTGTTCGCCACGGGAGGCGACCTCCAGGCCGCACTCCGCCGATCGCGCGAGACCGACAGCTGACGCGGCGGCGGCGCGAGCGTCGCGGGCTCCTCCTCGGGCGCATTCGCACCGCTCGTGGGGCGCGCCGGCACGCGAGCTGCAGCCTCCTGGGTCGATGTCGCGCGTAGCACGATCGACGGCGACGCCCGCGTTCGGGTTGCCACGCGGGTTGCAGCTCGCGACCCTCGTCGACCACCCGCCCGAGGGCGACGAGTGGTTGCACGAGCAGAAGTTCGACGGCTACCGCATCCTCGCCGTGCTCGAACCCGGGCGCGTGCGTCTGCTCAGCCGGCGGTTCAAGGACTGGACCGCGGAGTTTCCGACGATCTCGCATGCCGTCGCCGAGCTCCCCGCGCGCCGCGCGATCCTCGACGGCGAGGTCGCCGTGCTGTTGCCGGATGGACGGACGAGCTTCCAGGGCCTGCAGAACGCGTTCGGCGGCCAGGATCCGAACCTCGTCTACTTCGTGTTCGATCTGCTCGCAATCCAGGACGAATCGCTCGTCGGGTTGCCGCTCGAACAGCGCAAGGCACGGCTCGCGGCGCTGGTGCAGCCGCAGGGCGGCAAGCCCGGCGCGATCCGCTACAGCGATCACGTGATCGGCCACGGCGGCGCGTTGTTCCAGCTCGCGTGCGCGCGCGGGCTCGAAGGCATCGTCTCGAAGCGCCGCGACCAGCCCTACCAGCCCGGCCGCGGGCTCACGTGGCAGAAGACGAAGTGCCAGCGGCGCCAGGAGCTGGTGATCGGTGGCTTCACCGATCCCGAGGGCTCGCGGACTGGCCTCGGCGCGCTGCTCGTCGGCTACTACGAGCACGGCAAGCTGTGCTACGCGGGCAAGGTCGGCACCGGGTACAGCAACAAGATGCTCGCCGAGCTCCGCCAGCTGCTCGAGCCGATCGAGCAGGCCGGGTCGTCGTTCGAGCCGGAGCCGGCACGTGCGTTGACCGGCCCCCATCGCCACTGGGTCGAGCCGAAGTACGTCGCCGAGGTCGCCTTCGGCGAGTGGACCGCCGATGGCCGGCTCCGGCACCCCTCGTTCCAGGGGCTGCGCCACGACAAGATCGCGCGCGAGGTCGTACGCGAGCGCGCCGCGGTTGTGCTTGCCGATTCGCCTCCCGAATCGCTTCCATGATAGGCGAGTGCATGGCCCTCAGCGCGACGATGCGGAAGTTCGTGATCGCGGTGGCCGATTCAGACCGCGCGATCTACGAGGAGCTCGAGCTGCGGGTGGCCCAGCATCCCTCCGAGAGCGCGCGCTACCTCGTGGCGCGCGTGATCGCTCGCGTCCTCGAGCATGGCGAGGGCCTCGACTTCAGCAAGGGCGGCGTCTCCGATGACGTCGAGCCCGCGCTCGTGCAGCGCGATCTGCGCGGGGACCTCGTGGCCTGGATCGAGATCGGTTCGCCGACCCCGGATCGGTTGCACAAGGCGAGCAAGGCCGCCCCGCGGGTCGTGATCTACGCCTGGAAGGATCCCGAGAAGCTCGCCGCCGCGATCGCGGAGCGCGAGGTCCACCGCGCCGACGCGCTCGAGCTCAACGCGCTCGATGCCGCGTTCCTCGATGCCGCCGCGGCCACGCTCGATCGCATCAACAAGTGGGACCTCTCGGTGACCGGCGGCTCGCTCTACCTCACGATCGGCGACAAGCTGCTCGAGAGCACGGTCCGGCGGGTTCCGATCGCGTCGCCGTGACCACGCTACTCGGTCACGCCGATCAGCTCGCGCGCGGCGGCGAGCAGGTTGATGTCCGTGGTGCCCGCGCCGAGCTCGAGTAGCTTGGAGTCGCGCGCGAGCTTCTCGAGCCCGAGCTCTTCCATGTAGCCGTAGCCGCCGTGGATCTGGATCGCGGTCATCGCGGCGTCCACCGCGAGCTGGGCCGAGATCGCCTTGGAGGCATTGATGTACGGCATGTCGCGCTTGCCGTGCTGCTGCATCCAGGCGAGCCGGAACACGATGTTCTCGACCGTGCGCAGCTTCATGAACAGGTCGGTGATCTTGAGCTGGACCGCCTGGAACTCGCCGATCGCGCGGCCGAACTGCTTGCGCTCGCGGACGTACGACAGGCTCATGTCGTAGCAGCGCTCGATGATGCCCCACGCGATCGACGGCACGCCCGAGCGCTCGTTGCCGAGGCTGTCCTTGGTGTCGGTGCGCCCGCCGCGTCCCTTCTCGCGCCCGCCGAGCAGGTGCTCGACTCCGAGCCGCACCTCATCGAAGAACACCTCGCTCGTCGGCGAGTCGCGCATCCCCATCTTCTTGAACGGCGGGCCGACCGAGACGCCGGGCATCGTGCGATCGACGATGAACGTCGCCATGCCGCGCTCGGCCTCGGGCTCGCCGCGATCGATCTTGGCATAGACCAGGAACACGTCGGCGCCCGGGCCGTTGGTGATGAACGTCTTGCTGCCGGTGAGCACGTAACTCGAACCGTCCGGCTTGGCGCACGTGCGCATCGAGCCGAACGCGTCGGAGCCGGCGTTGGGCTCGGTCAGGCACCACGAGCCGATCTTCTCCACCGTCGTGAGCGGCAGGCCCCAGCGCTCGATCTGATCGGCGGTGCCCTTCGCGACGATCGCGCCGCCGACGAGCCCGATCGACACGCCGAAGCCCATCGCGAAGCCCGGTGACACGCGCGACAGCTCCTTGGCGACGACGTGCATCATCATCGGATTGCCGCCGGCGCCAGACAGCATCTTCTCGCCATCACCGGCTTGATCTGCTCCCGCGCGCAGCTTCGCGATCCGCTTCTTGACGGCGCCGCCGAGCATCGCGTCGAAGCCAAACGTCTTCGACAGCTTCTTCATCAGCTCGAATGGCATCTCGGTGCCGGCCTCGAGCGCGGGGATCCGCGGCTGGAGCGTCGCTTGACACCACTGCCGGATGACCCCGGCCACCATCTGCGTCTGCTCGTCGAGAGTGAACATGGGCGAATCCTAGCCCACTGGAACAGGCCGAAGAACGGTATAGAGTTGCCCGATGCTCGACGATGTGATGACAGCCTGGTTACGCGGCTTCCTCGCCCGGCACGGCGCAGTGGCCGGAACCGTTCACGTGGTGCGTCGAGACCTGCTGGCGCTCGCCGCCGCCGTGAACATTCCGCCCAAGGTGCAGGAGATCACGGCCGAGATTCCGATGGGCAAGGGCATGGCAGGGCTCGCATGGCAGCACGCCAAGCCGATCCAGACCTGCGATCTGCAGACCGACACGAGCGGTCAGGTCCGCCCGGGCGCGAAGGCCGTGGACGCCAAGGCCGCGGTCGCGCTGCCGGTCCGCGATCCCGCCGGCGCGGTGCGGGCGGTGGTCGGGCTGGCCTGGATGGACGAGCGCGAGCTTCCCGCGGAGGTGGTCGCGGCGATCTCCACGGACGCCGACTCGCTGCCGGTCTGAGCGGCGAGGGCGGGGTGACCGCTACTCCAGCGGCTCGAACAGCTGGACGGTGATCTTCGTGGCGGTCTGGGGGCCCTTCGCGCGCACCTCGAGGATCACGTCGCGGATCTCGCCGGCCGGGATGCTGAGCTCGAGGTTCGCGAACGTCCGCGGGTCGGTCTGGCCGACGCTGACGTCCCAGCCGTCCAGCAGGACCGTCCCGGCAGGGTCGGTCAGCCGTAGCGTGAACGCCGAGGCCTCGCCGGCCTGCTGGTCGGTGCCCGCGGCGAAGTGACCGCTCTGGAGGTTCTTGCTCGCATCGAGGCGCAAGCAGACGTTCGCTCCGCCCAGCACGAGGGGGCCGAAGTCGACGGGCGCGCCGGCCACTCCGTCGAGGGTCTCGTTGGCGAAGCAGCCGTCGGGAGTCTCCACCGGGGTGGAGCCGCCATCGGCGGCGCAGCCTGCCGTGAGGAGCGCGAACAAGCCGAGTCCTGTGATCCCTCTCATGGGCGGACCATACACAGCGCGAGATCGCGCGCTCGGCCTTGCGCGATCACGCTTGCTGTCCTCGGATGCGACGTGGCCGTTGCGGGTTCGGGTCGACGGACCCCACATTGATCACGGTCGGACCCTTTGCCACCTCGTTCGCGGACGTGCCCGGAGTGCGGCGGTGTATCGTCGGTGTGCCGCCACTGAAAGGGTCATCGATGAGAACGCTCTGGTCATCTCTGCTCATCCTCGTCGTTGCGAGCGGGACCGCGGTCGCGCAACCCGGACAGACGCCGCCGACGGATCCGTACCCGGCGCCGCCGGCACAGCCCTATCCGCCGCCGCCTGCCCAGCCA
Source organism: Deltaproteobacteria bacterium (assembly GCA_018262455.1). The sequence goes on along the minus strand of JAGSPR010000014.1, from coordinate 16,632 downwards.
CAGCAACAGCCGCAGCCGTACCCGCAGCCGTATCCGCAGCAGCAGCCACCGCCGAACTACGTGCCCGCGCCGTATCAGTACCAGCCGGTGATCCAGGTCCAGCTGACCGCGGAGGACCAGCAGCTGTTGGATCAAGGCGAGATCACCAACGGCGCACACCTCGGTGGCGCCGCCGCGGCGTTCTTCCTCGGGTTTGGCACCGGCCAGATCGTGCAGGGGCGGTGGAGCGACACCGGGTGGATCTTCACGCTCGGCGAGACCGCATCGATCGTGTCCCTCATGGTCGGCGTCGTGAAGGTGTTCGATGACTGCTTCGGCAGTACGATGTGCCACGACAACTCCACCTCGGGGGACGGCTACCTGATCGCAGGGCTCGTCGGGCTCACCGTGTTCCGGACCTGGGAGGTCGTCGATGCCTTCGTCGGCCCCCCGAAGCACAACCAGCGCGTCCGCGAGCTGCGAATGCGGCTGGGCATGCCGCAGCCGCAGTACGGCACCCGGCTCACGCCCTACGTCAACAAGACGCGCGACGGCGGCGGCACCGCCGGCCTGTCGTTTCGGTTCTAGGACACCACGCCCGACACGGCCGCGACGACCCCCGCGACGCGCCGGCCGGACGTGTCGATCGTGTGATCGGCGCGGGCGTACAGCTTCTCGCGTGCTGCCAGTAGCGCGCGGAGCTCGGCGAAGGCGTGCGGGTTCTCGGCCATCGGGCGGTGGTCGCCCTGCGCGACCACCCGATTCCAGTGCTCCTCGGGCGTCGCGCGCAGCCAGATGGTGTGGCACCGTGACCGGAGCAGCGCGAAGTTGGTCGGGTCGTTGACGATCGAGCCGCCGGTCGCGAGCACGAACGGAAGGCGGCCGGCGAGCAGCTGGGTCAGCACCTCGCGCTCGATCCGCCGGTAGTAGGCCTCGCCGTGCAACGCGAACACCTCGCCGAGGGGCAGGCCGGCAGCCTCCTCGATCCGCTGATCGAGCTCGACGAACGCGACCGCGAGCCGCTTGGCGAGCGCGGCTCCGACCGTGGACTTGCCGGCGCCCCGGACCCCGAGCAACGCGATCGGGCGGGTCTCGGTGGGCGCATCGGCAGCTGCGAGCAACGCGGAGGGATGGGTGCCCAGCGCGTGGGCGACCTCGGCGAACCGGCGGAGCGAGATGTTGCCGTCACCGGTCTCGAGCTGGGCCAGGAAGCGCTCGGAGACGCCGCTGTGCGCCGCGAGCTCCCGGCGCGACCAGCCACGCCGTTCGCGGTGCGAACGCACGGTCACTCCGACGGTCTCGAGGTAGCTCGCCACACATGAAATATAGTGCATCGAGAACGAGGGTGACAAGCAGTAAATTGCCTGATACGAACGACCGATGGAACGACCCGAGGCAGCGGAGCGGCCAACCCGCTTCGAGACTCACCCGAGCCGATACAAGCACTGGAAGCTCGCGGTCTCCGGCGAGACCGCGACGCTCGTCATGGCGGTCGACGGCGATCACCCGCACAAGCCGGGCTACGAGCTCAAGCTCAACTCCTACGACCTCTCGGTCGACATCGAGCTCGCGGATGCGATCCAGCGCGTTCGGTTCGAGCACCCCGAGGTCAAGGCGCTCGTCATCACGGCCGAGCTCGATCGCGTGTTCTGCTCGGGCGCGAACATCTACATGCTGGGACTGTCGACCCACTCGTTCAAGGTCAACTTCTGTAAGTTCACGAACGAGACCCGGCTCTACCTCGAGGATGCCTCCGCCAGCAGCGGCCTCGGATCGCTCGCGGCCTGCAAGGGCACCACGGCCGGCGGCGGCTACGAGCTCGCGCTCGCGTGTGACGAGACGATGCTGGTCGACGACGGCAACTCCGCGGTCAGCTTCCCCGAGACGCCGCTGCTCGCGGTGCTGCCGGGCACCGGCGGGCTCACGCGCCTCGTCGACAAGCGCAAGGTCCGCCGCGATCGCGCCGACGTGTTCTGCACCACCGCCGAGGGCATCAAGGGCAAGCGCGCGAAGGACTGGGGGCTCGTCGACGCCGTGGTGTCGCGCAGCGCGTGGGACAAGACGGTCGCCGAGCGTGCGAAGGCCCTCGCGGCGAACCAGACCGTGACGCGCGGCCCGGCGTTCGTGCTCGGACCGCTCGAGCCCAAGGTCACCGACAAGGCGATCACGTACTCCCACGTCGAGCTCACGTTCGATCGCGCCACCCGCACCGGCAACCTCGTGGTGCGCGGCCCCGACGTGGCCGACGACGCGGCGAAGCTCGCTGGAGCGCCCGGAGTGGAGGCGGGCGGGCTTGCCCCGACCGCCGGGATCGAGCCGTGGAGCCTGCGCGCGTTCCGCGAGCTCGACGACGCGCTGCTCCGGCTGCGCTTCGATCTGCCGGAGATCGGCATGGTCACGGTGCGGACCACGGGCGCGCCTGGGCTCGTCCAGGCCTCCGACGAGGCGCTCGCGAAGGCGACGTCGGGCTTCGCGCGCGAGGTCCGGCTTCTCCAGCGCCGCGTGCTCAAGCGGTTCGACAACACCGCGCGCAGCTTCTACGCCGTGGCAGACGCCGCGGGCTCGAACTTCGAAGGCGTGCTGCTCGAGCTCGCCCTCGGTGCCGACCGGTTCTACATGCTGCTCGATGGTGGCAAGAAGATCGGGGTCCGCACGAGTGTCGCGAATGCGGGCTTCCTGACGATGGCGACCGGGCTGTCGCGGCTCGAGGCGCGGTTCTACGGCGCCCCCGCGAGCATGGAGCAGGTGCTCGCGCGTGGAGCCAAGGGCACGATCCCGTCCGAGGAGGCCGAGCAGCTCGGGCTCGCGACGGTCGCGGCCGATGACATCGACTTCGAGGACGAACTCCGGATCGCCGTCGAGGAGCGCGCCTCGCTATCGCCCGATGCGCTGACCGGGATGGAGCAGTCGCTGCGCTTCGTCGGCCCCGAGACGCTCGAGACCAAGATCTTCGGCCGGCTGTCGGCCTGGCAGAACTGGATCTTCACCCGCGCCAACTCGACCGGCGAGCAAGGCGCGTTGACGCTGTACGGCCAACCGGAACGCCCGCAGTTCCAGTGGAAGAGGACCTGATCATGTCGACCGTGCTCACCGACGAGAAGATCCCCAATAACGTCAACCTCTCCGGCGACAAGCGCCTGCAGCGCGCGCTCGAGGCCTGGCAGCCCCAGTTCATCGACTGGTGGAAGCAGATGGGGCCGGTCGGCTGGCAGGAGAAAGACATCTATCTCCGCACCGCCGTGTCGGTCGAGACCGAGGGCTGGGCGCACTTCGACTACGTCAAGATGCCGGACTATCGCTGGGGCATCTTCCTCGAGCCCAAGCAGGAGGGTCGCGTCCATGGGTTCGGCGACTTCATGGGCCAGCCCGTGTGGGACGAGGTCCCGGGCGAATTCCGCAACCTGCTGCGCCGGCTGGTCGTCACGCAAGGCGACACCGAGCCCGCGAGTGTCGAGCAGCAGCGCCTGCTCGGGGCGACCGCGCCGTCGCTGTACGACCTGCGCAACCTGTTCCAGGTCAACGTCGAAGAGGGCCGTCACCTGTGGGCGATGGTCTACCTGCTCCATACCTACTTCGGACGAGACGGCCGCGAGGAGGCCGACGAGCTGCTCGTGCGGCGCTCCGGCGACGCCGACAAGCCGCGCATCCTCGGCGCGTTCAACGAGCCGACCTCGCACTGGCTGTCGTTCCTGATGTTCACGATGTTCACGGACCGCGATGGCAAGTACCAGCTGTCGGCGCTCGCCGAGAGCGGGTTCGATCCGCTCGCGCGGACGTGCCGGTTCATGCTCACCGAGGAAGCGCACCACATGTTCGTGGGCGAGACCGGCATCCAGCGCGTCTGCAAGCGCGCGTGCGAGCTGATGAAGCACGATCCCAATGGCGATCCGCGCGCGCACGGCGGGATCGATCTGCCGACGGTGCAGAAGTACGCGAACCTCTGGTACACGCTCTCGCTCGACTTGTTCGGCGGTGAGGTGTCGTCGAATGCCGCGGACGCGTTCGCGTCGGGCCTCAAGGGTCGCTACAAGGAAGACCGCTACGAGGAGCACAAGCTCGTCGGCTCGCACTTCTCGATGGACGTGCTCGAGGGCGGCAAGGTCGTCCACAAGGACGTGCCGATGCGCAACGCGCTCAACGAGGTGCTGCGCACCGAGTACATCAAGGATTGCCAGCGCGGCGTCGATCGCTGGAACAAGACGATCAAGGACGAGGGCATCGACTTCCAGATCAAGCTGCCGTCGCACAAGTTCCACCGCCAGATCGGCATGTGGGCGGGGCTCGGCTTCACGCCCGACGGCGAGATGCTCGATGCCGCGACGTTCGCGGCGCGCCGCGGCGAGTGGCTGCCGACCGAGGCCGACGAGGTCTACATCAAGAGCCTGATGCACCCGGTCTACGAGCGCGGCAAGATGGCGGCCTGGATCGCGCCCCCGCTCAAGGGCATCAACGGGCTACCCAACGACTTCGAGTACGTGCGCAACCCGAACAGCTGACCGCCTCGTGGCACGATGGCGGGATGACGCGGGCTCCCGATTGCGATGACAAGACCTTGCCCGATCCGGTCGAGCCGACCATGCCGGTCGAGCCGACCATGCCGGCGAGTCCGAGCCCGCTCGCGGACTACCAGCTCGGTGGGGTGATCGGCCGGGGCGGGATGGGCGAGGTCTTCGCGGCGCGCGATCTGCGGATCGGACGCGAGGTCGCGATCAAGCGGATGTTGACCGCCGAACCGACCGCCGACGCGCTCGCGCGCTTCCAGCGCGAAGCGCGGATCCAGGCCCGGCTCGATCACCCGGCGATCGTGCCGGTCCACGAGCTCGGCGCGGACGCCGAGGGCCGGCCGTACTTCACGATGAAGCGGCTGGCCGGGGTCACGCTCAACAAGGTGATCGCCTCCCCGACGGCGTCGCTCCAGCGCCTGCTGCGCGCGTTCGTCGATGTCTGCCTCGCGATCGAGCTCGCCCACACCAAGGGCGTGATCCACCGCGACCTCAAGCCGTCGAACATCATGGTCGGCGACTACGGCGAGGTCTACGTGCTCGATTGGGGTGTTGCCCGCGTCGTGGCCGATCAGGCCGATGAGCCGGCCGGCATCGCGATCCCGACATTCGACGGTGGCACCGCGGCCGGCACGTTGCTCGGCACGCCGGGCTACATGGCGCCCGAGCAGATCCGCGACGAGGCCGTCGGCCCTGCCGCGGACGTCTACGCGCTCGGCAGCATCCTGTTCGAGATCATCACCCGCGAACCGCTCCATCCACGCGGGGTCGCCGCGCTCATCACGACGCTCGAACCCGCCAAGGCGCCGTCCCTCCGCCACCCGGAGCGCGCGATCCCGCCGGAGCTCGACGCCGCGTGCATCGAGGCGCTCGCACTGGTCGCCGCGCAGCGCCCCACCGCCGGGCGGCTCGGCGAACGGATCCAGCGCTACCTCGATGGCGATCGCGATCACGAGCGACGGCGGCTCCTCGCAGCCGAGCAGCTGGCGCGCGCGCGGGTCGCGCTGGTGGCGGGTGCGCGGGCCGAAGCGATGCGCGCCGGTGGCCGCGCGCTCGCGCTCGATCCAGAGTCCGCGGACGCCGCGGCGCTGGTCTCGCAGCTCATGCTCGAGCCGCCGACCGCGCTGCCGCCGGAGCTCCGCGCCGAGATCGTCGCCTCCGAGGTCGCCGACGTGCAACGCCACGCGCGACGCTCGAAGTTCGCCTTCCTGTCCGGGATCATCTTGCTCCCACTCGGCCTGATCGCCGGGATCGAGAGCTGGCCGGTGGTGATCGGGTTCTCTGCCCTCGCGCTCCTGCTGGCGGCGGCGGCATGGTCGCTCCAGCGGCGCCCCGAGCGCCGGCTCTACCAGATGATGACCTATGCAGCAGGCAACGCCCTCCTGATCGCCGTCATCGGGCGGTTCTGCGGCCCGTTCATCTTCGTGCCCGCCGTCGCTTCCGTGATCACGATGTCGATGATGGCGTACCCGGTGTTCGCGCGACGCGCGCGGATCATGACCGGGGCGATCCTGGCTGGCTGGCTGACGCCGGTCGCCTTCGAGCAACTCGGCGTGCTCGAGAAGACCTGGTCGGTGGCCAACGGCGTGATCTCGTCGACGTCGCACTCGATCGATCTGAGCGGCGCCGGCGCCCTCGCGCTGGTGTTCGGCAGCGGCTTCGGCACGATCGTGATCGCGGGCACCATGGCGTCCGCGCACACGCGTGCCCAGCTCGACGCGCGCACCAAGCTGGAGAGCCAAGCGTGGCACCTTCGCCAGCTGCTGCCGCGCTCACGGTGAGCCAGCGAGCTACTCGCCGCCCATGCACGGATCCGCGCCCGCACCCTTGGGCGCGGGCTGATCGGAGGGCGCCTGGTCAGCGCTCCCAGCTCCGCCACCAGGGGCGGAGAGCTCGGCCGGCGCGGCGTTGCTGGCAGGGGTCTTGGCGGCGGGCTTCTTGCCGCACGCCGCGAGGGCGATCACGAGGAGGAGGGCGATGCGCATCGCCCGACTCTACTACGACGGTCGGTGCGCGCCCGACGATGGGTCACTTCTTGCGCGAAAACAGATCGCCGAACGTGCCGAACTTCGACGAGGGCATGCCCTTCACGACCGCGGCGACGTCCTCGGCCGTGGCGTCCGACGAGCTGGCCATCGAGAGCGAGATCCGCTTGCGCTCGCGATCGATCGCGATGATCACGGCCTCGATCTCCTGGCCCTCGGCCACGACTTCCTTGGGATGGTTGATCCGGCGGCCGGCTCCGAGCTCGCTGATGTGGAGGAGCCCCTCGACGCCGGGATCGAGCTCGACGAACGCGCCGAACGGCTGGAGCCGGGTGATCTTGCCCTTCACCCGCAGGCCCTCGACGAGGCTCGCGGTGGAGTCGCGCCACGGGTCGGTGGCGAGCGCCTTGAGCGAGAGGCTGATCCGATCGCCCTTCTCCTTGCCCTGTGCTGGCTCGATCTTGAGCACGGCAACGTCGACCTCCTGGCCCATCGACAGCACGTCCTCGGGCTTCTCGACCCGCGAGTAGCCGAGCTCGGAGACGTGGAGCATGCCCTCGATGCCGCCGATGTCGACGAACGCGCCGAACGGCTTGAAGCCGGTGACCTTGCCGCGGATCACGACGCCGGGCTCGAGCTTCTTGCGGGTCTCGACCGCGCGCTTCTCGTTGTCCTCCTCGAGCAGCGCCCGGCGGGACAGGACGAGGTTGCGCGGCTCGTAGCGGGTGATGCGGAACGTCAGCTTCTGGCCGACGAACCCAGTGAGATCGTCGATGAAGCGGGTGTCGAGCTGCGAGGCCGGGCAGAACCCGCGAACGCCGGCGACGTCGACCGAGACGCCTCCCTTGATCACCTCGGTGACGGTGCCATCGACGGGGATACCGAGCTCCTGCGCCTGCTGGAGCTCCGCGCGTGCCTCGGGACCACGACCGCCGAGCTTGACGCGCAACGTGAGCGCGCCGCCCGCATCGCTCACCACGCGGGCCTCGACGACGTCGCCGATCTTGATCAGGAGCTTGCCCTCGGGGTCGGTGACCTGGCTGCGCTCGAGCGAGCCTTCGGCCTTGCCGCCGACATCGACGAACACCGTGTCCTTGCCAAGCGAGATGATCTTGCCCTTCACGACGTCACCGACCTTGGGCCGCTTCGTACGTGGGGCGCCCGCCTCGGAGGCTGCGAGCATGGCTGCGAAATCGTCGTCGTCGTCGGTCATGGGGGGGGCAGGCTACCCGGACCCGGGCTGTCCAACAAGTGGCCAGCTCCGACCCAAGGCCGATGGCGGGCCAATGGCGGGAGAGTGGTGAGAGTGTAGAGCGTCCTGAGAAAACGCCAGCGGCGCTGGGCACTTGCGCGATGGGGTGCGGGCGAGAGTGGTGAGAGTGTAGAGCGTCCTGGGATCAGTCCTTGATGTCCTTCTCGAGCTTGTCGAAGCTGTCGTCGACATCCTTCGTGAACTCGGGCCAGTTGGCGGCGGTGCGGTCACCGACGTGGTCGAGCTTCGCGCCGAGCTCGGTCCGGCGCAGGCGGAGGTCGGCGGCGCGCAGCTTCGACTTGGCATCGCCGAGCTTCTCGATCTCGGCGATCCGGGCGTCGATCCGCACGAGGCGATCCTTCGTGGTCATGACGTACTGGTCGCGCTTCGCGGCAAGGTCGCGCTCGGCAGCGGCGAGATCGCTCGCCTCCTTGGTGACCTGCTTCGCCTCCTTGGCGAGGTCCTCGACCTCCTTCATGGCCTCCTTGGACTCCTTGGTGACCTCCTTGGCGGCGCCTTCGACGCGCTCTTGCGCCTTCTTCATGTCCGACCGGGCTTGTTCGGACTCGTTCTTCTTGCAAGCGGCGCCACCGAGCAGCGTCGCGGCAGCCAGTGTCGCCCAGAGGAAATTGGCACGCATTGGATCTCTCCCTGTTGTGTGCGCGGAGGTTGTGCAATGCAGATGCCGCGTCGGCGCGGTTCGAAGCCGACCTCGGCCTGGTCCGGCGCCGCGCCGGTGTGGTGCTGCCGCACGTCCAGCTGGTCGATGCGCGCGCCGGCCACGATTGTCGGCGGCCGGCGACAGCCGCGACGATCCGACGACGATGGAGGATCAGCGGTGCGCAGCGACGCCGGGCCGCGAGGGCTGCACCGTCGCCCACAGCGCCAGGTGATCGGAGATGTTGCGCGCGTCGGCGGTCGCGAACCGGAGGGTCTCGAAGCCGCGCGTGTAGATCGCGTCGAGCTTCATGCCGATGTAGCGGTGGGTGGGGCCGCTGTCGGCGACCGGCGTCGCGAAGCCGTAGGCGCGAACGAGTTTCTCGAGCCGGTTGTCCTGCGTCGTCGTGAGGATGGGCACCACGTGCGCGAGCCAGGTGAACGGGCTGGTGTTGAAGTCGCCGGCGATGATCACCGGGGTGCGCTGCGCCTGCGCATGCGCGAGCACCGGCAGCATCTGGGTGCGGCGAGCGTCAACCCCGATCCGGTTGTCGAGGTGCACCGCGTAGACCGTCACCGGCGTCCCGTCGACGTTCACTGTCGCGGCGATCGCGACGCGACGGCCGCTGTTGAAGTGCACGTTGAAGTACGGCAGCTCGAGGACCTGGGCCGACGTGATCGGCGCGCGCGACAGGACGGCGACGCCATCGCTGCCGTTGCCGTTGGCATGGCCCGGCGCGAAGATCGTGTAGAAGCCGAGGTCCTTGCCGAGGCCACAGGCGGCGCTGCACGACGCCGGCACCGACTCGTCGCGATGGACCTCCTCGAGGATGATGAGGTCCGCGTCGGCCAGGGCGCGGTCGTGGCGGATGCCTTCGATGACCCGGCGGGCCGGCTCCATGTGGACGTTGAACGTGACCACGCGCAGCTGGCGCGGCAGGCTCGCCGCCACCGGCGGAGCGACCGGGAAGGTCGACTCGATGGCGCGATCGATGGGCACCCCATGCTGCGCGCAGCCGGCGAACATCAGGAGCAGCGACCAGGATCCCACCACGGCAAGACGGCGCATGAGCATGCAGACCTAGCAGTCGCCGTCGTGGTTGTCCCGGCGCGGTGCGTTGCTTGCCGACCGTTGCCGTCCGCTGCGGAGTCAGTGGTGGCGGCCAGACACCGACATCGACGCTTTCTCCTCGGTCTTGCGGAGCTGGACCTCGATCGCCATCGGCGCGGTCGCCGGCGCTCTCGACAAGCTCGACGGCTCGTCCGAGTCGGCTGCCATGGTCCTGTCATCGTCTTGCCGGGCGACGAGCTGGGCCAGCTGCTGGGTGACCGCTTCGAGCTGCGAGACGATCTGCGCGAGCTCGGGGTCGGCCAGGCGCGTCGAGGCGGCGCGCACGAGATCCGCGGCGTTGGCGAGCCGCTTGCGGGCGAGCTCGAGCTGGCCCTGGCGCGCCAGGGTGATGGCCTCGAGGATCGCGCTCGCGGCGGTGGTGCGGACCCGCGCGACCTCGAGATCGATCTTGACCGCCTTGCGCACCGCGACCGCATCCCTCGAGGTCTTCACGGCGACGAACCCGTCGCGCTCGCGGCGGCCGCTCTGCCCGATGACGTCGTCGAACGACAGCGTCGCGCTGATGAGCTCCGCGGTCGAACCTTCGCCGCGCGCGGTGACCTTGATCGGGATCATGAGGTCGCGCTTGTCACCGGCTGGAAGATCGCCGAGCGTCGCGTAGATCTTGCCATCGGCGCCGGTCACGAGCCCCGGCATCGGCTCGATCGTCACGCCGGGCCCGGGCTCGAGTGCCAGCTGCAGGTTGCGCCCGACCACCGTCGACATCCGCGTCAGCTCGTCATCGAACACCGCGGCGATCGCGTCGGGCTTCTCGAGGTAGTGGAAGCTGCCCCCGGTGTCGCGTGCGAGCTGCGTCATCAGCACGGTGTCGTAGTCGACGCCGAGCCCGATCGTCGTCATCGCGATGCCGAGCTGGTGCGCGGAGGTGACGAGGCCTGGCAGCGCGACGCTGGTGTTCGGCACACCGTCCGAGAGCAGGACGACGCGGTTGATGCCCTGCGGCAGCTGACCGGCCCGGACCTGCGCGAGCCCGGCCGAGAGCCCCGCCGCGAGGTCCGTCGTGCCGCGCGCGACGATCTTGGCGATCACGGCGTCGATCTGCTTGCGCGAGGAGCTGTCGATCCGGGTGTTCGCGACGAGCACGTCGACCTTCGAATGAAACGCAACCACGGACACCCGATCGCCGTCGCGCAGCTTGCCGATCAACGCCCGGGCACTGGACCTCAGCGCGGCGATCGCGTCGCCTTCCATGGATCCCGAGGTGTCGAGGACGAGCCCGAGGTTGAGGGCCGGCCGCTTCGCGTCGGGGAGCTCGAGCGCGCGGATCTGGATGCGGACCCCGAGAGGATTCGTCGTGTTTGCCATGACGAGCGAGGTCGTGGCCTCGGTCGACATCTCGATCAGCTTCGGATCGGCGGTCATCGAGAGCGCCGTCCCAGGCACCGCCGTTCGTGCGGCTCGATGCCCGTGACCGCATGCGACGGCGCCCACGAGTAACGCGATCCAAGCTGCCGGGCGATGCGGTGTCATGCGGAGGTCTCACGCACGACCGAGCCGCACGATCTCACGACGCGGCAAGAATCCTGGAACCTGCGGCGCGGACCGTTGTCCGAGCGCGCTCGCGGTTCAGGGCTTTGTCACGCGCTCGACGCGCTTGCCGCGCTTGCCGGAGTCGGGCTTGCGCGGGCGCTTCGGTCGCAGGTTCGGCTTGCTGAGGCCATGCCGGATCTCCGCGCTCGCCCGCGCCTTGGACATCGCCCAGCTGCAGATCGGACAGCCGGCGGGATCGTGCCCGCGCGCGGTACAGTGCGTTCGCCCGAACTGGATGAGCTGGAGGTGGAGCTTGTTCCAGCGCTCGCGTGGGAAGACGTTCATCAGATCGCGCTCGACCTCCTCGACGTTGCGCGCTCTCGACAGCTGCCAGCGTCCGGCGAGCCGGTGGATGTGGGTGTCGACCGGGAACACCGCGGCACCGAACGCCTGGGCCGCCACCACGCACGCGGTCTTGTGGCCGACGCCGGGGAGCTCCTCGAGCGCGGCGACGTCCGTCGGGACCTGGCCGCCATGGCGCTCCACGAGGAGCTTGCTCATCGCGATGATGTTCTTCGCCTTGCCCGGCGCGAGCCCGCAGGTCCGGATGTACCCGAGCAGCTCGTGCGTGGGCAGCTGCGCCATCGTCCGCGCATCGGGTGCGCGCGCGAACAGCGCGGGGGTGACCTGGTTGACGCGCGCGTCGGTGCATTGCGCCGACAGGATCGTCGCGACCAGCAACTGGTAGGGATCGGCGTGGTCGAGGAAGCTCTCGACCGACGGGATCTCGTGGTCGAGGATCTCGAGGATCTTCTCGGCCCGGCCGCGGCGATCACGCGGCGCGGTCTCCGAGGTCAGCGCGACGGCGGCCCTGGCCATCATCACTGGTCGACGTCGTCGTCGGCGCTGCCCGATCTCGGTGCCGGACGCGATCCCGACAGGCTGTCGAGCAACGCTCGGGCGTCCTGACTGCTCGGCTCGGCGACGGTCGCTTGCCTGGCCTTCTCGACCGCCTCTGGCAGCTTACCGTTGCCCGCGAGCCAGCGCGCCTCTTCGACGAACGCGCGCGCGCTCGTCGGAGCGAGCCGTTGCGCCTCGTGGAGCTCTGCGAGTGCCTCGTCGGAGTGCTCGGTCGGTAGCAGCAGCCGGCCGAGCTGGTAGTGCCCGGTGGCTTCGCCGGGCGCGACCTCGATCAGGCCGCGATACGCTTGCTCGGCGGTGTCGCGGTGGTTGAGCCGGCGCTGCGAGCCGCCCCAGAACTTGTAGTAGTCGACGGTGAGCGAGCTGGTGCGATCGAGCACGAGCCACAGCGCGATCGCGCCCACGTGCACGAGCCCGAGCCGGGCGGACGGTGCCTGGCCGCGCAGGTGTGACCGCAGCGCGAGCCCGAGCGGGATCGTGGTCGCGACGACCGCGACCACCAGGGCGTGCGGGATCCGGGTCACGACGGCGAGGCCGAGGCCGAGCGCGATCGCGATGCCGAGGTCGCCCCACCCCGTGCGCGCGGCGAGCTTGCGAAGCCCTCCCAGCGGTGCATGTTCGGCGCCCCAGATCCAGATCCGGTCGGGGACGACCAGCGCGTAGAGCGCGATCATGAGGACGGCGAACAGGCCGATCTCGAGCCCGGTCAGCAGGATGCCGGCGTGGAACAGGATCCCGAGTGGTGCGGCGACGCTCCAGGTCCGCCGCATCCAGATCGTCGCTGCGAGCACGAGCTCGACCACGACCACGGCGATCGCGACGAGCTTGAATCCCAGCGTGCTCTCGATCAGGCTCCGCATCGACCCGGTGATCTGGGTCGACAGCGTGCTGCCGTCGAGCCAGGCAGGATCGAGCTTCGAGATCGCCGCCCACAGGTACATGATCCCGAGCTGGACGAGCAGCAGGCGCACGGCCCACGACCGCACCGTCGGCCCTCTGCTGGCGGGTCGCTCCCACGGGACGAAGCACCCGATCAGGAGCACCAGCGCGACCAGGTAGTGGTGCTGGTACGAATCGAGCTGGCTGCCGAAGTAGAGCCACGCGTAGAGCACCGCGGCGATCGGCAGGACGAGGCGCGTGGCGATCCCGCACGCCGCGAGCACGAGCGTGTAGGCGATCAGCAGCTGACACGCGCCGAACGCGACGCGTCCCGGCCCGAGCGTGTCGAACATCGCGAGCTGACCGACGTTGAAGTCGCCGGCGCCATAGCGCGGCGCGTGAGGGATCTGGCGCAGGGCATCGAGGGCCAGCAGGCCGAACACCAGGAACCGCGCCGTCACGAGCTTCGCCCACGAGATCTCGAGCGCGAACCACGCCGTGGGGTCGGCCGCGACCTGGTCGACGCGCGGCGCGACGGTCCGAGGGACGGACAGCTTGGCCGGCCGCTCGGCCGCTCGGCCAGACGACCGGCCCTTCGATGATCGCTTGTTCGCCATGGCTAGAGGCTCGGCACGTTGCACATGTTCCAGCCGCCGTACTCGACGGGATCCTTGCGACCCACGTACGTGCAGGTCACGGTCACGACGACCTCCGACCCCGGGTTGCGCTCGCACAGGCTCGCGGCCATCGCCTCGATCACCCGGAACCGCCCTCGCTTCGCGGTCTCGATCCACGCCTCGTGGAATTGCTCGGCGAGCGCGACCGGCTTGCGATCGAGCGTGAACGCCGGCCGGCACTGCGCCATGCGCATCGGCGAGAACATGCGCCACGCGAAGCGCTCGTCGTGAGGATCGCGATGGGCGATGTAGTAGTGGAGCGGGATCAGGAGCTGGCTCGCGACGAGGGTGAGGATGACCCAGCCCTGCCAGGTCCGCAGGAACGCGTCGATCGGTCCGCGCGAGCCGGGCGAGCCAGCCCGCGCCGACGGACGTGCCGACGGACGACCACTCATAGCGGCAACGCGGCCTGCGCCGCCACGACCAGCGGGCGCGGTGGCGGGTGATAGGTGAGATCGTCGTCGATCCGCGCACCGCTCGGGATCGGCGCGCGCTGGACGACCGCCCCGGCCTCGAGCGAGGCGACCGGCTGGCCGTCGAGGTAGAGCACCGCGTTGCCGACCGTGGCCGACACGCGCGGCCCTGGCGACAGCACCCCGACGAGGTTCAACGGATCGGTGGCCGCGACCCGGCAGACCTCGCCGGCACCTCCGTGGCGCGCACCACGCAGCTCGTCGAGCGCCTCGGGCAGCGCGAACTGCTCGCCAACGAAGCCGGTGACGAAGCGGCCGCCGCGGATCTCGCCGCGCGCCTCGAGCCGCCGCAGCGCGACCAGGAGATCTCGCCACGGCGGCAGGCTCGACTCGCGTGCGAGCAGGTCACGGAACACGACCCCGTAGCGAACCAGGAGCTGGCGCGCCGAGGCCTCGACATCGATCGCGTCGGGCACGGCCGTCGGTAGCAAGGACCATCGCCCCGCGGCCGTCGGCAACGAGCGCAGCGCGTGGCCGGGCCGGGAGCGATCGTGCGTGCGGGCCTTGCGGATCGCGTCCTGCCACTTGCGGACCGTCGGCGCGGCGACCGTGGTGCGGTCGAAGTGGCTCTTGACCTCACCGCGGCGCCGGCTGACGAGCACGCGCAGGCTCGCGAAGCCATCCGCGGTGGCGAGCCCGGCGCCCACCAGCTCCCACAGCGCCTCCTCGATCTCGTCGGGAGGCAGATCGATCATGGCGACGAGATCCGGCAGGAACGAGGCACCGGCCTGCGCGAGGTGATCGCGAATCCGCAGCGCAGCCGCGCCGAGGGTCGCGGGCTCGCCCTGCGTGATCGCCGCGGCCGCGCGCAGCCAGGTCACGTCGCGTCGCAGCATCAGGGCGAGCGGCGCCGATCGCGACGGCGCGTTGCGGGTAGTGCGGGCCTCCGGTGGACGAACGGGGAGGGCATACGGATCGTGCGCGCCGCGGCCGGCCAGCATGCGATGACGACTCGACGGGATGCCATTCCCCGGGTCGCTCGCGACGCTCCGCTTCGGCGCGACCGGGCTGCTCGCGAGCCGCATCGTGCTGTGGTGAACGCCGAGCGCGGCGCGTTGCATCGCCGTGGCGGTGACGCGCGAGGTGATCACCTCGCCGGCCTGCGGGGATACCTGGCCGGCGATCGCGGGCTCGGCGGCCGCGGCCTCGTCGACGGCCTCCGCGGATTCCGGCGTCGGACGGCGCGGCGACAGCCGGCACCACACGACCTGACCGGCGAGGCACATCTGATCGAGCCAGGTCGGATCGTAGTTGCACAGCCGCGCGGGGAGCACCTCGCGCTCCCACGCGCCCGAGGCGGTCTCGAACCCCTGGAGTTGCTCGACGATCCGGCCGAGGCCATCGGCACCGATCAGCTGGGTGTTGCGCGAGACCCGCTGCCAGCGCAGCAGGAACCTCATCAGCGCCGCCGCGCTGACCGGCTCGATCTCCTTGCGGAGCCGGGTGAGCGTGAGCCGGTGGATGCGCGCGAGCACGCGCCGGTTGCACCACTCGAGGTCGTGGAGCGCCGCCGGGTCGTCTGCGGCGGCGAGCGCCTCGCGCACGGTGGTCGACGCGTGGCGCGAGGTCGCCGAACCGGGAGACGACGACGTGAACGAGCCGCGCATGATCGCGCCGTCGGCCTCGAGCGCGAGCAGCGCGAGCAGCACGTCGAGGATCGGCAGGCCGAGCTCGGCGGCGAGCGCCCGCGTGCTGACCGGCCCGCGATGATCGAGGTGCGCGCCGGCGAGCTTGGTGATCGCTTCCTCCCGCTCGGGGCGGATCGCCCACGACGGCGTCGCGATCGCGGGCACGCACGCGACCGCTTCCCCGAGCACCGCGCGCGCGGCGCCCAGCCGCTCGGTGGCCACCCAGGCAAGCTGCGGCTCGCCGCCCTGCTCCCAGCTCACCCGACACGCGCGCCCCGTCATCGCGAGCGCCTCGAACCACGGGCCAGCCTCGGGGGCGAGCGCGAGCCCCATCGGCTCGGGGACGAGCCACAGCCCGAGCAGCGCGTCGTGGAGCTCGTCGGCGTCACGGACCACCGGCGCGACCTCCTCGCTGGCGGAAGCGATCGCGGCGTCGTCGAGCACGCCGACCTGATCGCTCGCGCCACCGGACAGGATCGTGGCGGGCAGGCCGCGGCGCAGCGAGACCGCACGGGTCCGGCGCTCCTCGAGCGGCGCGTCGTCGAGGAACGCGTAGGGATTGGCGTTGATCAGCTCGTGCGACAGCGGGCTCGGCTCGACCGTGTCGCGCGCCATCACCTGGATCTCGCCGCGCTCGAGCTCGCCGAGCATCTCGCGCAGGCCGGCGAGGTCCATTGCCTCGACGAGGCAGTCGCGGATCGTCTCGAACACGAGCGGATGATCCGGGATCTCGCGGTTGCCTGGCATGCCGGGCATGCTGCCGGGCAGATTCTCCGGGCACGCCTGCGCCTGCGGGAACACCACGGACAGCGTGTCCGCCGCGCGCATCTTGATCAGGTGCGGCGGGACCTTCTTGCCCGCGCGTCGCCTGAGCACCGTCAGCGCCCGCGTGACGTTCCATCGCCAGCGGATCTCGAACATCGGGCGATCGAGCAGCGCCTGGATCAGCGTGTCCTCGGCGATCTCCGAGGTCACGAACCCGAACACGGTCTCGAGCGCGAAGCTGTGCGGCTGGCCGAGCGAGATCACGATCCCGTCATCGGTGGCGGAGGCCTGGAGCTCGAAGTCGAACGTGCG
>JAGSPR010000389.1 GCA_018262455.1 Deltaproteobacteria bacterium | reverse complement strand
TCTCAGCTCACCAGGTCCGAGATCTGTCCGAATCAACTCCGGACAACGGAGCGCAATCGGGCAACCTGCGCGCCAACGATCAACCTCGTTCCGGCAGCGGCGGACAGCTGACCGGCCCCGGACACGTGTCCGGACAGGCGGACGCGCGCGGCTCACAGGGCCTTCAGCCGCTGCCGCCCGTGGTCGTTCTTCGGGTTCAACGCCAAGGACCGCCGGTAGTGCGTGATGGCGAGCGCGGTGTCCTTGGTCTGCTCGTAAGCGCCGGCCAGGCTGTCGAAGGCATCCCAGCTGTCGGGATGCAGGGTGGTCCACAGGATGAAGATCCCGATCGCCTCTCGGCGATGGCCGCGATCGAGCAGCCCATGCCCCCAGGCCTTGAGGTCGGCCTCGGACAGCGTGAAGCGGGCGTCTCGTCGCCGCGCGGCTTGATACGCCTCGAAGGCGTGCGCGAAGCCGCGCCGGGCCACGGCGGCGGCGAACGCTTCCCGGTCGAGCGGGAGCGCGTCCGCCCGATGGCGTTCGGCCAACATCACGTGCGCCGGCACCGCGTTGTGCGCCGGCGCATTGCGGATGAACGCGAGCCCGGCGACATCCTGCTTCAGGTAGGCGTCGAGAAACTCAAGCACGTAGCGCTCGACCCAGCTGTAGGCGCCGGCGACCTCGTCCTTCGAGTACTCGGTGAAGTCGGATGGCGATGACTGCCGTTGACGCGCGGAGGTGAAGTCGCCGTGCGCCATCGGGTACATCGTCAGCTGATAGAGTTCGGCGTATTTGGCCTCGTTGAGGAGGCTGAACGACGTGTCGATGCCCCTGCGGTTGAGCTCCGGGATCGTGTCCGGCGTCCGCGCTACGTACATCCAGGGCACGGTGATTCGCGGTGGAGCGATCAGCTTGGTGAACGCGGGCTCGCGCGTGCCATCGAGGCTGATCAGCGCGGTGATCCGGCTGTCCCGGGCGGCAGCGAAAACATTGGTCATGCCTCCCCAGCTCCAGCCCACGACCGCCAGGTGGGCCAGGTCGGCCTGGGGCAACGTGGTTGCGTAGCCGATCAGGAACTCGATGTCGCCGACCTGCGCTTCGACGTCTTCGAGATCGTAGGCGATGGCCTTGGTGTGGGTCCCCAGGCTGGTGCTGGCGATCACGACGTAGCCGTGACTGGCAAGATACTCGCAGAGATCGACGTTCTCGTCCGCGGTACCACCTCCGCCGGCGGCATAGATGACCACCGGGAACCTGCCCGACGCGGGTGGCGCATCCACGGTCGCCAGCATCGTGGAGCTCAGCGCCGTGCGCGCCTGATCCTGGCCGAGCCGGATCGCCAGGTCCTTCGCGGTGATCGCGACCGATTCCGCCACCCTTGCGTCGGGCAGGTCGAACGTCTGTTCGGTCACCCGCGATCGCAGATAGTCGCGATAGGTCATCGGCCTTCCACCTGGCGTCGCGGGATACCAGACCAGCGTCTGGATCGGCCGCGCGCGCTGGCCGTGGACCGCCTGGCCGGTCAGCTCGTCGACCTTCCCCCGATAGGCACGTGTGAAGTCGTGCTGCCTGACGAGGTGAAGCCCGACGTCGTGCGGACCCTTGGGAGTGAACGAGCCAGCACCAGCGCGAGCGTGGGCGACGGAGAGGCACAGCAGTGCCAGGACGATCGTGATTCGCATGCCGACCGGAGTCAGCACCCGGCGTGCCACGTTCGAGGTCGAACGATCGACGTTGTGGGGCCGGGTGGTATCGTCGGCGCAGGACTGTGCGGCGGCGGCGTCGCCGCTCCGTGCGCCACCAGCGCCGGGCTGCGAACAGCTGATTCAAATGACATCGGTGTTGTTGACGTGATCGAGCCTCCATAGCGCGTTCGGTCGTGGTCGCATGGGACTCGGGTCGCGGATCCCGAACCAGGTTGTCTCAGCTCACCAGGTCCGAGATCTGTCCGAATCAACTCCGGACAACGGAGCGCAATCGGGCAACCTGCGCGCCAACGATCAACCTCGTTCCGGCAGCGTCAGGCCCTAGGCCGGCCCGCGGAAGTCGACCATCTTCGGCCCGTGGAAGTAGGCCACGCCGATCCGTCCCGGTGCGGCCCGATCGAAGAGGTGCGGCTCGACGCCGTGGACCTCGAGCTCACCGGTCTCGAAGATCAGCGAGAGCTGGCAGCGTCGATAGCGATGGAGAGTCCCGGGAACTGGGGTCTGGGTCTCGTGACGGTCGACGATCATGGCGAGCGCGTGACGGAGGACTCCGCTGCGCCGAATGCGCCAGACGTGCACTGAATAGGCGAACGCGAGGATCATGATCGCGGTGACCAGGGCCGCCATCAGCGCCCCCTTGTCTCGACGATCCTCGAACTCGTCCGCGACAAACGCAAGCGTCGATACGAGGCTGCTCGTCTCAGCTCACCAGGTCCGAGATCTGTCCGAATCAACTCCGGACAACGGAGCGCAATCGGGCAACCTGCGCGCCAACGACCAACCCTCGTTCCGGCAGCGTCGGGCGGAGAGGTGGAACCAAAGGATCTACGGAGGCGCCGTCGACGCTGGCTTCGACTTCAAGCTGCACCTCAGCGACAAGCCGTTCATGTCGGCCGTGCCCGTCGTGGCTCTCGAGATGCCGGTCCCCTTGACGCAGGGCGCGAACGGGACGCGTGCGATTCCGATCGACGGCCGCAGCAAGATCCGGATCGCGCTCCGCGAGCTCGCCAAGTTCGTGTCGGCCACCAAGCGCGGGCGCCTCGTCTCCACGCCCTCGTCGGGTGTGTGTGTAACATCCCGAGCGTGCAACGGTCTCGGCGACCTCCGGCAGCGCCTGGCGAGAATGCACCGCCTCGACGTCAAGCGTGTGCCGCCGACGTGGCTCAACGGGCACCGGGTGCCGACGCCTGTTCTACAACCAGCGCAACATCGACCACCGGTCGCCGCGCTCGAGGCCGAGCTGGGGCGCGCATGACCGCGCCGCGGTGGCTCGGACGGTCCGCCCTGGCGATCGCGCTCGCAGGGTGCGGCCGGTTGCACTTCGATGCGATCGCCGATGCCACGACGACGCAAGACTCCTCGTCCGGGCCCGACTCGCTGCTGGTCGACGCGCCGACGGCGTGGTCCACGCCGACGCCGATCGGGCCGCTCGCCGATCCTTCGGTCGACGAGGACCCATATGTCTCGTCGGATCTGCTCGAGTTCTACTTCGCGTCGGAGCGAACGCCGGCCATGCCGGGGGCGAACGACATCTTCATGTCGACGCGCGCGACCCCCACCGATCCGTGGGGCCCGCCGATCGACCTGTTCGCGTTGAGCTCGGCTCTCGGGGACAACAGCCCGGCGTTGAGCGCCGACGGGTTGACGATCTGGTTCTCGTCGAACCGTGGTGGCACCGGCTTCGACCTGTACCAGTCGACGCGCCCGGCGACGGGGTCGGCGTGGAGTACACCCACCCTGGTCGTCGAGCTGAGCGCGAGCGCCGCGGACTACGGTCCGACCGTCGACGCCAGCGGCCTGATCATCATGTTCGACTCGGGCCGGCTCGGAACGCGTGACCTGTTCATCGCGACCCGGCCTACGGTCGGCTCGTCGTGGAACGCACCCACGCCGGTCGCCGAGCTGAACACGAACGCACTCGAGACCGATCCGGAGCTGACGCCCGACGGGTTGACCGTGCTGTTCGCGTCCGATCGACCCGGCACGATGGGCGCGCGCGACCTGTACATCGCGTCGAGGCCCGACAAGGCGTCGCCGTTCGGGCCCGCGGTCCCGATCTCCGAGCTCGAGTCGACGTCGACCGACACGGATCCGTCGATCTCCATGGATCAGCACTACCTCGTGTTCTCGAGCGATCGGAGCGGCAACTCCGAGATCTACGAAACGTATCGCTAGCGCACGCGGGCGCCCACCCGAACGGGTCCTTGCGTCCGATCGAAGGCGCATCGATCGCGGCGTCGGTCGAATCATCGGGTACGAGACTCGTGTCCTTGCGCGGAGCATCGCGCGGCGCGTCGGAGTTCCCGTCGATCTCGCCTCCGGCGCTGATCGTGAAGCTGCAACGACCATGACGAGGAGCATGGCGCGGCGCACCGGTCCAGACCTTCGGGGGATCGCGAACGCGACCGGCGCGACGCACGACGGCGATGTCGCGATCAGGGTGCGCCGGCTCGACCAGCGCACGCGAGAACAGGTGGTTGCCGCGGTACGATCGCTGCAGGACAACCACCCATGCGCATTCGCGACCTACGCCGAGTCATCACCACGATCATCCTGACGGCGCCGCTCGCGGCGGGCTGCGTCACCGGTAGCTGCCCCGATCCGGCGCCGATCGTCACGGAGCGCGTACTCATCGACATGCCGGATGCGCAGCTGATGACGCTGCTCGCGAGCTGCAAGATGCAGCAGGACTGCCAGCCCCTGTGCACCGAGGTGTATCGCCGAGAGTACGGGTTCACGCCGACGATCCCGCCACCGTGCACACTCGAGGTCGACTCGACG
This sequence comes from Deltaproteobacteria bacterium, assembly GCA_018262455.1. The sequence continues at coordinate 4,292 of JAGSPR010000389.1, read as the reverse complement.
ACGGGGCTCGACGTCGCGTTGTTCCCGATGGAGCAGCACTGCATCGGCGGCCGACGCCCGGGTGGGTATCGTCCCGGTCGTGGGTGTGGGCCGACCGTGGGGCGCTATCTCGCCCAGCAGGCTGAGCTCGAGGCCGCGTCGGTGCGCGCGTTCGCCGACCTCCATGATGATCTTCGGGCGCTCGGCGCACCGGCCAGGCTGCGCCGAGCGGCGATCACGGCTGCGGGTGACGAGGTCCGGCATGCGCGCACGTGCGAGCGGCTCGCGAGACAACACGGGGCGACGCCCGCGTTGCGTGAAGTCGCGCCCGCCCAGCGCCGCAGCCTGCGGCAGCTCGCCCTCGACAACCTCGTCGAGGGTTGCATCCGCGAGACCTACGGCGCGGTGGTCGCTGGTTACCAGGGGCGCACGGCAGGCGACGCCACGGTCCGGCACGCGATGCGCGCGATCGCGCGTGACGAGGCCCGGCACGCGACCCTGTCATGGCGCATTCACGCGTGGCTCTCGCCCCAGCTCTCGCCCGACGAGCGTCGCGAGCTCGCTGACGCGGCGGAAACCGTGCGCCGCGAGCTCGCGGACGGTGCTGAGCCAGACGTCGACCTGACCCGCGTCCTCGGAGTTCCCGATGGGCCGGTGGCGAGCGCCATGCTCGCGCAGCTCGACGCGACCGTGTGGGCCGAGCTGTAGGTCTCAGCTCCCGACGGGCGGATCCCGAACCACGGGCGGATCCGGCGGATCCCGAACCAGGTTGATTCCGCGCGTCGATACGAGGCTGCGCGTCTCAGCTCGCCAGGTCCGAGATTTGTCCGAGTCAACTCCGGACGGAGCGCAACCGGGCAACCTGCGCGCCAACGATCAACCGCGTTCCGGCAGCGTGCTTGGGGAAACGACGAGGCCCCCCACCGCGAACCCGGATCAGCTGCGTCCGTTCGGACTCCGTCGGGAATGTATCCCGCGGTACCGTGACGTCATGCCCTACGCGGATTCACTCCTCGTGCGTGCCGCGGTCGTGCGGATCGTCGATCACGGCGACAGCACGACCGTGATCGGGCCGCAGCACGCGCGCCGCTACGCCGGTGACTCGGCGGAGCTGCTCCGCGCGGTGCTCGAGCTCCACGGCCGGCCGCTCACGCGCAGCGAGCTGTTCGCCGAGCTCGCCGTGCGCACCGGGGGCGAGGTCCCGACAACGCCGGTCGATGATCTGCTCGCGCTGCTCGTCGAGGACGGCGTGCTCGTCGCGCCGCGCGCACCCGCACCCGCGTCGCTCCTCGCGCCCCGGCGGATCGTCCTCGCGATCACGGGCGCGATCGCCGCGGTCGATGCGCCGGCATTGATCCGCGGGCTGCACGCCGCGGGCTGCGAGGTGCGAGTGGCGCTCAGCCGCACCGCGCGCCGGTTCATCTCCGTCGAGGCCCTCGAGGCCCTCACGCACCACGCGGTGTGGAAGAGCATGTGGCAACGCACCGCGCGCGTGCCGGTCCCGCACATCAACCTCGCGGAGTGGGCCGAGCTCGTGCTCGTGTCGCCGGCGAGTGCGACGTCGATCGCCCGGATCGCGATCGGTGATTGCTCGGACCTGGTCGCCGCGCTGGTGTGCGCCACGCGCGCGCCCGTGATGATCGTCCCGTCGATGAACGATGCGATGTACGACTCGCCTGCCGTGCAGGCGAACCTCGCCACGCTGCGTGCGCACGGCCGCTGGCTCGTGCACCCCGCGCTCGGCCTCGAGGTCGCCCACCGTCCCGGCGACCGCCGCGCCTTGCTCGGTCCTGCACCTCCCGCGAGCGCCGTGATCGACGTCGTGCGCCACCTGCTCGCCGAGATCGCACCCCGCGCGGTCGCGCCACAGGATCGCGCGGACTGGGAGCAGCTGTGGTCGACGACCCCCGTCGAGCAGCTCGCGTGGCACGCCGACGATGTCGATCCGCTGCTCGGCGCCGCGCTCGACGCGCGCCGCGAGCCGGGCCGCCGCCTCCTCGATCTCGGCACCGGCGCCGGCACCGTCGCGATCGCCGCCGCGCGCCGTGGCTTCCGGGTCACCGCGACCGACATCGCACCGACCGCACTCGGTCGTGCGCGCGATCGCGCCGGCGAGCTGCCGATCCAGTTCGTGCTCGACGACGTGACCGCGACCCACCTCGACGGCCGGTTCGACGTCGCGGTCGATTGCGGCCTGCTCCATTGCCTGCCGCGCGATCGCTGGCCCGCGTATGCAAGTGCGCTCACCGAGCTCGTCACACCCGGCGGCTCGCTGCTCGTCGTGGCGCACCAGCCCGGCGGCCGGCTCGCGACGACTCCGGTGACCCGCGAGGAGATCGCCGCGTTGCTCCCCGCCTTCACGCTCGCGCGCGAGGTCCCGAGCACGTTCGCGAACCAGCCCGCGCGTCTGTTCGAGCTCGAGCGCAACCCGAGCAGCTCGAGCTGATCGACGACCTCACGGCTGCGCCGGGGTGACTGCCATTGCCAGCGTGCCGGCTTGTCACGGTGTGCGAACCACCGCACTGGCAAGGCGACCGTGAGAGCGACAAAGAACGAGGAGAACCAGCCGATAACGTCTTTGTGGATTCCCATCGATCGATTCGCCGACGCCTCGCAGTTCCTGCCACGCTTGTGGTGACGTTGCTCGGCGCAGGCAGCGCCGCGATCGGCGCGTGCAGCGACGGCAGCTCTCCGCCGCGGACGTCTCCGGACGCCGTCGCGATCGACGGAGTGCTGCCGATACTCGACGCCGGCATCGACGCACCGGACGACCTCACCGATACGCAGATCGCGGACGCACAGGTGGACACACAGATCGTGGACGCACGGGCGGACGCTCAGATCGCGGACGCACCGATCGATGCGCCGGCCCCGGATGCGGCACCCGACGCATCGATCGACGCTCCGCCGCCGATCGATGCGGCACCCGACGCGATGGCTTGATGAGCCCCAGGTGACCCGGTCGGGTCACGAGAGAGACCAGGCACCGGGGAACCGTTGCGCTAGCCGCTACGACGTGGCGATCACCGAGTTGCATCACCTCCGATCGCGCCATCTACCCGGGCGACTGCACTTGTTGTGGCGTTCATAGTACCAAGGGGCACCATGAGAAGCTTTGGCCGCCTGGAACAGGCAACGGCCGTGATGACGCTGGTGGTTCTCGGCACATGCCCGCTACAAGCCGACGGCGCTGCCGACGATGCCGCCGTGTGGCAACGCCTGGATCGCACCAAGGATGACCAGCTCGACGGCAACGAGCTCGACGGCGGGTGGGTACGGTTCGATACCAGCGGAGACAAGGAAGTCACCAAGGCCGAGTTCATGGCCGGGCGCGCGAAGGAGCGCACCAAGGGCACGCCGTCAGCGGAGGAACGGTTCAAGCAGCTGGATCGCAGCGGCAACGGATATCTCTCGGGAAACGAGATCGATGAGACCTCCCGGAGATACGACGTGAACAAGGACAACACCGTCATGCTCGAAGAGTTCGTGGCCGGTTACACCGGGCAGGCCCCGAAACCGACGACGAAGGCGCCCCATCCGGCTCCGCCGAAGCAAACGCCGCCCGCTCCGCCGAAGCAAACGCCGCCCGCTCCGCCCGCGGCTGTCGCCGGCGGCCTCCCGATGGGGAGCTACAAGTGCTTCGGTCTCGTCGGGAGGACGTACAGCGCGCGCGGGACACTCGTCATCATCGACGGCACACGTTACGGCCACGGGAGCGATGGATCGGGTGGCGGCAACTACGTCTTCGACGCCGCGACGAAGAAGATCCGATTCACCAGCGGACTCTTCGCCGATCCGAACAAAGTCTCCGCCGCGACGCAGATCTCGCTGACGCAGATCAACATGCGCACCGGCAAACGCGGCTTCTACGGGTGGGACTGCAAGAAGTAGCCTGACGGAGGGAGAGGTTCGGCGCGTGGTCCTTCGTCGGGTGTGGGGACCTCGGCTACGCGCACAGCGACCTTTGTCGCGACGACCTCTCCAGCAATCCATGCGTCGCACTTATGGTCTCCCGGACGACCTCGGGGGCGAGATGGGCGTAGCGCATGGACATCACGATCGCGCGTCCAGGCTCGCACGGTCTTGAGGCTCAGGGGCGAAGGCGGACCAGCGTCGCGCCCGGGCCGAGGTTGAACTGCGGATTCCAGAGATCGATACCGGCGCCTCTGCTCTCCGCAAGCACGACGGGTGCGCCGTCGGGGCCGATCGCGAGTGCAACCGGCGTCTCGAGGAGCGTCTCGACGGCGACCGGGCGCCAGGCGTTCATGAAGCTGACGCGCGCGATCCCGGCGGTACCGAAGCTCCCATCGAGA
>JAGSPR010000013.1 GCA_018262455.1 Deltaproteobacteria bacterium | reverse complement strand
CGTGCTGCGTAACGCACGTGTAACCGGGAACCGCGACGGGTTACCCGCATGTAACGCGATCGAAGGTCAGGTTGCTGCACAGTCACAACACGCGGCCCCTGCATCAGGCTGGCTGACGCTTCTTCGAACGGAGGGACGATGAAGAGACTGCTCGTGATCGCGCTGCCAATGACCGCCCCGCGGCGGGCCCGGCAATTCTCTGATGCTTGCGACGTGACCGCGGCGGAAATGCGACCCGCACGATCGAGGTCCGCGTCGAGTAGCGTACGATCGCGCGCGATGCGAAGTCTGGTCGTCACGGCCACGCTCCTGCTCGCGAACCCCGCGTTCGCGCAGCCGGCGCCCGAGCCATCGCCTCCTCCACCGTCGGCCACCACGCCGGTGCCCACCCAGCCGGGGACAACCACCCCGACGCCGCCACCGCCGGTGATCGTGCCACCGGCCCTGCCCGGACCGCCCGCGCCCGCACCGGCGAACCACGCGATGTCGGTCAGCTACGACAAGGGGCTCGTGATCGCGACGGCCGATCACGCGTTCCAGCTGCGCACCAGCTTCCGCACCCAGGTCCGGTTCGAGTCGGCGCGCACCGCGACCCAGGACAAGAGCGAGATCGCCTCGCGGTTCTCGGTCCCGCGCTCCCGGCTGCAGGTCGACGGCAACGCGTTCGGCGACGCCACGCGCTACAAGCTCGAGCTCGCGTTCGGCGATCTCGGCTCGTTCAGCTTCGTCAAGGACGTGTTCCTCGAGCACCGGCTGGTCAAGCCCGTGTGGCTGCGCGTCGGGCAGTGGAAGCGACCGTTCAACCGCCAGGAGCTGGTCTCCGACTTCGGCAGCGAATTCAACGAACGCGCGAACACGGCCGCGTTCGTCGGCGGTGGGCGCGATCTCGGCATCGCGATCCACGACAACTACGAGAAGTCACCCGAGGGGCTCGAGTGGGTGCTCGGCGTGTTCAACGGGTTCAACGGCGGCGCGGATCGCCCGGTGGTGACGACGAGCTGCACGCAGAATGCGGTGAGCGGCGTGATCACCTGCACGACGCCACCACCGACCACCGTGCCGTCCGACCTCGGCCCCGCGATCGTCGCGCGGCTCGGCTGGAACGTCGGCAAGGTCAACGGCTACACCGAGGCGGACATCGAGGGCGGTCCGTTCCGGCTCGCGCTCGGCGTCAGCTACAAGATCGATCTCGCCAACTTCGCCGCGGGCAAGGAGGATACGAAGGTCGACAACCTGAGCCACGGGCTCGAAGCGGACGCGATGCTGAAGGTGCACGGCTTCGGGCTCGAGCTCGGGGCCTATGCGATGAAGCTCAAGTCCGCCGACCCGCAGTACGGCGCGATGGTGCAGCCTGGCATCTTCGTCGTGCCCGGACACGTCCAGATCGCCGGCCGGCTCGCGGTCGCGCCGATCGGCGCCCGCAAGCAACTTGAGGGACGCGCGGCCTTCAACTACTACTGGGAAGGCCACGCCTGGAAGTGGGCGACCGATGTCGGCTTGGTGAAGCTCACCGGCGAGGATCCGACGACCCGGCTGACCAGCAAGCCCGAGCTGCAGCTGCGCACGATGTGGCAGCTGCTGCTGTGACGGTCTAGCGGTGATCGCGAACGACGGGCCCGCCGGCAGTCCAGCTGCCCTCGATCCACGTCCACCGACCGCCCTGGAGCTCCCAGCGACCCGGGGTCCAGACCTTGTTGGCGCGCTCGCGCTCCCAGTGTCCTTCGAGCCATGCCCACTGACCGGCCTTCCAGTCCCAGTGACCCGACACCCAGACGAAGCCGGCCTTCTTGCCCGAGGTCTCCGCGCGCGGAGGCGGCGGTGCAGCGGATGGGTACGCCGGGTTCGTGCCGCCGGAGACCACGACGCCGCCCGAAGCGTTGCTCGCGTCGACGATCCCGCCCGCGGGGGGACCCTCGTGGCCCTCGTGGCCTTGATGACCTTCGTGGCCGACCGGATGCGTGCCGCCCGTGACGACGACGCCGCCCGACGCATTGCTGGTATCGACGACCGCGGCACCACCGACCCAGCGACCCTCGACCCAGTGCCAAGCGTTGCCGCGGCGCTCCCAGTGGCCATGCTGCCGGGTGTATCCGACGCGCTCGCGCTCCCAGCGTCCGCCGACCCAGGCCCACTGGCCGTTCTGCCAGTCCCAGCGACCGCGAATCCACACGAAGCCGGGGCGGACGGTGACGGTCTCGACCTGTTCCTGCGGCGGCTCCTGATAAACCACGGCAGAGGTCGTGCCGGTCGCGTGCAGCGAGCCTCTGCCACTCACCACGCAGGCCGGTGCAGCGAGCGCGGTCGCGAAACCGAAGGCCAGTAGAAGGTTCTTGCGAGTCATTGGAGTCTCCTTTGGACCGGTTGGACGGCCATGTCCCCGAATTGTTTAAGCGCGGAGTATTCCCAAAGGGATGCCCGGAGTCAAACCAGCGGGCGACGCCAAGGACGGATGCGCCCGATGCGCCCGACGCGCAACAACGTACAGAGGTTCGGGGGCTTACAGGTGAGACGGCGCACGCTCAACTGTTAGCGGCTCGCATGAGACCGAGATCCCCCTAGGGGGGCAGTTTGGGGTTAGATGCGCCCGCATGCGCCGCGCCCTCGTGTTGGTCTTCTCCCTCGTCTCCGCTGCCTGTGGCGGTAACTCCGCCACGCCGCCCGACGCCCCGCCCGACCCGCCGATGCCCGACGCGGAGGTGGCACCAGTGTTCCGCAACCCGGTCGCGTTGCCCGATGCCGAGCTCGCGACCAAGGCCCTCGAGCTGCTCGGCGCGAACGTGCCGAACGCGCGCCAGAGCTGCAACGAATGCCACGGCATGACCCGCCAGCACCTCTCGTACTGGCGAGCGCTGTCCGACACCTCGATGACGACCTGCATCACCGATCTGGCGGTGTCGTCGCCCGAGTCCGCGCGCACGATGATCGACTGCATGCGCTCGATGCCCGCGGTCGGGACCTCGGACTTCCAGACCAAGAAGCTCGGGGTGGTCGCGACCGCGACGAGCCTGCCATGGTTCGAGTTCACGTTCCGCAAGGCGTTCGGGGCCGACGCGGCGGCGCAGATGGCGGTGTTCCAGAAGCAGGTCGGGATGCCGCGCGGCACCACCGTTCCCCAGTTCACCCAGGCCGAGTTCGACCTCGTGGCCGAGTGGTTCGCACGCGGGCTGCCGCAGCTCGAAGCGGCGTTGCCCCAGGACCCGCCGCCCAACAGTTGCGACCCCGCAGCCTCGAGCGACGTCGGCGCGCACGTGGCGGCGATGAAGACCGCCGGCTGGCGCGCGCTGAACAAGACGAACCTGATGGCGATGCACGGCTGCGGCGCCGCCACCGATCCGCGGGCCTGCCTCGCCGACGTGCCGCTGGGTGTTGACCAGCCGTTCGGCGCGGGATGGGATCTCGCGGGGCGCGGCAGGCTGCGGCTGCTCGCCGACGTCACGTACTCGACGTCGTACTGGACGCGCAGCTCGGCCGACGGGCGGTTCATCGGTGCCGGCGTACGCAACGTGCCCGGCTCGTACATCTACGATCTGCAGCGCGGCACCACGGTCTCGATCAGCGCGCTCTACGATCCAGGGTTCTTCCCCGACAACTCCGGCTTCGTGTTCCAGGGCGGCCAGCGCAACGTCTGCGCGATGAGTCTGCTGACGTCGAACCCCGCGGCGATCGCGACGACCGAGGCGGGCTGCTCGAACATCAGCTCGATCGGGCTCTACCAGCACGTCGGTCGCGCGCTCGGCGGCGACTTCTTCGCGATCGACAGCGAGTTCGTCTCCGACGACGGTGGCCATGAGGCGACGCTTGGGGATCCGGACACGTTCTTCGGCCCGAACGGCTACGTGTCGTTCATCCCGATGCTGTTCGATGGCACCAAGTTCACGTCCAAGCCGCAGGTCTCGATCAAGACACCGTTCGAGGGCGACACCGTGCTCTCGCCGTCGGCGCGCATGATCATCTCGCGGGTCGCCGGCCCCAACGATCGCCAGCTCGGCTTCGTGCTCCGCAAGGTCAACGCCACGATGTCCGGCGCGTCGTACACCGTCACCGCACCCGAGGTCGCTCGGTATTGTGTGAGCGGTGGCAAGCCCGCGTTCTCGTTCGACGAGCGCTGGATCGCGTACCACCACTACGTCACCGCGGCCGACGCGGTCGAGCTCGGCTTCACCGACGCCGCCGACCCGGCGTTTCAGCCCTACCTGACGAGCGGCGCCGCGAACGTCTACCTGCTCGAGCTCGCCACCGGGGAGACCAAGCGGATCACCAACGTTGCGCCCGGTCAGTACGCGCTCTACCCGCACTTCCGCTCGGATGGCTGGATCTACGCGCAGATCCGGGACACCAATACGAACCACGAGTACATGGTCGCGAGCGATGCGGCGCTGATCGCCGAACAGTAGTCGTGATACCGTTCGGGGCGGGCGGCTCCGGGTGTGCTTCCTTCTGCCGTATCGGTAGCGCATCCACTCTCCGCCCACTTTTTCCCCGGCCCCATGGACCCGATCCGTTCGCTCCTCCTGGCGCGCACCCACACGGTGGTCCTGGATCCGGATCGTGTCGCGATGGCCGCAACCAGGCCGTCGCGGGACGCCGATGTCGATCGGTTCGAGGACCAGCTGCTCCAGCTCGGGTTCGTGATGAGCCTCGACCTGGCGATGACGATCCGGCGGCTGCCCAACCAGACGATCCAGGACCTCCGCAACTGGATGCTCGAGACGCTCGGCAAGACGCTGGGCGCGCGTCGTCCGCAGGTGCCGCTGGCCCGCGATTTCCCCGACGCGACGCCGGGTGACCCGACGTCGCTCTACCTGCGGCGGGTGTCGAGCTGGCTCCTGACGTGCCCGAACCAGCCCTGCCCGTGGTGCGGAGAGGTCAAGCCGGTCGGTGCGCTCGACCCGTGTGGCCACCTCGTCTGCAAGACGTGCTGGGCGGGCGGCTCGTATGCGGGCTGTCCGATCTGTCACCGCCGGATCGCGCCCGGCGATCCCTTCGTGCAGCCGCCCACCAGTGAGCACGCCGCCGATCGCGTGACCCAGCACGACGGCGATCTCCGGCTGATCTACCTCGCGTTCGATGTGGCCGGGGTCGCGCGCGAGCGGTTCGAACGGCTGCTGGCGCGCGCCACCCCACTGTCGAAGGATGACCGCTCCGAGATCGAGACCGTGATCGACACGATGGGGCCGAAGGCTGCGACCTGGTTGCCCAAGCGGATCCCGATCAAGGAGACGATGGCGATCGCGCTCGCCCGGCTCTGGATCGTGGCTCCGGATCGCTCGGCGATGGTGCGCACGACGCAGGGGCATCTACGCACCGCGACCGACGTGCTGCGCGTGGCCAGCGTGCTGATGGGTGCGGATCCGTCGCTCGTCGAGCCGATGCGGCTGCGCTCGGTGAGCCGCGGGTTGCGTCGTGCCGTGCTCGAGGCGCTCGAGCGGCTGGCGCCCGGGCCCCTGGTCGTCCCCGGCGAAGCCGCCGGCGAGATGCTCGAGGACATGATGCGCCACCAGGGCCTGTGGAAGCGCGTCGGCGAGCGCCTGCATCCGTTCGAGTACGCCGCGAAGCTGCCGGCAGCGACGCTCGCCTTCGCGGCGGTCCGCGGCACGAACGTCGCGACCTCGAGTTTTGGCCAAGCCTTGACCGAGCGCATCCAGGCCATGCCGAGTGTCCGGATCACGGACAGCTGTGTCCGGGTCTCGCCGTGGGCGGGGCCCATCGAGGGCGCGTTGCGAGCCGGTGATGCGCGAGCCGCCGCGGCGCGGCTCGCAGAACGACCGGCCGAGCTGTTGCGACGGGCCGATCACCTCGTCCGCGTGACCTGCGCGAAGCAGCCCGAGGCGCTCGGCGAAGTGCTCGAGACGGTGCAGCGCGGGATGCCCCGAGGAGCACCAGGTCTGCTGCTCACCCTCGCCGCTCACGTGGCGAAGCGCGAGGTCGCCTGGCCGCGCCGGGTCGTGATCCCGAAGGGCCAGGTGCTCCGCTCGTGGAGCATGCCCGACCTGCGCGCGCCGTTGCGTCCTGATGTGATCGCGACGATCGTCCTCGCCACGCGGTCCGAGCTGATCGCGCGCGCCGAGTCCAAGCGGCGGTTCGCCCGTGCGGTCATCGATCGGGGTCTCGGCGATCTCGTCATCCTCGGCGGTCGCTCGGTGATCGCGGTCGGTAGCCACCGAGCGTCACTCGCGCCTCTCGGCAAGGACTTCGCGGATCTCATCGAGACCGGCGCCCAGCCCACGATGTGGGACGTCGCGTGTCTCCATGCCGCGGCGCGCGCGAACGTCATCTACATCCGCGAGCGGGACGGCAGGATCGCCATGGTCCGCCGCCGCGACGGCGAGACCACGCTGGCGCGACTCGCTCGACTCCACGCCTCCGAGCACGACGGCGAGCTGACCGCGATCCCCGCGGCGAACGCGCCGACCTGGGTCGCGGTCCTGCGCGATGATCTCGCGATCCCCGCGGGGTCCGCTGGCTACGTGCTCGACGCCCGCACCGCGGGAGACCAGCTCACGCGGCTCGACGCGGCTGATCTGGTGGCCGATCTCGCTGCGAAGGATCCTCAGTCCAAGCGGACGCTGGCAACCACTAACGCGACGCGTTAGACTCCGTCGGTCATGACGGGAGTGACCTGATCTTGTCGCGTTCACTATACGAGCCCTGGATGGATCGAGATGCCTGCGGCGTCGGCTTCGTGGCCGACATCGAGGGCCGGCGATCGCGCGAGATCATCGATGATGGGCTCGAGGTGCTGCGCAGGTTGTCGCACCGCGCGGCCTGTGGCGCGGATCCCGAGACCGGCGATGGCGCGGGGATCTTGATCCAGCTGCCCGATCGCTTCCTCCGCCAGGAGGCGGCGCGGCTCGGACTCGACCTCGCACCAGGGCGGCGGTTCGCCGTCGGCCAGCTGTTCCTGCCCCCGGATCCGGCGGCGCGAGCGGCGTGCGAGGAGATCGTCGCGCAGGTGATCCTGGAGGAGGGCCAGCGCGTCCTCGGGTGGCGCGACGTCCCGGTCGATCCGGCACACGTCGGGCCGACGGCGCGCGGTGTGATGCCGGTGTTCCGTCAGATCTACGTGCGAATGCGGCGCGTGCCGCCATCGGCGTGGGAGCGCACGCTGTTCGTGATCCGCAAGCTCGCGGAGAATCGCGTGCGCGAGCGAGGCGTGGATCCCGACGGCTATTTCCACGTCGCGAGCATGTCGACCGAGACGATCGTCTACAAGGGCCTGCTGCTGCCCCGCCAGCTGCCGCAGTTCTTCCTCGATCTGCGCGCGCCCGAGCTCGCGAGCGCGATCGCGGTGGTGCACTCGCGGTTCTCGACCAACACGTTCCCGACCTGGGATCTCGCGCAGCCGTTCCGCTACATCGCGCACAACGGCGAGATCAACACGCTGCGTGGCAACGGCAACTGGATGCAGGCGCGGCGCAGCCAGCTCAAGAGCGCCAAGTTCCACGGTGGGCTCGATCGGCTGCATCCGATCATCGTGCCCGGGCCTCCTGGAAAACCCACGAGCGACTCGGCGCAGTTCGACAACATGGTCGAGCTGCTGACGCTCGGTGGCCGCTCGCTGCCGCACGCGATGATGATGATGATCCCCGAGGCGTGGGAGAACCAGCCCACGACGCGCGCGAGCGGCACGCCCGCCGTGCCCGGGGCGGGGACCAACTCGCGCAGCGAGCTCGACGACGATCGCAAGGCGTTCTATCGCTACGCGACGTCGCTCGTCGAGCCATGGGACGGGCCGGCGGCGATCGTGTTCTCCGACGGTCAGCTCGTCGGAGCGACGCTCGATCGCAACGGCCTGCGGCCGGCGCGGTGGACGATCACGACGGAGGGCCGCGTCATCCTCGCTTCGGAGACCGGCGTGATCGACGTCCCGCCCGAGCGCGTGCAGTCGAAGGGCCGGTTGCAGCCCGGCATGATGTTCGTCGTCGATACCGCCGAGGGCCGCATCGTCGATGACGCCGAGCTCAAGCGCGATGTCGCGGGCAGGTTCCCGTACAAGAAGTGGCTCGACAAGAACGTGTTCGAGATCGAGGAGCTCGATCCCGGGGCGCCGCCGGAGGTCATCAAGGGTGACGAGCTCGCCAGGCAGCAGCGCGCGCACGGCTACACCGACGAAGACATCAACCTGCTGATCGAGCCGATGGCGCGCGATGGCAAGGAGCCGACTGGCTCGATGGGGACCGACACGCCGCTCGCGGTGCTGTCGGAGCACGCGCCCAACCTGTCGGCGTACTTCCACCAGCTGTTCGCGCAGGTCACGAACCCGCCGATCGATCCGATCCGCGAGGCGCTCGTGATGTCGCTCGAGACCACGATGGGTCCCGACGGCAACACGTTCGACGAGACGCCCGAGCAGTGTCACCAGCTCCGGCTCCGCGGCCCCGTGATGGACAACGCCGACCTCGCGAAGATCCGCGCGGTCCGCGAAGGTGTGTTCGAGCCGATCACGTTGTCGATCGTGTTTCCGGTCGCCGACGGGGTCGATGGGCTCGCGGCGGCGATCGCGCGGCTCCGGCGCGCGGCCGAGATCGCGATCGACGATGGCTACAACCTGCTGATCTTGAGCGATCGCGGCGTCGACGCGGCGCACGTCGCGATCCCGTCGGTGCTCGCGCTGTCGGCCGTGCAACAGCACCTCGTGCGAGAAGGCACCCGGATGCAGGCCGGCCTCGTGGTCGAGACCGCGGAGGCGCGCGAGGTCCACGACGTCGCGCTGCTGATCGGCTACGGCGCCGCGGCGGTGAACCCTTACCTCGCACTCGACACCGTGCGCGACCTGGTGGCCCAGGATCGCGTGCCCGGCCCCGAGGCGGCGGCGATCGGGCGCTATGTCCACGCGCTCGAAGAAGGCCTCTGCAAGGTCATGTCGAAGATGGGCATCTCGACGGTCCAGAGCTATCGCGGCGCCCAGATCTTCGAAGCGGTCGGGCTCGATCCCGTGCTGGTCGAGCGTCACTTCACCGGCACGCCATCGCGGATCGGCGGGGTCGGCCTCGACGAGCTCGCGGCCGAGGCGCTCGTTCGCCACGATCGCGGGTTCGGCGTCGCGGCAGCGGTCCATGGCGAGGAGCTGCCCGTCGGCGGCCAGTACGCATGGCGGCGGCGCGGCGAGCCGCACAAGTGGAACCCGGCCACGATCGCGACGCTGCAGGCCGCCATCCGGCTCCGCGATCGCGAGCGGTTCGCCGAGTTCGAGCGGCTGTGCGACGACGAGGATCACGCGCTCGTCACGCTGCGTGGCCTGCTCGAGATCACGGAGACCACCCCGATCCCGGTGTCCGAGGTCGAGCCGGTCGAGGCGATCGTCCGGCGCTTCGTCACCGGCGCGATGTCGTTCGGCTCGATCAGCGCCGAGGCCCACGAGACCCTCGCGATCGCGATGAACCGGATGGGCGCGAAGTCGAACTCGGGTGAAGGCGGCGAGGAGCCCCATCGGTTCGAGCGCGACGAGAACGGCGATCTCCGGCGCAGCGCGATCAAGCAGATCGCCTCGGGCCGGTTCGGGGTCACCGCGCACTACCTCGTCAATGCCGATGATCTGCAGATCAAGATCGCCCAGGGTGCCAAGCCGGGCGAAGGCGGCCAGCTCCCTGGCAACAAGATCGACGAACGGATCGCGCGCGTCCGCTGCTCGACCCCGGGCGTCACGCTGATCTCGCCTCCTCCCCACCACGACATCTACTCGATCGAAGATCTCGCACAGCTCGTCTACGACCTGACCTGCGTCAACCCCACGGCACGGATCAGCGTCAAGCTCGTCAGCGAGGTCGGCGTCGGGACGATCGCCGCGGGCGTCGCGAAGGCGCGGGCGGGCTGCGTCGTGATCGCCGGCATGGAAGGGGGTACCGGCGCGGCGCCGCTATCGAGCCTCAAGCACGCCGGCCTGCCGTGGGAGATCGGGCTCGCCGAGACCCAGCAGGTGCTGGTCGCGAACAAGCTGCGCGATCGGATCCGGGTGCAGGTCGATGGCGGGCTGCGGACCTCGCGCGACGTGATCATCGGTGCGCTGCTCGGGGCCGAGGAGTTCGGGATGGCCACCGCATCGCTCGTCGCGACCGGCTGCGTGATGCTCCGCAAGTGCCACCTCAACACCTGCTCGGTCGGCATCGCGACGCAGGATCCGGCGCTCCGCGCGAAGTACACCGGCACGCCCGAGGACGTCATCGCGTACTTCACGTTCGTCGCCGAGAACGTCCGGACCTGGCTCGCCCGCCTGGGTGCCCGGACGCTCGACGAGATCGTCGGCAACGTCGAGCGGCTGCGCCAGCGCGTCGTCGACCGGCCCAAGGCCCGGCTCATCGATCTGTCGGCCGTGCTGGCCCCGCCGGTGGCAGGCCCGCGACGATTCGCCCGCATGCAGCCGTGGGACATCTCCGACCACGTCGACCACGATCTGATCCGGCGCGCCGAGCCGGCGCTCGTCGGTGGTCTGCGGCCGGTCGAGCTCGCGCTCCCCATCGACAACTCGAGGCGCGCGGTCGGGTCCGTGCTCTCGGGGCACGTCGCGCGGCTCCACGGTGCGCGCGGCCTACCAGAGAGCTCGATCCGCGTCCGGTTCACCGGCTCGGCAGGTCAGACGTTCGGCGGCTTCCTGTCGCCCGGCATCACGCTCGAGCTCTGCGGCGACGCGAATGACTATATCGGCAAGGGGCTGTCGGGCGGCCGGATCATCGTGTACCCGCCCGCGAGCTCGCGGTTCGTACCCGAGCACAACGTGATCGTCGGCAACGTCGCGCTCTACGGCGCCACCTCCGGTGATCTGTTCGCGTGCGGCCTCGCGGGTGAGCGGTTCGCGGTCCGCAACTCCGGCGCACGCGCGGTGGTCGAGGGCGTCGGAGATCACGGCTGCGAGTACATGACCGGTGGCGTGGTCGTGGTGCTCGGCGCGGTGGGACGCAACTTCGCGGCCGGCATGAGCGGTGGCACCGCGTACGTGTTCGACCAGACGCAGACGCTGCGCGCGCGGACCAACCTCGACATGGTCGAGCTCGAGTCGGTGATCGACGAGAGTGATCTGTGGCTGCTCTACAGCCTGATCGAAGACCACGTGCGGTTCACGAGCAGCCCGCTCGGCCGCCGGGTGCTCGACAACTGGGAGCACCTCGTCGCGCGGTTCGTCAAGGTGATGCCCACCGACTACAAGCGCGTCCTCCAGGCGCGTCGCGCGGCCGCGAGGCCCCGCCCGCCCGGGCACCTGACGGTCGTAGGGGGGGGGACCTGATGGGCAAGCCCACTGGCTTCATCGAGTGGACCCGCCTGCTCCCCAAGAAGCGCGCGGTCACCGAGAGGATCGCGGACTGGCGGGAGGTCGAACCGTCGTCCATGGGCCCGCTCGAGTCCGACGCGCTGCGCACCCAGGCCGGGCGCTGCATGGATTGCGGCGTGCCGTTCTGTACCCAGGGCTGCCCGCTCGGCAATCCGATTCCCGATTTCGCCGATCTCGTGTTCCGCGATCGCTGGCACGACGCGCACCGTCGGCTCGCGACCACCAACGACTTCCCCGAATTCACCGGCCGGCTGTGCCCCGCACCGTGCGAGGCCGCGTGCGTGCTGTCGATAGATGGCGCACCGGTGACGATCGAATCGATCGAGAAGGCGATCGCCGAGCGCGCGTTCGCCGAGGGCTGGGTCGTGCCGCAGCCTCCACGGGTGCGGACCGGCAAGCGCGTGGCGGTCGTCGGCTCGGGCCCCGCGGGGCTCGCCGCCGCGAACCAGCTCGATCGCGCGGGTCACACCGTGATCGTGTACGAGGCCGCGGCGCGCCCCGGTGGACTGCTCCGCTACGGCATCCCCGACTTCAAGCTCGAGAAGCACGTCATCGATCGCCGGCTCGCGGTCCTCGAGGCGCAGGGCATCGAGTTTCGCTGCGGCGTGACGGTGGGGCGCGATCCGACGTGGACCCAGCTGCGCGCGGAGCACGATGCCGTCGTGATCGCGATCGGAGCCCAGCGCCCGAGAGATCTGACGATCCCCGGCCGCGAGCTGCCCGGGGTGGTGATGGCGATGGACTACCTGATCGAGCAGAACCAGGTGGTCGCCAGCGAACGGTCGTCGACCCGCCACGATGTCCGCGGTCACCAGGTCGTGATCCTCGGAGGCGGCGACACCGGATCGGACTGCCTCGGCACCGCGCATCGTCAGCGCGCTGCGCACGTCACCCAGATCGAGCTGCTCCCTGCCCCGCCCGCCACGCGCCCGGCGGCGAACCCGTGGCCGGTCTGGCCGCTCGTGTTCCGGACCTCGAGCTCGCAGGAGGAAGGCGGCGAGCGCACGTTCGCGTTCCGCACGACGCGGCTGTCCGCGGGTCCTGACGGCCGACTCGCGGCGTTGCACGGCGCCCACGTCGAGCCGCGCGACGGCAAGCTGGTCGACCTCGATGGCGAGGTCACCCTCCCCGTCGACACGTTGATCCTCGCGCTCGGCTTCACGGGCCCCGACGCAGGCTCGGCGGTGTCCGAGCTCGGACTCGCGCTCGATCCGCGCGGCAACATCGCCGTCGACACCCGCGGTGCGACCAACGTGCCTGGCGTGTACTGCGCGGGGGATGCTCATCGCGGCGCGTCGCTGATCGTGTGGGCGATCGCCGAGGGGCGAGAGCTCGCGCGCGCCATCGATGCCGAGCTGCGCGGAGGCGTGTCCTGCGTGCCAGCGCTCGGCCAGAACCTCGCGTTCTCGCCGTGACGGGCGCGCTCGACGGGCTCGAGGAGCGGACGATCACGCTGCCTGGGCACGATGGGCCAGCGACCCGCACCGTCTACTGCACGGGAGCAGGGCCAGCGGTGATCGTCATGCACGAGGCCCCGGGCCTCTACCCGGCGGTCATCGACTTTGCCCGGCTCGTCGCGGCCGAGGGGTTCCGCGTCTACCTGCCGTCGCTGATCGGCACGCCGGGCCGACCGCTGAGCAACGGGTACGTCGTGCAGACGCTCGCGCGGGCGTGCGTGTCACGCGAGTTCACGGTGTGGGCGACCGGGCGGACCAGCCCGATCACGGTGTGGCTGCGCGCGCTCGCGCGGCTCGCCCACGCGGAGTGCGGTGGCCCGGGTGTCGGGGCGATCGGCATGTGCCTGACCGGCGGCTTCGCGCTCGCCATGATGGTCGACGACATCGTCACCGCCCCCGTGCTGAGCCAGCCCTCGCTACCGTTCGCCGCGACGCGTGCCCAGAAACGCGACCTCGGCCTCGACGCGGAGACGCTCGCGCGGGTCAAGCAGCGCGCCGCCGCCGGCCAGTGCGTGCTCGGGCTTCGGTTCACCGGTGATCCGATGGTCCCGGCCGAACGCTTCGATCGCCTGCGCGAGGAGCTCGGCGACCGCTTCCTGGCGATCGAGATCGACTCGAGCGCGGGCAACGCCCAGGGCGTTCCGCGGATGGCCCATTCGGTGCTCACGCATCATCGAGTCGACCGTCCCGAACATCCGACCGCCGCCGCGCTCGCCCGCGTGCTCGCGTTCCTCCGCACGCAGCTCGCCAGCTAGTCCTTCTTGCTGGTCGCTTCGAGGAACTTCTCCTCGAGCGAAGCGCCCTCTTTGACAGAGCGAGGCACGAGCCCGGCCTGCGCCAGCGAGGACACCAGGGTGCCGATCAGCAGATCGGAGGTCTGCCCGGCCGCGAGGATCAACTCGATCGAGTACTCGTTCGTGGTGTCGACCTCGACGGTCCCGACGCCCGGTAGGCCCCGCAGCTGCGCCCACTCGAGCTCCGCAAGCTTGCGACCGAACGTCATGCGCACGACGCCGGTGGCCTGGGTCAGCTCGGCGATCGACTTGTACTCGACGAGCTTGCCATTGTTCAGGATCGCGACGGCCGCGCACATCTCCTGGATCTCGGCCAGGTTGTGCGACGAGATGATCAGCGTCGCCCTGGCCTTGGTCTTGATGTCGGCGACCAGCTTGCGCACGGCCGCCGCGTTGACCGGATCGAGACCGGCGGTGGGCTCGTCCAGCACGATGACCTCGGGCGAGCCCATGAACGCCTGGGCGATGCCGAGCCGCTTCGTCATGCCGTGAGACAGCGCGCGCGCGCTCTTCTTCTGGGCATCGAGCAAGCCAACCATCGTCAGCACGCGAGTCGTCTCGTCGGCAGCGGCTTGCTTGGTCATCCCGCTCAGCAAGGCGAAGAACTCGAGCTGTTCACGCACCGGGACGTTGGCCTGGAACAGCGCGTCCTGCGGCAGGATCGAGAGCCGCCCCTGGAGGTCGCCGATGTTGTTGACGTTGATCCCCAGGACCTCGACCGAGCCGGAGGCAGGCTTGAGGAAGTTCGCCATGATCGAGAACAGCGTCGTCTTGCCGGCGCCGTTGGGGCCCAGCAAGCCGAACACCGTCCCGCTCGGGATGTCGAAGCTGACATCGTCGAGCGCCTTCTGAGCGCCGAACGTCTTCGTGACGTTGCGGATCCTGACCGCCGGTGCGGAACCCGAGGCGGCCTCGGCGCGATGCGGTTGATCGGTCATAGGTCTCGCTTCTTGAAGTAGCGCAAGCCAAGGAACAGGAAGCCGGCGCAGAACGCCAGCATGGCGATCGCCGCGCCGAGAAAGTGAGCGGAGGCGACCGGCTCGAGCAGCCAGTACTTCCATCCCCACGGCGTGAGGTAGTTGAGGTAGCCGACGCTGGCGTACAGCGACGCGCCCCGGCCGACGATCAACGGGAACATGTAGGCCGCCATCAACGCGATGACCAGCGAGCCAAACGGAGAATCGATCGCGCATGACACCCATGCGCAGATCGCGATGTACGGCGCCGTGAACAGCATGACCCGCAGGTAGCCTTGGCCGAGCCAGAGGACCATGTCGCCCGAGGGATGGACCTTGACCTTGGCGGCCATGTAGAGCGCGAGGATCAGGAACAAGGCGAGGTTCACCAGCGCCGCGAACAGGTACGTGCCGATGAACCTGCCGATGAAGATGTTCTGGCGCTCGGTCCGGATCAGCAGGAACCGGAGCCCCTTGGATCCGATATCGCCGGAGGTCTGGTTGAACCCCGAAAGACAGCCGAACAGGGGCGTCACGAGGAACAGCATCACCAGGATCGCCGAGACGATCGCCGGCTGCTGCGAGGTCAGGTAGTCGAGTTGCTCCGAGGACGGCTCGACGACCCAGTTGATCGCCTTGCCGGCGATCCTCACGACCTCGAGGTTGACCCGCTGGCGGGCCTCCGCCTTGTCGGCCTCGGTCATGTGCCCGCCGGTCTCGCTCCGGTCCATCCGCTCGATCTGCTGATCGACGGCATCGAGCGGTGAGATCACGATGCTCGCGAGCACGAGCCCGATGACGAGTGTGAGGAACAGCGAAACGAGACCCGCACCGCCACGAATGCCGTGGCGTACGGAATGTCCCGCGATCAGCTTGAGGTGAGCCTGACGAATCATCGGTGTCCCCACGCAAGTGCGGCGCGCGAGCGGTCAAGCTCGCAGCGCCGCGATTGGTCGACGAGAAGTGCGTCTACTCAGTTAACGAGGTCGTCTTTGAACGTCGTGTTCACCAGGACCAGCGTCAGCACCGGGTAGATGAGCCCGATGATCGCGCCGAGCCCGAAGCCCGACTTGAGCAGCGTCAGGCCGAGCACGGTGTCGCCGATCGCGAGGATCGCGTACACGTTGCCGAGCGTGCGGCCGAGGAACCGCTTCATCTTGATGTAGCCGATGCCTGCGGTGAGCAGGATGGCCATGCGCACGACGCCGAGAATCAACGCGGCATAGATGACGCCCTTGCTGATCTCGCCGCCATCCAGCTTGCCGCCCGAGGCGACATCTGCGGCCGTGAGCAGCGCGAGCACTGCCAGGAGGCCAAGGAGGCCAAGGCCAGCGAACACGAAATTGAGGACCGCGAGTGCAGTCAAACCACCGGGACGTCTTCCGTCTGCCATGTTCATT
Organism: Deltaproteobacteria bacterium; assembly: GCA_018262455.1. The sequence continues at coordinate 15,943 of JAGSPR010000013.1, read as the reverse complement.
CTCCTTGACTGCGGTCTACCCCGCAGATCGTGGGGGGGACTGTTAAACGGTTGGCCACCGATGAGCAAGGGTTCATGACAACACCCGCCCGGGATCTTGCGCCTCCCAGAGCGTCTCTGAGCCTCGAAGGCCGCGATCGACTCGGAAGATTGCAGCGACGGTGTAACAGATGTCGGGTACCCCACGCTCCTCGCATGCGGTGCTGGATGCGATCCCCTAGCGCTCGAACCGGAACAGCGCGATGCCGGCACCGGCGAACACCACCGCGAACCCGAGGATCGCGAAGATCGACGGCGCGATGTCGGCGAGCGACGTGCCCTCGCGGACCAGCACGCTGTAGTACGCGTCGAGCGCCCAGCCGTGCGGCACGCACAGCCCGAGCTGCTTCATGAACACCGGCATCATGAGCCGCGGGAACATGCAGCCGCCGAGCATGCCCATCACGAGCAGCACCACCGAGCCGATCCCGCCGAGCTGCTTCTCGGTCCGCGCGACCGCGGCGAACAGCAGGCCGAGCGACACCGCGCACAGCACGACCGACATCGACAGCACGACGAGCGCAGGGATCGAGCCCGCGATCCGCATCCCGAACACGCCGATGCCGACCCCGAACAGGAACCCGAGCTGGGTCAGGCCGACCAGGTAGTAAGGCACCAGCGTCGCGAGCAACGCCTTCCACCGCGGGACCGGCGCCGCGAGCAACCGCCGCCACGTGCCGGTCTTGCGCTCGCCGACGAACGCCATCGCGACCGTGAGCGCGATGAAGAACCCGAACAGCACCGCGTTCCCCGGCACGGTGACCTGGAATGGCGTGATCTCCGCGAGCGGGCGCGCGAGGCCCGGCGGCGTCCTGGCCTCGACCATCGGCGGGAGCTTGTCGATCGGGATCGACGAGCTCGCCCGCATGACCACGCTGGTCAGCGCGCCCTGCAGCGGACCACGGACCTGGACCGGGGCGCCGAGATCGATCGACAGCTCGATCGGGCCCGTCGCCGGGACCACGAGCCCGGCGCCGACTTCCTCGGTCGCGACCCGCTGGCGGACCACGTCGGCCGAGCCAGCGAGCTCGGTGCGAAACCCCGGGGTCTCGTCGAGCGTCTTCGCGATCGCCGCGCCCCGCTGGTCGCCCGGCGCATACCAGACCGCGATCGGGCGTGGCTTGCCATCGCTCGAGTTGTTGAACATCGAGCCGAACGCGATCATGAAGATGATCGGCAGCAAGAACAGGCTGATCAGCGCGCCGCGGTCGCGCAGCAGCAGCCAGACATCCTTGCGGATCGCCGCGCCGATCATGACTCGTCCCTCAGCGTCTTGCCGGTGAGCGCGAGGAACGCGGTCTCGAGGTTCGCCTCGCGAGACTCGATCCGCGCGATCGTCGCGCCGCAGGCCTCGATCGCGGCGATCATCGGCGCGAGCCCACCGGTGGCGAGCAGGCGCAGCACGTGGCCGTCGCGCTGGACCGTGCCGTGGTGCGCCGCGGCCGCGGCCGCAAGGGCGGTGATCTCGAGACTGCCGGCGAGCTCGAGCTCGAGGCCCTTGCCGGCGTGCACCGCGACAAGCTCCGCGATGCTGCCGGTCGCGGCGATCGTGCCGCCATCCATGATCGCCACGCGATCGCAGAGCGCCTCGACCTCCTCCATGTAGTGAGACGTGTAGATGACGGTCATGCCCATCCCTCGCAGAGCGCGGATCGATTCGAAGATGTGGTTGCGGCTCTGCGGATCCACGCCAACGGTCGGCTCGTCGAGGATCAGCAGCTCGGGTTCGTGGAGGAGCCCGGCGGCCAGGTTCAGCCTTCGCTTCATGCCGCCGGAGAACCGCTTGACCTGCTCGACCGCGCGATCGCGCAGCCCCACCACGTCGAGTGCCCAGGCGATCCGGCCGGCGAGCCGCTTGCCGGCGAGCCCGTAGAGCGACCCGAAGTAGCGCAGGTTCTGGGTCGCGGACAGCTCCTCGTAGATCGCCAGCTCTTGCGGAACCAGGCCAAGCTTGGCCTTCGCGGCGTAGGGATCGCGCGCCAGATCGATCCCGCCGATCGCGACGGCCCCACGGCTCGGAGTGATCACGCCACAGGCCATCGAGATCGTGGTCGTCTTGCCGGCCCCGTTGGGTCCGAGCAGCCCCAGACACTCGCCGCGCTGGACCTCGAGATCGACCGCACCGACGGCGGTGCGCGCCCCGTAGTCCTTGCCGAGCCCGCGGAGTGACAGCACGGCGGTCATGGCTCGAGCACCACCTTGCCGAACGCGGACCGCGTCTCGAGGAGCTGGTGGGCCTCGGTCGCCTGCGCGAGCGGCAACACCCGGTGCACGATCGGTTCGAGCCGTCCCGCTGCGATGTGGCCGAGCACGGCGAGCAGATCCGCCTTGCTCGCCATCGTCGAGCCGAGGATCTCGATCTGGCGAAAGAAGATGTGGCGGAGGTCGATCGCGGGATGAAAGCCCGCGGTCGCGCCGCAGGTGACGATCCGCCCGCCGTTGCGCACGGCCTTGATGCTCCCGGCGAACACGTCGCCGCCGACGTGCTCGATCACCGCGTCGACGCCACGCTTGGCGGTCTGCGCGCGGCACTCGGCCACGAAGTCGGCGGTCTGGTAGTTGATCGCCACATCCGCCCCGAGCGCGCGGGCGTGCGTCAGCTTGGACTCGGTCCCCGCGGTCGCGATCACGCGCGCACCGTAGAGCTTCGCGATCTGGATCGCGGCGACGCCGATGCCGGAGCCAGCCCCCTGCACGAGCACGGTGTCTCCCGGGGTGACCCGCGCCTTGTGCACGACCATCTGCCAGGCGGTCATGAACGTCAGGATCGAAGCCGCAGCGTGCGCGAAGTCGAGGCGCTCCGGATACGGCGCGAGGTTGACCGCCGGCACCACGATGTACTCGCAGTATCCACCCTGGGTGTTCTCGCCGAGGATCTTGTAGTGGCGGCACAGGTTGTCGTGCCCCGACAGGCACGCCGCGCACCGCCCACACGATGACCCCGGCTGCACGATGACCTTGTCTCCGACCTTCGCGACCAGCTCACCACCAGGGCCGACGGCGTCGACGAGGCCCGCGATGTCCGAGCCGAGGAGGTGCGGATACGTCAGGTGAAACGCCGGGCCGCCTCGGCGCACCCAGAGATCGAGGTGATTGAGCGCGACCGCACGGATCCGGACGCGGACCTCGCCTGGGCCTGGCTCGGGCACCGGCAGCTGCTCGAGGTGCAGCACCTCGGGACCACCGTGCTCCCGCAACACGATCGCGTTCATCACCACGAGACCGTAACGCCGCGCTCCCGCCCGCGGTAGCTCCGGTCCGACGAACCGTCGCTTCTGGTAGATGAACGGGGGTAGGTTCGGGCCCATGCGAATCGTCTCGGTGCCCTGCCTCAAGGACAACTTCGCATACCTCGTGATCGATGAACCGACCGGACGGGCCGCGGTCGTCGACCCCGGCGAGGCGGCGCCGGTCGAGGCGGCGCTCGCAGCCGAGCAGGTCACGCTCGTCGCGATCTGGGCGACCCACCATCACCATGATCACGTCGGCGGCATCGCAGGGCTCGTGGCCGCGCACCCCGGGACCGAGGTCGTCGTCGGCGTGCACGACGCTGCCAGGGTCGCGGGCGCCACCCACCGGCTTGCCGATGGCGAGCCGTTCTCGCTCGGCGGCTCGATCGGACAGGTGATCCACAATCCAGCCCACACGCTCGGCGCGATCACGTTCATGATCGACGGCGCCGCGTTCACCGGCGACACGCTGTTCGGTGCCGGCTGCGGCCGGCTGTTCGAAGGCGATGCCGCGATGATGCATGCGTCGCTGTCACGGCTCGCCGCGCTGCCCCGCGAGACGCGCGTCTACTTCGGCCACGAATACACCGCGGGAAACCTCCGCTTCGCGGCGGCCGTCGAGCCCGACAACGCCGCCATCCACCAGCGCGCCACCACGATCCCGAAGCCATCGACGCCCTCGACCATCGCGCTCGAACGGGCGACCAACCCGTTCCTCCGCGTCACCGAACCCGCGGTGATCGCCGCGGCGACGGCGCGTGGCGCGGCGGGCGATCCGGTGAGCGTGTTCGCTGCGATCCGCTCGTGGAAGGACAATTTCTGAACGGACCTCTGGCCATGCACGACGATCGTTCCGGCCGGCTGGTCGAGACCGACGCGGATTGCTACGTGATCTGAGATGGCGAAGCGAGCCAGCAAGCCAGCCCCGAAGCGAGCGCGGGGGCCCAAGCCGCCGGCGAAACCGCCGAGGGCCAGGCTGAAGCCTCGGGCGAAGCCTCCGAACGCCAGGCCGAAGCCGCGAGCGAAGCCGCCGAAACGCAAGCCGAGCGCCGGCGCGAAGTCCCGACCTGCAGCGGTCAAGCCCCGCGCCAAGGCCAGGCCCGCGCAACCCAGGCGGAACCAGCAGCCCACCACGCGGCCGGCTCCGACGCCGCGGGCTGCGCGACCGGATCTCCAGCTCGGTGACCACGCGTTCCTCAGGGCGGACGGCACCGTCGAGATCTACGTCGATCTTTCGGAGGTCGTCATCGCGGAGGTCGCTGCCGAGACCGCCCACGACGCGGGCGATCACGCGCTCGCGATCGAGGAGTACTCCCAGCTGATCGCGAGTGCGAGCTCGCCGCTGGCCAGCCACCTCGTCGGTCGCGGGCGGGCCCACTACGCGCTCGCGCAGTACGCCCAGGCGATCGGTGATTTCGAGCGCGGCCTCGCGGTCGAGCCTCACTTCCCCGAACTGTACTTCGACAAGGGGAAGGCGGAGCTCCAGGCCGGACTCGTCGCCGCGGCCGAGTCGAGCTTCACGCGCGACCTCGCCGCCGGCGAGCCCTCCCCGATCGCGTTCTACAACCGGCACCTCGCTCGCAAGGCGCTCGGCAACAACCCCGGCGCACTCGCCGACCTCGATGCCGCGCTCGAAGGGATGCCGGACTCGGTCCCGTTGCGGATCGCGCGCTCGATCCTGCGCGCCACGACCGGTGATCTCGAAGGCGCCTTCGTGGATGCGAGCATGGCCGCTCACTTCGAACCCGAGGACGCGGGGCTCCACGAGCGCTGCGCGCGACTCGCGTTCAGGCTCGGCGCGCTCGACCGGGCAGCCCAGAGCTTCGCGACCGCGCAGAGCCTGGTGCTCGCGAGTGGTCAACCCCCGAATGCCGACTGGTACGCGGGCGAGGCGCTCTCGCTCGGCGAGCTCGGACGTCACGACGATGCGATCGAGCGCTTCGATCGCGCGCTCGCCGCGAAGCCGGGCGACCCGACGCTGTACTGCAACCGCGGCTGGCTCCATCACCTCGCCGGCCGCGACGATCAGGCGCTCCGGGACCTCGACCGCGCGCTCGAGCTGAACAGCACCTACGCCAAGGCGCTGCACAACCGCGCCACGCTCTACGAGCAGCGCGGCGATCGCGCCCGTGCGCTCGCGGATCTGCACCGGCTCGACGAGCTCGGCCACGACGTCGCCGACGCGATCGCCCGGCTGTCCGTCCCCTGAGCGGCAGCGGTCACGGCGCGAGGCGCGCCACGAACATGTCCGTGAACCCGTGACTCGAGACCTGCACGCCGTCGATCAGCAGCGCGCCCTCGTACGAGCCGACCACGACGGCGCCGCCCGGAGCGTCGGCGACCGCGAGCACGCGGCCGCCACCTTGATCGACGAGCCGGGCCGCCCACGCAGCGGCGCCGGCCGGGTCGAGCTGCGCGGCGAACCCGCTGCCGAACATCGCGGCCGTGAGCGGCGTGCCGGCCAGATCGATCGTCCCGCCGAACCCGCCGCCCGCGAGCCCGGACCCGGTGATCGCGTTGACGCCCGCGGACTTCTGGAATGCCCCGAAGCTCGTCACGAACGTGGCCGAGTCGCCGTCGAGCTTCGCGACGAACGCGTCGTGGAAGCCGATCGCCGTCCGCGAGACGCCGCCGATCGTCAGCGTGCCCGCGAATGATCCGGCCACCACGCGCGACGTGCCGGCGATCGCGAGATCGGCGCAGTCCTCGTCGCCGGTGCCGCCCAGGATCGCATCCGCCACGTACCCGCCGTCGCTGCGCGCGAGCGTCGCGAGGTAGATGTCCCGGTGGGTGCCGGCCGCCGTCCGCGCGCCGCCGCCCAGATCGACCGTGCCGTTGAACGAGCCGCAGACGACTACCCGCTGGGCGGCTGGATCGATCGCGATCGCGTCGGCGCTGATGCCGATCGGAAACGTCGGGCTGCCGAGCTTGCGACTCCAGCGGCTCGCGAGCGCCGGATCGAAGGACGCGATCCAGGCGTCGTGCGTGCCGGTGCCGGTGATCGCGCCGGTCCCCAAATCGATCGTGGCCGAGCTTCCGCCGCCGCCGTGCAGCGGCGCGACCCCGCCCGCGACGTACAGGTTGCCGGCCGTGTCGAGCGCGAGATCGCGTGCCCCCGTGTTCGCGAGCGTGCCCCCGAGGCGCCGGGCGGCGCTCACGGTGCCGTCGGAGGCGAGCTTGACCAGCAGCAGATCGATCCCGCCGAGCCGAGGCAGCGCGCCGGTGCCGACGTCGACGCTCGCGGCGGTCGCGCCGGTCGCGAGGTAGATCGTGTCGTCCGCGAGGTTCACCGCGATCGCGACCGCCGGCGCAGACTCGCTGAAGCTGCTCGCGATCGGCAGCGCGCGCGACCACACGTGCTCGCCGGTGGCGGTGAGCTTGGCGATGATGATCGCGCGTTGCTCGCCGACCCCGCCGATCGCGCCGCCGCCGAGGTCCACCATGCCGTTCGACAACCCCGCGAGCACGATCCCGCCGTCACTCGCGAGCGCGACCGCGCTCAGGCTGTCCGCAGCCGAGCCGCCGAACTGCCGGGTCCAGCTCGGCGTGCCGGGCGGCTCAGGGGCATCGACGATGTCGCTCGCGTCCGGTAGCTGTTCCGGGGCGTCCACCGCGGCGTCCACCGTCCCCGGGCCCGCATCCGGGACGACCGGCTGTGAGCTTCCGCACGCCACGAGCACCAGCCAGAGTCCTGCGCTTCGCATGGGCCGCAGCTGTACCAGACGCCCCGGCCCGACCGGCCGAAAAAACCAACGAGCGGTCCACTGCGCCACGCTATGCCACGTATTCACTGCTCGACGTCGCCGACGCGATCGCCCGGCTCTCCAACCGCGGCTAACGCATCTTGCCGAGGATCGATCGGCGCGCGGGCCCCTCCGGGGGCGCCGGGCCGAGCTGCTTGGGCAGCATCGTGCTGCTGCGGAGCCAGCCGACACAGGGGGCGTGGCTGTGGAGGAACGGGTCGCCGACGATGCGAGCCACCCGTTCCCACACGACCGCGGTCTTGGCCGCGACCACCGGATCAGCCTGGGCGAGCTCGCACAGCTTCGTGGGGTGGCCGAGCAAGAACTCGAACACGCTCGCGCGATCCTCGGTCTCGTTCGTCGTGGCGTAGCCATCGACGAAGCCGCGCGGCCGGTCCTGGGCGGTGGACGGATCGCGATATTCAAACCCTCGGGGATTGAGCGCCTGCCACTGGGGGTCGTGCTCCGCGCGCTCGCCGAGCGTCTCGTGGTCCAGCAGGTGAAATAGCTCGTGATGCACGACCTCCTCGATCGTGAAGAAGTCGTACAGGTCGTGCCGCTTGCCCACGAAGTGCTCGATGCTGACGAGCAGCCGATGGTCCCCGATCACCGCGACGCCTGCCGGCCCCGAGCCAGCCGATCGGTTTCGGTCCGCGTCCTGAGGACCGAAACCACCTTGGGCGAGGGGTCCCCCTTGCGGGGGCCCCGACTCGGACTCCTTGCCCTCGTAGCGGATCGTGCGGCACAGCGCGACGTGCTCCAGCTTCGCTGCCGCGATCATGGTGGTGGGGTACATCCCGAACGCGATCGCGACCCCATCGATCATCTCGGGATCGACGTTGGCCGTGTCGGAACGACTCGCGACCTCGCAGCGGATGCATTTGTCTTGCGGGCCATGATCCGTGGCGCAGGTCCGGATCACGGGGATCGTATCGAGCTCGACCCCGTTGCGCGCGAGCGTGGCCCGGAGTCCGCCGACGCGCGTCGAATAGTCCTCCGCGCTCATCAGATTCGCCGGCTCGATCGGGGGGAGCGGCGCAGGGCGCAGCGGTGGCGCGCACCCCGTGACCGCGATGGCGAATGCGACCGCGATCGTGATGGAGTGCATCAAGGCGAAGCTCGTGCACGCTTCGAGCCAGTCGGATCCACTTCGGGTTCGGCGACTTGGACCGCGCGTGGTGACGCGCCGGCGATACGGTGTGGTTAGCGCGCGACGAACAGCGCGAGCGAGCGGCCTTCGAGATCGTAGCGTGCCGTGCCCATCCGCGCCTCGGTGCCGGGCGGGGCGATGTTGGCCTGCGGTTCCATCCACGCGCCGGTGTCGGCGACGCGGTACCACGAGGTACCCGCAGGTGGCGCTGGGAGGACCACGGCGATCCCCTGGGCTCCCCGGTTGTAAGCGACGTAGAGCGCGGGCGAGGGATCGCCGAGCGCAGCCCCATCGAGCCGCCAAGCGAGCACGGGCTTCGCCGCGTCGTCGAGATACGCGGCGGAGGCGACATTGCCGGCGTCGTCACTCCACGCCACCTGGGCCGGCTCGATCCAGTCGGCGAGCCGGAGTGCGGGATGCGCGGACCGAAACGCGAACAGCCGGCGCGCGAACGTCGTGAACGTGGGCTCGGGGCTGCTCCAGTCGAGCCAGGTCGCGGGCGAGTCGAGGTTGTATGGATTGTTGTTGCAGCGCTGACCGCGCAGCCGCTCGTCGCCGCCGGTGATCATCGGAACGCCCTGCGACAGCGCGAGCAGTGCGAGCCCGGTGCGTGCGGCCTGGCGCTGCGCCCCCGCGTCGCCGTCGTGATCCCACGACTTGTTGTCGGTGCTGCCGCCGTCCGAGGGACCGTACGGCCAGACCTGGTGGTTGTTCGACGCATTGCACGCGTACTGGTCATGCAACGTGAAACCGTCGTGCGACACGAGGTAGTTGATGCTCGACGCGGGCGACCTGCCATCGTGGCGGAACAGCTCGGACGAGCCGGCCACGCGCGCGGACAGCCAGCCCGGCGTCACCGCGACCATGCCGCGTTGGTTCTGATCCTGGCGCAGCAGATCGCGATACCGATCGTTCCACTCCGACCACCCCGCCGGAAACTGGCCGACCTGGTAGCTCCCGGGAACGACCCCCCAGGGCTCGGCGATCAGATCGGCACCGTCGCCGCCGTCGCGGGGCCGTGCGAGCTCGGCCGCGATCTGGGCCGGGAACCCGGGCTCGAACCGGAAGCAGCCTGGCCCACAGACGTTGCCGAGGATCGGCGCGAGATCGAATCGGAAGCCGTCGACGCCGAGCGTGTCGCGCCAGTAGTGCAGCGAGTCGAGCACCAATCGACGCGCGAGCGGCTTGTCGGCGGCCACGTCGGCACCGACGCCGTTGGAGTCGGTGTAGCCGGTCCCCTCGCGATCGAGCTGGTAGTAGCCGGCGTTGTCGATCCCGCGCAGCGAGAGCAGCGAGCCGCCCCCGCCCTCGGAGGTGTGGTTGTAGACGACGTCGATGTAGACCTTGATCCCGCGGTCGTGGAACGCGTGCACCATCTCGCGCAGCTCGCGGGTCGGGCCACCGGGCGAGCGGTCACAGGCATAGCGGCGGTCGGGGGCGAAGTAGGCGAGCGTCGAGTAGCCCCAGTAGTTGTCGCCGCCGGCGCTCGCGGGATCGACGTCGTTGCGATCGTTGGGAGTCTCCTGGACTGGCAAGAGCTCGATCGCGGTGACCCCGAGCTCCGCGAGATACGCCGCCCGGGTCGCGGCGCCTGCGTAGGTTCCCGCGCATGCGGTGGCGTCCTGCGCCGTCAAGCCGCGCACGTGGACCTCGTAGATCAGCTCGTCGCGGAGTGGCCGCTGCGGCTTCACGCCGAGCTCGACGTCGTCGTCATGCAGCACGATGCCCTTGGGCGCAACCGGCCCGGAGTCCTTGTCGCGGTTGTTGCCCGTGCCGTAGAACGAGCCATCCTGCTGCGTCGGCGTGGTCGGATCGTGGGACAGCTCGCGGGCATACGGATCGAACACCAGCTTGTTGGGGTTCATCCGGTTGCCATCGCCGTCGACGTCCACGATCCACCCCGCGCGCGAACCGGGTTGCCAGCTCGGATCGAACGGCCAGTTCGGTCCCCACACGCGGTAGCCGTAGTAGATGACCTCGGGCAGCTCGGCGGCGGGAACACGCGCGCGCCAGGTGTCGGATCCCGGCTCGCGCTCCATCACGATGCGCGAGCGCTCGGCTCCGGTCGGCGCATCGTAGATCGCGAGCTCGATCCGGCTGGCGCGGGTGGAAGCCAAGCGGAACACGACGCCGGCGCCATCGGGCTCGTAGTGCGCGCCCATCGCCGGCTCCCACCCGACGGCAGGACCATCCGTGGGGTGATCTCCCGGCGCGCGATCGCACGCACACACGACGAGCAATGCCATGACCGCCGCTCGTGTCATCGCCTCAGGTTGTGCAACGCGTGTACCGCGCCAGCCTTGCGAGATGACTGATCGGGCGCTGACCCACGTTGCCGAACGCAACACCCGACGTGGTGACGAGACCCCGGCTGCCCGCGGGCTCACAGGCGTCGACGAGACCCCGCGGTCGGGGTCGGGATGTAGTAGCCGCGCGCGAACAAGCTGGCAGCGCCGCCGTGCCCCGGGAACTCGAGGTCGAGCACGTCTCCCTGCCTCATCACGTAGGGCCGACCGTCCGCGACGCAGTATGCCGGCGGCACGGCCGTGCTGCAGCTCCGCGGCGCGATCCGGAGGCCGTCGACCTCGAGGTAGACCTCGTCGAGGAACGTCACCTCGGGCTTCTCCTCGGCGATCCGGATCGTGGTGGTCGCGGTCCCTGCGGTGACCGCAAGCGACTGCAGCGTGGCCGCGGATGCTCCCCGCAGGTTACGCAGGATCTCGCCCATCCGCCGGGTGCCGGTGCTGTCGACGACGTAGACGAACGGGCACGCGGCCAGCTCGTCGCACTTCTGGCGGATCGCGGTCGGCACCCGGCTCACCTCGACCATTCGATCGCCTGTCCCGTCGAGGCGAAACGTGATCTTGTCGAGCGGGACCGCGGCGGCGTGCTTGGCCCGGGTACATGCGGTCCAGCCGCTCTCGGTGTACGTCGCGCCGCCGTCGGGCGCAAACCGCAGCCCGTCCCCGCCGTAGGTCGGGAGCGCCTCGTCGAGGACAGTGCGGATGCTGCCCCCGGTCACCACGAACACCCGGTAGCGCAGCGGCGGATCTTCGGGCTCGTCGCCCGGAGCCGAGAACAGGACGCCGCGTCGCCCGGAGCCGAGCGGGACGACCTTCAAGCGAAGCTCGTCGCGCCAGTCCTCGTTGACCGAGCTGTCGTACTTGACCAGCTCGATCTTCGTGTTCGCGGCGCCGATCGACAGCGTGCCATCCGTGCGCAGCGCGATCAGCTCCGTGCCCGGCTTGCCATCGACGTCCGCCTCGGTCGCCATCAGGATCGGCGCCACCGAAGCAGCCTCGGACGAGCGTGGTGCCACCTCGGACGAGCGTGGTGCCACGGCCGGAGTCGCCGTACACGAAGCGAGCAGGCCGAGCAGATACCAACGTTTCATCGTGGGTCTACGCGTGAACGCGCCCCACGATTCCGTCAGGCAGGCAAAAGCCTCACCACGAACGCCGCTCCGCCCCCGGCGGCGGGCCGGTACTCGAGCTCACCGCCCATCGCTCGCGCCAACGAGCGCGACAGGGCGAGCCCGAGGCCAAGGCCAGCGGGACCATCCGTGGTCACGCCGCGCTCGAACGCGCGGAACAGGCGCGGCCGGGCCTGCGGGCTGATGCCGGGCCCACGATCGGTCACCGTGATCTCGACCCCGCCGTCGAGCGCGCGTGCGGAGAGGCAGATTGTTCGATCCTCCGCCTCGCGCCCGTACTTCTCCGCGTTGTCGAGCAGGTTGCCGACGATCCGCGCCAGCGCGTCGCGATCGAACCGCGCCCGCAGGTCCGGCTGCACGTCGAGTGCGAGCGCCGCGCCGGAACGATCGAGCGCGGGCTCGGCGCGCTCGGCGAGCTCGCAGAGCGCGGTGCCGAGCTCGCGCGCCTCGACGCTCAGGTGGAGGTTGCCGCGTTCGAGCTGCGAGAACCCGAGCACGTTCGAGACCACGCGCCCGAGCCGGGACGCCTCCTCGCTCATCCGCCGCGCGTAGTCGCGCACCTTGGCCGGATCCCCGAGGCCGTCGGCGAGCATGTCGCCGTACAGCTGGAGCCCCGCGAGCGGCGTGCGCAGCTCGTGCGCGGCGGCGGCAGCGAACTGACTGCGCTCGCGAGCGAGCTGCTCGGCGCGGGCCACGAGCAACACGACAAAGCCGAAGGCGAGCGCGGCGATCACGCCGACCACGATGAACCGCAACACGAACCCGCGCGCGATCGAAGACGCATCAGCGGCGGCTTGCACGAGCGTGCGCGGGTTCGCGGTGACCGCCAGGTGCCACCCCGGCGCGACCTCGGCGGCCGTGCCGTCGTCGCCGGCGCGCAGCTCGGCGACCGCCTCCCCTGCCTGGCTCGCCAGCCACGTCGTCATCGCCGACCGATCGACCACGAAGCCCTGCACCAGCGTGCCGTCAGGAGTCCGGACGTCGCGGACCGCGATCAGCGTCGGCGCGCCGGCGAACGGGTACGTCCGCCATTCGAACGGCGAGATCATGATCGGGATCGAGCTCGCCCGGTTCGCCGGGATCGCGGCCTGCGCCGGCACCACGCGCTGCTGTTGCGCGTAGACCTCGTTCGACATGGCGTTCTGCGCGTAGCTGCTCGGATCGATCTGGATCACCTGCTCCTGAACCTGGGCCCGCGCGCCCTGCGCGTCCCCTTGCCCCCGAGGTCGGCTGACCTGCGGCTTGGCATCCGCGACGAGGTCGGGGCCCTTGCGGGCCTCGCGCAGCGGAGCCACCAGGTTGCGCGTCACCTCGTCGCGAAACCGGCGGTTGTCGGCGAGGTGCTTGGGCTCCGAGAGCTCGGGGACTTCGTCGTTGATCGTTGGCGTGGTCACCCGCCCCGCCGGATCGAGCTGGAAGTGACCGAGCACCAGCGGATCCTCGGGGCCACTCGACAACGGCGAAGGCGCGACACTCCAGTTGTTGCCCGCGCGTGGATCGTGGAACAGGTTCGAATAGTGGAAGTACGGTCGCTCGAGCTCGCGCGTCATGAGCTTGGCGAGCTCGCCACGCAGCTCGTGTGCGAGCTCGGCTCCGCGACGCTCGGCGGCCCGCTCCGGCTCGGCACGCAGCTCGCGCTGCTGGGCGCGGACGTCGGCCCAGCCCGACACGAACCACGCGATCAGCAACGCGGCGAGTGCGGTCGCGAGCAGCAGCGAGGCGTAGAGCACGCGCGGGGGTGACCGCTTCACCTCGCGAGCCTCCATGCATAGCCGGCGCCCTTGACCGAGACGATCACCACCGGTCTCGCGGGGTCGATCTCGAGCTTCTTGCGCAGCACGGCGATCGCCATGTCCACCGCGCGGGTCTGGAGATCGCCACGCTGACCGAACACCTGCTCGAGCAGCTCGGCGCGCGACACCACCCGGCCCTGGTGACGATGCAACCAGCGCACGATTCCGACCTCGCGAGGCGTGAGGGCCACCCGCACGTCGCCGCGCACGACGACCATGCGCGCCAGATCGATGACGGCGCCGTCGACCTGGACCTCGTCGAGAGATTCGCCCGCCGGCGCGCGCCGTCCGAGCACGCGCACCCGGGCGAGCAGCTCGCGCGCCGAGAACGGCTTGGTCACGTAATCATCCGCGCCCTCCATGAGGCCGCGGACCTTGTCGTCCTCGGAGCCGCGCGCGGTGAGCATCAAGATCGGCGTGCCCGGCCGTGCCGCGCGCAGCCGCCGGCAGACCTCCATCCCATCGAGACGCGGCAACATCAGATCGAGGACCACGAGGTCATACGGATCGCGCAGACCGGCTTCGACCCCCGCGATGCCGTCGCCCACCGCGACCGTGTCGTGCCCATCGCCGGTCAGCAGATCAACGATCCCATCACGCAGGCTGGCTTCATCTTCGACCACGAGCACTCGCACCCGGGCATTGTGCACCCAAGCCGCGTCAGGGATGTAAGGCGCGCGTAAGCCCACGGTTTACACACACCTGACGGCGGCCGGACTCCCCGGGATGCACCTTGCGACCATGCGCAACTTGCTGTCCTCGTACCTACCGCTGGGTGTCGCCGCTGGCTGTGCGGTCGCCCTCGCCGTCACTGGCTATGCCGCGCTCCACGAGCCGGCCCACCCGGAGCCGCCGCACCACAGCCGCCGCAGCCCCGCCGAGCTCGCCGAGCTGCTCGCGCGTTACGATCAGCTGCAGCCCGGGCTGCCACGTGACGTGCTCGCGCTCGAGGTCGACATGGTCGCCGGCCAGCGCTACGCGACCTCGTCGCGCCTGTACTGGTACACCGATCTCGCCGAAGCCGAAGCCGCCGCGCGCGTCGAGCACCGGCCGATCCTCGCGCTCCGCATGCTCGGTCGGCTCGACGAGGATCTGTCGTGCGCGAACAGCCGGCTGTTCCGCACCACGCTGTATGCGAACGCCGACGTGTCGCGGCTGCTCCGCGACCACTTCATCCTCTACTGGTCGAGCGAGCGGCCGGTGCCGCACGTCACGATCGACTTCGGCGACGGCCGCAGGCTCGAGCGCACCACCACCGGTAACAGCGCGCACTATGTGCTCGACGAGGAGGGCCACGTGCTCGACGTGCTGCCCGGGCTCTACGCGCCGGCGAGGTTCCGGGCCGAGCTCGCGGCCAGCCTGGAGCTCGCTCGCCGGGTCCATGGGCTCGCTACCAGCGAGCGCATCGCCGCCACGATCGCCTACCACACCGAAGGCCTCGCGAAGACCCACGACGCTTACCAGGAAGTCGGCGGCCTCCGGTTCAACCGGGACGGCCGCACGTTCAGCGAGCTCGCGCGCGCGCAGGAGATCACCGCCTCCAAGGCGAGCATGGAGAGGCCGGACTTGAAGCGGATCGGCATCGATCCGGGCTCGATCGCGGCCGACGACATCGCGCAGTGGGCCGCGATCGGCCAGCGGCTCTGGCGCCTGCCCGGCGAGCCGCGGCGGGTTCGGACCGCGGGCGTCACACCGCTCACGGCGTTCCAGATCTTCGATGACCAGAGCCTCGCGCTGATCGAGCGGCTCCACAACCAGCTGCCCCGAGGGCTCGTGGCCTCGCGAGACCAGCTGGCGGCCATGATCGCGCGCCTCGAGCTCAATGTCGTCGCGGATACCGCGCGCGACGAGCTCCAGCTGCGCGCGCAGATCCGGTCGCACATCATCGAGGCGGGCGATCTTCGGTTCGACTCGTTGAACACCTGGATCTATGCCGACGTGTTCCACACCCCCAAGACCGACCCGTGGCTCGGGCTGCTCGGGCGCACCGACTTCACGGGCCTGCCCGGAGATGGTGTCGTGATGCCGTGATGCGTATACTCCCCGGCGATGTTCCGGGCCCGAGTCGAGTCGATCAGCGTCGGGTTCGCCATCGCCGCCGTGGTCCTGCCGTCACCGGCAGTCGCCGATCCGACACAGCTCGGCGCCTGGTTCGGTCCGCGCACGTACTCTGACGACTCCCAGCTCGGATTTCTCACCGATGCGCCTGCGCATCCCACGCTCGAGAACACGATCGCGTTCGGGGCCCGGATCGCCCGCCCGTTCCTGCCGTGGCTGGTCCCCGAGCTCGAGCTCGCGGTGGCGCCGACCCAGACCACGGCGGTCGGCGGCGCGGCCGCGGCGAGCGTGGTGTGGCTCGAGCCTCGCCTGCACTTGCGGTTCGAGCTGATGCCAGGGCGCAGGGTCCAGCCGTTCCTCGTCGTCGGCGGAGGCTCGCCGATCGCGATCTCGTCGGCGCGCAAGACGTTCAACAGCGGGATCACCGGTGACGTCTACGGGGGCGCCGGCGTCCGCTTCGACTCCAACAAGGGCTTCGTGCTGCGGTTCGACGCCCGC
>JAGSPR010000388.1 GCA_018262455.1 Deltaproteobacteria bacterium | reverse complement strand
GAGCTCGCCAAGCTCTGGCACGAACCCGGCCGTCACGACACCTACATCGGCACGCTCGTCAACGCGTGGCTCGCGCGCCACGGTGCGGCCTGGGCCGTCCGGGAGGGCTCGGCCTATGTCGATGTCGGCACGCTCCACGGCTGGCGCGATGCGGGCCGCCTGCTCGATGGTCGCGCCAGCGAGGACGCGTCGCGCGGCTACGACCCGGCGGTCCGGGTGCGCTCGAGGCCGCGGTTGATGCCGTACTCGACGAGCACGCGATGACCATCGTCGATGATGTCGGCGACCGAGGCGGCCGCACGCTGGAAGTGGTGGCGGGCATGCGCGAGCTGGCCGAGCTTCTCGTGCGCCATCCCGAGGTTCAGGTGCAACGACGCGTAGAATGAACGGACCCGCCCATCGCGCACCGCATCGGCACGCGCGAGCGCGATCTGGTTCCACCACAACGCCTGCTGATCGTCCGACTGCAGGCGGCCGACGTAGTGCGCGGCGATACAGGCTTCGACGTTGTCGGTGCTGGATCGCCAGGCGTGCAGGAACAACGCGTGCGCCTCGTCTCGACGTAGCGCGATCTCGGCTGCGACGCCTTGCGCGCAGATCCGCATGATCGCGTTGTCCGGGTCCATGCCACACCAACGATACCGGAACGCAGATCCCCCAGGCAGCCCGGGGCGGCGATTTCGCGCGCGTCGACCGAACACCACTTGTCGCCTGCGCAGAGGCGCGCCATGGCATAGGCTCGGCTCGGCAGATGGCCAAGAAGCGTCCACGAACCGAACGCCGGATCGACGAGCGTGCTGCGCGTCAGCTCGTCCGCGATCGCGAGAAGCTCGCCGCGCTCGTGGCCGGCGGCTCCGCGGAGCGTCCGATCCATGTCGACTCGGCGTCGGTGGTCGAGGTGCGCGTGCGTGCGCTCGCCTGCCCGCAATGCGAAGGCGAGTACCGCCTGATCGAGCACCGCGCCCCGGCCTCCGGGTTGCGGGAGGTCTCGGTGATCTGCAATCGCTGTCACGTGCCGCGGACGCTGTGGTTCAAGCTCGTATCCCGCGATCCGAGCTAGCCGGCGAGCACAAACGAATCCCCCTGCATCGTCGCCGGGTGGCCGGCTCGCGCTAGCATCCAGGCGTGCCAAGGCTTGCCCTGATCCTGTGTGTGCTGACGACCGCGGCGGCCTGTTCGAAGTCCATCGGGGACGGCGAGGTGGTCGACTACCTGCGCGCGAAGTCCCCCGAGAGCCGGGCGCAGCTGCTCCAGCAGGTCACCGAGCCAGCATCCGCGGCCCAGGCAACCGGGCCGATCGAGCGCGCCGGTGCGATCCATCGGGGCGGTGCGCCGCTGACGCTGGTGGGCAAGACCCTCGACGTCGGGGATCCCATGCCCGCGGTCGAGCTGGCCGATCCGAAGCTCGGCAAGATCGATCTCGGCGCGCTGCGCGGCAAGCTCGTCGTGCTGTCGGTCGTGCCGTCGATCGACACCCACGTGTGCGAGGCGCAGACCCACAAGATCAGCGACGCGATCACGCAGATGCCGCCCGGCACCACCGTGATCACCGTCAGTCGCGACCTGCCGTACGCCCAGGGGCGGTTCGCGCAGGAGGCGATGACGCAGACCCAGATGGGCTCGGATTATCACGGCGGCGCGTTCGGTCGCGCGTTCGGACTCGAGGTCAAGGAGACCGGCCTGCTGGCGCGCAGCGTCTGGGTGATCGGCCGTGATGGCAAGATCGCGTACCGCGAGCTGGTCGAGGACCAGGGGACCGAGCCGAACTACGACGCCCTGATCGCCGCCAGCAAGCGCGGCGCTGGCACGTGAGCGGTTCGCTCGCGGCGCAGCTCGAAGCCGCGCTCGCCCGGCAAGGCACGAAGGCGCGCGCCGGCGACCAGAAGGCGTATCTCAAGAGCGCGCTCGTTCACCTCGGCGTGACGGTGCCGAAGCTCCGGGCCACGGTGGCGATGCTGGACCGCGCGCAGCCCCCGATGACGCATGACGATCTCGTCGCCACGGCCCGCGCGCTGTGGTCGCGCGGCATCTACGAGCTCCGCGCCGCAGCGGTCGAGCTGTTGCTCCGGCGCAGCTCCCTGCTGGGCCCGCGGGATGTCCCGCTGATCGAGCGCCTGATCCGCGACGCGCACACCTGGGCGCTGGTCGATGTCCTCGCGCCCGCGATCATCGGTCCGCTCGTGGTCGCGCATCCGGCGCTCGGCCGCACGCTCGATCGCTGGGCGAACGATCCGGAGTTCTGGGTCCGCCGGGCGGCGCTGCTCGCGCTGCTCGGGCCGCTCCGGGGAGGCGGCGGCGACTTCGATCGGTTCGGTCGCTACGCGGACGCGATGCTCGAGGACAAGGAGTTCTTCATCCGCAAGGCGATCGGCTGGGTCTTGCGCGAGGTCAGCAAGCGTCGCCCTGCCGTCGTCCATGCCTGGCTCCTGCCCCGCGCCCACCGCGCCTCCGGGCTGACGCTGCGCGAGGCCACGAAGTACCTGCCCGCGGAGCAGCGCGCCGAGATCCTCGCCCGGGCGCGCGGTCATCGATCGGGACCCGCCTCGGGTGGCCAGAGCTCGGCCTCGAGCAGCTCCTCGGCAAGCTCGAGCTCGCGGCGCAGGGCGGCACGGCGATAGAGGACGGCGAGCACGACGATCACCGCGACGCCGATCGTGCTCGCGACGAGCCACAGGGTCGGGTTCATCGGCTGAACACCGTGTCGAAGCCGCCGTCGAAGCGCGTGGTCGCCGCGATGATCGGGGAGGCCATCGCCACGAACTGAAGCAGCGCGGTGAGGAACAGCGCGACCAGCACGCCGACGGCGATCAGCGAGGTCCCGCGGCGCTCGGGCTGCCCGGCCATCCGTCTGCCGACCGCGCGTCCGAACAGCAGCGACGCCGTGGCGAGCGCGACGAACACCGAGCCGAGCGCGATCGGCACGCCCGCCATCGAGCTCGTGTGGTAGTAGATCGCGACGAGCGGTGCGAGCGTGGCGAGCACGAGCGTGCCGCCGAAGATCGAGGTCACGAACGCGCTGACGAGCTGGTGCGCAGGCAACGGCGCGTTCGCGAGCCGCAGCGTGACGAGCCCGGCTGGCAGGGCGGTCAGCGCGGACAGCAGGATCACCATCGGCACCTTGTAGGCGTTCGCCAGGGCCAGCGTCGCCGAGGTGCTGCCCGCCGCGAGGCCCCACAGCGCCGACAGCGCCAGCCCGGCGAACAGCGCGGTGATCGTCAACACGAGCTGATGCGAGCGGCTCTCCGGGATCCGCGCATCACCACCACAGGTCACCGTCATCAACTGCGACAGGTTTGTGTCCATGCGTGTTCACGGCAGCAAGCCGCGCACCATCCAGGTCGTGCTCGCCGCTGCCGGTTGCTGCTGCGTCCTGCCGGGGTCTGCGGCGCGCGAACGCCACACGGCGTGACGCGAATCGGCCCGCCGCTCGCTGGCTATCGCTTTCCGGGGTACGTGATCCCGGCGGGGCCGTACCACGGCAGGATCTCCGGCGTGAACCGCTGCGCCGCGATCGCGGGATCGCCCTTCAGCAGCGCCTCGACCTGGCCGCGATCGGCGACGTCGAACAGGAAGATGCCCGCGACCGCGGTCTTGTCGCCGGCATCGACGTCGGTGGGGCCGGCGAGCACGAGCTTGCCGGTGCGGGCCATCGCGTTGATGTTGGCCATGTGGCCCTCGCCGAGCGCCTTGGACGCGGGCGTCGGCTCGGCACTCCACCCCGGCCCGCGATGCAGCAGGACGAGGAAGTAGCTCTTCATCTTGAACTCGCCGCCAGGGCCGACCTGCGCCGCGGGCGTCGGGGCCGCGCCGCAGGCGGCCATCACGCAGATCCCCAGGAGCGTCCAACCACGTGGCTTCATGGCGGGACGATAGCCAAGAGCGCGCCGCGATGATGGCGGCCTGCTACGTTTCGAGCGTGGATTCCGTCGAGTCCCTGGTGACCCTGCTGCGCGACCGGCGTGTCGTCGTGCTCACCGGCGCCGGCTGCTCGACCGAGTCGGGGATCCCCGACTACCGCGGCGCCGACACGCCGCCTCGCAAGCGGCCACCGATCCAGCACCGCGAGTTCATCGACCGGCCAGAGATCCGTCGCCGGTACTGGGCTCGCTCGATGCTGGGTTGGCCGATGCTGTCGGGCGCCCGCCCCAATCCGGCGCATGAAGCGCTCGCAGGTCTCGAGGACGCCGGGGTCGTGACCGGGCTCATCACCCAGAACGTCGATGGCCTCCACCAGCGTGCCGGGAGCCGGTCGGTCGTCGAGCTGCACGGCGCGCTCGCACGCGTTCGCTGCCTCGGGTGCGATGCGCTGTTCGATCGCGATGACGTGCAGGCGCGCCTGCTCGCTGGCAATCCGACGTGGCCGGAGCGTGCGCGCGGCATCGAGAGCGCGCCCGATGGCGATGCCGATCTGCCCGACGAGATCGTCGCCGACTTCGAGGTGATGGCCTGCGCGGCCTGCGGAGGCGTGCTCATGCCCGACGTCGTGTTCTTCGGCGGCAGCGTGCCGCGCGCGACCCTCGATGCCGCGTGGGCCGCCTTCGAGCGCGGCGAGGTGCTGCTGGTCGTGGGCTCGTCGCTGACCGTGTTCTCGGGCTACCGGTTCGTCCGGCGCGCGGCCGAGCGCGGCATCCCGGTCGCGATCCTCAACCGGGGAGCGACCCGCGGAGACGACCACGCCGCGCTGCGGGTCGACGCGCGCGCGGGCGAGGTGCTCGTCACCCTGCGGCGTGCGCTGGCGTAGGGCGGAGGTCGCGGCGAAATCGCTGGCCGGCGCGGCGGCTCCTGGCGTAGGGTCGGGCCCCTTTGCGGGAGGTGACCATGATTCGTCCGAGCACTGTGTTGTTTGCCGGGTTGGCTGCAGCCGTCGTGGTTGCCTGCTCCGATGGTTCGTCGTCCGGTTCGGGCACCGCGCCCGACAGCGCGGTGGTGCCGATGATCGATGCGCCGACGGTCGTCGCGACCGACGCCACGACCGACGCCTCCACGCCCGATGGCAGCATCACGCTGGCGTGCACGGTCGACGAGCTCGCACCGATCGTGACGTGTGCGCTCCAGAACTGCTTGGCCAGCGCGGGCAACCAGACCCAGCTCATCGCGTGCGTCACGGCGAGCTGCGGACAGACGCTGCTCCAGCTGTCGCCCACGTGCTTGCAGTGCGTCCTGACCGGCTTCACGCTCGATCCCAACGCGCTCGCGAACGCGTGCGCGAGCGGGTTGCCGCCCAGCCCGTAGTCGCCGGCGCGTGACCCAAGGCGTCGGTGTTCACCTGGGGTGGCGCCGGTGAGATCGAACCCGTCCGCCACGCGATCATGGGTGCCGTCGACGTCGAGGATCATCGCCGCAGCCGACGCGCGATCTCGGCTCACACCCGCGCGAACGGCTCGTCGAGCAGCTGGTGCGGCGGCAGGTCGGCTGTGTGGGTGGCGGGTCGAGATCACGGACGCGAAACGACCACGCTGTGGACGCTCGACCCCGCAGGATGGAGCATCACGATCCCATGAGGGAGTAGGAAGCTCAATCGGGGGATCCCGTCGTTGGTTGCGTCGCCAGCAAGCTCTTGGACGCCCGAGAAACCGATCGTCGGTTCCCGAGCAACCGTCAGATCAATAACAGACCGGTTCCACGTGTCGGTAATCGTCGGCCGTCTGCGAGATCGAGAGCGAGACCACTTGGCGGGTCGCGGATGCGATGCAGGGCGGCGGCGTTGCGCCGTCAAGGGTCGTCCCCGGGTAGTCGCCCGCCGGGAGCTCGAACTCGATCGTCGCGCGGCGCACGAAGTCATCGGTGACATTGCCCGGGTAGGGCGCGCGTTCGCCGCGCGCCTCGTCGATCACGATCGTGATCGGACGCTCGGGCACGGCCGCGTAGCATCGTGCCGAGCCGCCACTGAGGGCGAGCTTGATGTCGCCGGCCGCGGTCGTCAGCGCGAGCCTGCCGACTCCAAGCACCCGCAGGTCGGGGATCGCGAGCGTCAGATCAGCGACCCCGAAGCTCGCGCAGCCGATCTCGACCGTGGTGACAAGCGAGCTGGCGTCGGCTGCGATCGTCTCGTCGTGACTCCCGACCCCGCATCGTAGTCCGAACGGCGCCCCGATCTCGAATACGAGATCGCCGCTCCCAGGTACGTCGTCCACCGCGAGCGATCCGGTCGCCGTCGAGATCCTCGGGCCGACGATCGGCGGCTCCCGGTCGTCGCAGTCGGGAGGGACGCACGCGGCGGCGAGGAGCAGGGGGCCGATGAGGAGCGGGAGACGGCGCATGGCGGGGTGAGAAGCAAGGGTCATGCCTAGTGTATCGTCGCGGATCTACGACCCACGCAGCGAACCCGATCAGGTCGACGCCCGGCGCCCCTGACATCGGCGTCGCGGATCGCCGGACACCGGAGAGGCCTCGGCCGGGACGAATCGCTTCAGGGCATCG
>JAGSPR010000768.1 GCA_018262455.1 Deltaproteobacteria bacterium | reverse complement strand
GAGCGAGGCGCCCGGATAGCAGACCGCGCGTCTCACTGAGAGTCGGGCCGGGGCCTGATCCCCCCTTTGTCAGCGAGTCGGAGTCAGGGCGAGTCAGCGCGCGGCGAGGGTGAGGAGTCGGCCGATCGCCGCGTCCCAGTCGGCCGCCTCGTCCTTGCGCTGGCGCATCAACCCTTCGATCGCGGGGTACGCCGCGACGGCGGCATCGATCGCCGGATCGCGCCCGGCCTGGTACGCGCCGAGCGTGATCAGATCGCGGTGCTCCTCATAGATGGCGAGCTGCGTGCGAAGCCGCGCCGCGGCCTCGGCATGACGTGCATCGATCACGCGCTGCATCAGGCGCGACGCGCTCGCGACGACATCGATCGGCGGGAAGTGACCGCGCTGCGCCAGCCGGCGGTCGAGCACGATGTGCCCGTCGACCAGGCCACGCACCGATGTGCCCGTCGACCAGGCCACGCACCTCGTCGGCGATCGGCTCGTCGAGATCGTTGCCGGCGACGAGCACCGTGTAGATCGCGGTGATCACCCCGTTGCGGGTGGCGCCGGTGCGCTCGATCAGCCGCGGCAGCAGCGCGAACACGCTCGGCGGATAGCCGTGGCGAGCCGGCGGCTCGCCCGCCGACAGCCCGACCTCGCGCTGCGCCCGCGCGACCCGGGTCAGCGAGTCGCACAGGAGCAGGACCGAGGCGCCGCGCCGGTCACGGAACCACTCGGAGATCGCGGTCGCGACGTGGACCGCGCGCAGGCGGACCAGCGCCGGGGCATCGCTCGTCGCGCACACGACGACGGTGCGCGACCGCGCCGATGACAGCTCGTCCCCGAGCAGCTCCGCGAGCTCGCGACCGCGCTCGCCGACCAGGCACAGCACGATGACGTCGGCCGTCGAGCCCCGCGCGATCTGTCCGAGCAGCGTCGACTTGCCGACGCCCGCCGCGGCGAACAACCCGACCCGCTGGCCCCGCCCGAGCGTCAGCATCGTGTCGAGTGCGCGGACACCGGTCGGTAGCGGCGCGGTGATCGGCGGGCGATCGAGCGCCGGGGGTGCCGGGCGATCGACGGACCACGGCTCGCCGGTGAGCGGCGGACCACCGTCGATCGGATCGCCGATCCCGTCGAGGACGCGGCCGAGGAGATCGTCGCCACACCGGATCTCGAGCGCCGCGCCGGTGCGCCACACCGCGCTCGCGGGCGCGACGCCGGCGAGCTCACCGAGCGGCAGCAGGACGGCTTGCTCGCCGCGGAACCCGACCACTTCGGCCGGCAGCGGAGGGCGCCCGCGACGATCGATCTTGACCACCTCGCCGAGGGCGACGCCCGGTACGGTCGCGCGCAGGACCAGGCCGACGACCTCGTCGACCGCGCCCGCGGCGACGACACCGGCGGCCACCGACGGGTTCGAGTCGGTGAGACCGACCGCGGGCGGCAGGGGCAGGATGGCCGCCGGGTCCGTGCCGCGTGCGGGGGGGACGCCACGTGAGCCGTCCTCCGTCGACGCGCGCGCGTGCGCCTTGGCCGCGGCGATCCGCTCGGACTCGCGGCGGGCATCCGCGAGGAGGCGCTCGGTCAGCTGCTCGGCGTCACTCTTGAGCCGCGCGGCCTCGGCGCGCGCGTCCGCGAGGATCTTGTCGGCCGTGGTCCGAGCGTCGTGCTCGTCCCCGCCGATCACGCGCCCTGACTTCACGCGCTCGATGGTATCAGGGCCGCCGCGCGATCAGGGCGAGAGCTGGACCTGCGGGTTCGCGTTGATCGCGTTGGTCGTCAGGTTGACCCGGATGATCGTCGTCTGCTTGTTGACGCGGACGATCGTCCCGGTCCCGCCGGCGAGCGTCGACATCGTGGTGCCCCGCAGGACGTTCGCAGTCCAGCCCTTGCCGACACCGTGGGCCGAGCCCGCCGCGACCGTGAGCTCGAGGCCCTCCGGCGTGATCTCGAGCTTGAGGACCCGCGTGACGATCGGCTCCGCGACGGTTGCCGTCACCGGAGGCGTCACGGGCGCCGCAACCGGCGGCGTCACCGGCGGGGGCGCGACGCAACCCTTCCACGTCAACGGCGCGCCGGGCGCACAGACCTGGTCACATGCGCGATCGTGCGGATCGTGGACCTCGCACGTCGACGGCGGTGGCGGCACGTCGGGCAGCTTCGGCGGATCAGGGATCTGGAGCGTGGGGAGGGGGTCCACGTGTACGGGATCCGGGTTGAACGCGGCCTTCAGCGTGTATGCGCCGGCATCGCCGCGGCGCGGCGCGTAGATCCGGACGAAGTACGTGCCCTTCGCGCGATCGATCGTCGCCGAGCGCATCCGGCCGGCGCGCGCGCTCGCCGACGCGTTGACGACCGGGATGTTCCATTGATCGAAGACGTCGAACGCGACGTTGAGGCCGGGACGCGGCGTCGTCCACGACATCTGGAGGTCGAGCTGGCCACGCGTGCCCGCGGGCAGCTCGATCCGTTTCCAGTCGACGCGATCACCGCCGGGATAGGTGACGATGCCACGGACCGTGCCCTCCCCTTCGTCGAGCGCGATCGGCTGCGCTCCCTTGACGCGCCCATCAGGACCGGTCGCCCGATCCTGCGGAACATTGTTCGCGCACGCCGCGACGACCACGAGGCCCAACCAGGACGTCCTCATCATGGGAGATATCGTGATCGACCCTCGTGGGTGCCGCAAGACCGATCTACGGCGCCGCGAGCGCGGCCCAGGTCGGCGGATCG
>JAGSPR010000387.1 GCA_018262455.1 Deltaproteobacteria bacterium | reverse complement strand
CGCGTGCGTCGAGGCGGTGGTCGCGACGGGAATGCACGTCGAGGTCCCGGCCAACACCGGCTCGGTATGCCTGCGCCTCGACGGCAGTAACGCGGTCCTGCCCCGGTTCGGTGCGACCACCGAGATGCACCAGGGTCGTGCTTCGGGGAGTGTGCTCGTCCTCACCGACGTCAGCGGAGCCGAGCTCGCACGCGGGGTGGACTACCTGGCCGGGGCGAATCCCGATCGCACGTCCAATACGGTCGCCTGGTACCTCGACGCTCCGATGCGCGAGGTCTTGCTCGAGATCCAGGGTGCTCACCCGGCGCTCGTCGTCGGGCTCTCCGACGAGAACGATTAACTCCTCGACGCGCTGCGCGATCGGCGCCGCGAAGTTTTTCGTTGGCAGCCGATGCGGACCGCGCGACAGTCCGCCGCGATGAGGATGACCCTGTGCGCGATCGTGATCGCGATGCTCGGGTGTGGACCCGGTGCTCGCGGAGGTGATGACCAGTCCGGCGACGCCGGGTACACCGGCCCGACGGGCGTGATCCGCGGGCGCGTCTGGGCTCCCGGGCTCGCGCCCGGGATGACCACGGCCGGCGAGGAGATTCCGGTCGCCGGCGCGGCGGTGTATCTGACGTCGACGCGGCCGGCCGCGATCCCGAGCGGTGTGTATTGCGAGCCGTGTCAGGCCGCGCCGGCCGGAGCAGTCATCACCGACCACGCCGGCGCGTTCGTGCTCCCCGAGGCAATCCCGGGCCGGCGTTGGCTCGTGATCCAGAAGGCGCAGTTCCGCCTCGAGCTCGAGCTCGACGTCACGACGGGTGACGTCACGCTCGACGCCACGCAGACCACGCTGCCGTCGCAGCTCGATCCGGCGAACGGAAAGTGGATCCCGCGGATCGCGATCGCGGCCGGCAGCTACGACCACCTGCAGAACATCTTCGGCAAGATGGGCATCGGCGCGGTCGACGCGAGCGGCGAGTACACGACCACGGGCGGCAAGCTCGATCTCGTCGACAACGGCGGCGCCACGCTCGGGATGTCCGCGGGCACGCTGGCCGACCTCGCGCGCGATCCCGTCAAGCTCGCGAGCTACCACGTCGTGTTCATCCCGTGCTCGGGCGACAACTACACGAGCGCGCTCTCCGATCAGCAGGTGCTGAAGAACCTGCGCGACTACGTGAAGAACGGCGGCAAGCTCTACGTGACCGACTGGTCAGGCGAGTGGATGGACAACGTGTTCCCGCAGCAGATCGAGCTCGGCGAAGGCGGGTTCGGCGGCAACATCGATACGCCGGCCACGGCCTACACCGCTGCGACCGACACGTGGACGACCTCGCAGTTCGGAAGTGCCGACGGCGACGCCTACGACTCGAACGACGCCGACGCGATCGATCCGAACCTCGCGTCCTGGCTCGGCGCCCAGCGCGGCCCCGCACCGAGCGGCGGCTCGGGCCCGATCAACGCGCACGACTTCGATGCCGTCGACAACTGGAACTTCATCCAGAACGTGCACCCGGTGCAGGTCGGCGTCGACATGAACGGGCAGCCGGTGATCGACACGCCGAAAGCGTGGGTCACCGGAACCAACTCGGGACCGTTCGGGGGTGGCTCGCGGCACCCGCTCACCGTCACCTTCGAGCCGGCCGGCTGTGGCCGCGTCCTCTATTCGACCTATCACACGACCGAGACCGCGCACGCCGGGCTGTATCCCCAAGAGCGCATCTTGCTCTACCTGATCATGGAGATCGGCGTGTGCAGCGATAACCCGGTGATCCTGTAGCGTCAGCGATCCGCGAGGCGCCGGTGAACCGCGAGCGCCACCAGCACCGCCACGATGCCGGTGGTGTTCGCGACGAAGTCCATCACGTCGGTGAACCGACCGAAGAATTGCTGCAGATATTCGTCGATCGCGGCGTACGCGATCAGCACGGCGCCGCTCGTCCACACGAAGCGCGCGCCGAGCGGCGCCCGGCGTGCTCGTGCGAACCGCCAGTACAAGAAGGCCAACAGGCCGAACGCGGCGAAGTGCGCGAGCTTGTCGCTCTGCGGGATCTCGTCGGGGATGCTCACGCGAGGGTAGTGGGTCGCGACGAACAGCAAGACCCAGTAGGTCGGCAACGCGACCAGCGCCACGCGGTCCCAGCGCGCGCGGGGCGCTCGATCGCTCACGCCGCGATTGTCACGCGAAGTCAGGCGTCACGCCGCGGATCAGCGGGTGGCGAACACGCGTGCGGTGCTTCGTCGTTCCGCGCCGACCGGCGCGGTGGAGCCATTCACGTTCGAATGCCGAGCCGCGGGAGGATCCACAGCTGGAAGGCGAAGTAGAGGCCGAAGAAGCCGAACAGCAACAGCGCGTCCACGTGCGCAGGCTGCCACGTGCCGAGCGTTCTGGCGAGGACTCGTCCACCATCGTCGTCTGTAAGTAGGTCGATTCGAGTCCTTTTTGAAAAACCGGTCAGCCAGACCGAGGCTCGGATATCCTGGTCGGGTGTCGCGCCTTGGGTGGGTCATGCTCCTCGTCGGCTGTTACAGCCCGACGTATCAGAGCGGCACCCCGTGCCGGACGGCGTGCCCGGGAGATCTCGTGTGCGTCGATCACGTGTGCCGCGAGCCCGGGTACGTCGTGGATGCGGCGATCGCTGACACGAACATCGATGGCCCGCCCGGCGACGTGGACGGCGACGGTCACCTCGACAGCGTCGATAACTGTCCGAACCTCGCGAACGTCGACCAGCACGACGAGGATGGCGATCTGCACGGTGACGTGTGCGATCCCTGTCCGCACGTGGCGGGCACGCTCGCCGATGGGGACGGGGACAAGGTCGGCGATGCGTGCGACCCACAGCCGTCCGTCGCCAAGCAGGTGCTGCGGTTCTTCGATCCGTTCACGACGGACCGCACCGAGTGGCAGCACGAGGCCGGTGCGAGTCGCGTCGGCGAGACCTTGCGACTATCGGGATCCGCGCTCACGCAGCTGCCGATCACGACCGGGGCGCTACGGATCGTCATCGGCGGAACGGTCGAGGCAACTCCCGGTACGCAAGAACATCAGCTCGCCATCGCGTTCGGCGCGAACGCGACCGAGACGAGATACCACTACTGCGAGTTCTACGATAACGGGATCGCCGACGGCGGGACGCTCATCAGCGAGGCGATCGACGGCTCGTACCCGACGCTCGCCGGCACGCCGTATAACGGAACGCTTCCGCTCGGGGCCTTCTCCATGCGGATCGACGAGTCGGTGTCCGCGCAGCAGATCGTGTTCCAAGCGACGGTCGGCGGCCAGGTGCAGCCCGTGGTCATCGCGAGCACGGCGGACGCCCCGCCGCTGCTCTCCGGCAGCGGTCTCGCGTTCTGGGTCAGCAACATCGACGCCCGCGTCCACTACGTCTGGGTGATCGAGACGCTGCCCTAGCTCCGTAGCTTGATACCCTGGTCACGATGCCAGAGGACCGGGACGCAGTTTCCCCCGACGGGACGACGCAGCTCGATGCCACGAGTCCGACCGCGCCGAACGAGCACGACGCGCTGGTGCTTCCGGAGGTCGGCTACGACGTCGGTGAGGTGATCGGACGCGGTGGGATGGGCGAAGTGCTGTCCGCGCACGATCGTCGAATCGGTCGCGACGTCGCGATCAAGCGGATGCGAACCGATACGCCGTCGGATGGAGCGGTCGGGAGGTTTTTGCGCGAGGCACGGATCCAGGCGCGCCTCGATCACCCCGCGATCGTGCCGGTCCACGAGCTCGGGCTCGATGCTGCCGGGCGGCCGTACTTCACGATGAAGCGGCTCGCGGGCGTCACGCTCGCGCAGCGCCTCGCGGAGCGCGCGCCGATCAAGGCGCTGCTGCGCGCGCTCGTCGATGTCTGCCTCGCGATCGAGTTCGCGCACGCGCGCGGGATCGTCCACCGAGACCTCAAGCCGTCGAACATCATGCTCGGCGAGTACGGCGAGGTCTACGTGCTCGACTGGGGCATCGCCACGGTGCTGGAGCACGCGCGGCGCCCACAGACCGTCGGCGCCGATATCGACACGCTCGACCACGACACGCAGACCGGCGAGCTCCTCGGAACGCCGGGCTACATGGCGCCCGAGCAGGTGCGCAACCTCCCGCTCGGTGCTCCGGCCGACGTCTACGCGCTCGGCGCGATCCTGTTCGAGATCCTCGTCGGAGAATCGCTACATTCGCGCGGGACCGCGGCGCTCGCGAGCACGCTGACCACACCGCAGCAGGCACCCTCGAGCCGCGTGTCAGATCGCGACATCGCGCCGGAGCTCGATGCCGCGTGCTTCGCCGCGCTCGCGCAGGACCCGGCCGCACGGCCGACCGCACGCGAGCTCGCCGACCGCATCCAGCAGTATCTCGATGGCGATCGCGACGTCGAGCGCCGGCGCGTCCTCGCCGCGGAGCTGCTGACGAATGCTCGCGCCGCGGTCGAGTCCGGCGATCCCGAGGCGCGTGCGACCGCGATGAATCGCGCGGGGCGCGCGCTCGCGCTCGATCCCGAATCGGACGCGGCGGAGGTCGTGTCGAAGATGCTCATCGAGCCGCCGCGCGTGCTCCCGGCCGAGCTGATCGAAGGGGTTGCCGAGGAGGATCGGCGCATCGGCACCGAGCGCATGCGGTACTCGCTGGTGTCGCTGGTCTTCGTGATGCCGATCGTGCTGCTGCTGCCGCTCATGGAGGTCCGGAACTGGACGACGCTCGCGCTCGTGTTCGCGACGGTCGCGGCAGCGATCGCCGCGCTGTGGGTCGGGTACCTTCGCAAGACACCCAACCCGGCGCTCGCGTTGCTCGTCGGCGGTGCGTACGTGCTCGCGTTCTCGCGCGTGCTCGGTCCGTTCGTCCTGACACCGGTGGCGATCGCGGGCGCCTTGCTCCCGATCAGTGCGTCGTCGTGGCTGAACGTCCACCCGCGATGGATCCTCGGCTGGTTGCTCGTCGTCGCACTCGCCCCGTTGGGCCTCGAGTGGATCGGTGTGTTCCAGTCGACGTGGTCGATGGTCGACGGCGGCGTGTGCTCGACGTCGGCGATCGTCGAAGGTCGCAGCAGCATCGACGCGCTCGCGCTCGTCATCGTCAACCTCGCCTCGCTCGGGACCGTGGCGATGTACGGCATCAAGCTCAACCGCAAGATCACCGACGCGACCCACAAGCTGTTCGTCCTGGCGTGGCACCTCCGGCACCTGCTACCGGCCGGCCGGATCGACGTACGGGACGGTCGGGCTCGGTGACTCCACTCCACCCACGCGCGCCTCGAGCTTGCGCTTGAGGTTCCTCAGCATGGTCTCGGCTTCGCGTTCGTTGGCGCGCCCGACGAGCCGCTCGGCGAGCCGGCCCGGTAAGGGACTTTCGTAGTCCACCTCGAGCACGACCTTGGTCCTGCCGTCGGTACCGGTGTAGAGCCAGCGGAACGTGTTGGGGATCCCTCGCACGCTCTTGGAGACCAGACGTTCGTTCTTGACGAGCTCGACCGGATCCGAGTGGCCGTGGATCCGGATCCCGAGCAGCCGGTAGTCCCAGTCGAAGCTCTTGCCGGCCGGGTGAGACTCGACGTTGCGAACCTCGACGAGGGACGGCCAGATCTCGGGGAGGTGTGTCGGATCGGCCACGAAATCGAACACCTGGTCGACCGGAGCTTGGATCGAGATGGATTTGCGAATCGTCGCCATGACTCGACCTCGTGCATCGCACGTGCCGCGTGCCCTACGTCGAGCGGCAGATCCGTTGGCATACTCGGGTGGTGGAGTGTCTGAACGACCGAGCGGTCCAAGCGTGGCTCGCCGGTAGCATGCCCGATCCGGAGGCCGACGCCGTCCGCACGCACCTCGATACCTGTGACAGTTGTAGCGACCTGATCGCCGCGGTCGTCGAGACGCGCTGGGTCGGGCAGAGCCTCGGGCGCTACCGCCTCGTCGAGCGGCTCGGCGGTGGGGCGATGGGCGAGGTCTATCGCGCCGAGGATCCGGACCTCGGGCGCGACGTCGCGATCAAGCTCGTGCGGCCGGGCGGCTCGCAGCGGCGCCTGTTGCGCGAGGCGCAGGCGATGGCGCAGCTC
Organism: Deltaproteobacteria bacterium; assembly: GCA_018262455.1. The sequence continues at coordinate 378 of JAGSPR010000387.1, read as the reverse complement.
GCCCACCCCCACGTGATCCGGATCTACGACGTCGGGACGATCGGCGACGACGTGTTCCTCGCGATGGAGCTCGTGCACGGGCACACGTTGCGCGCCTGGTTCCGCGAGCCGCACGGCTGGCGCGCCGTCGTGTCGACGCTGCGGCAGGCGGGCAGTGGGCTCGTCGCCGCGCACGAAGCGAAGCTGGTCCACGGTGACTTCAAGCCCGACAACGTGCTCGTCGCCAACGATGGCCGCGTCCTGGTGACGGACTTCGGGCTCGTGCGTTCGAGTGTCGAGGATGCCGTCGCGGATGGGGAGGCGACGCCCGCCGTCGCGGTGACGAGCATCGCGCTCGCAGGAACACCGGCGTACATGGCGCCCGAACAGTTCGACACG
>JAGSPR010000386.1 GCA_018262455.1 Deltaproteobacteria bacterium | reverse complement strand
CGCCCGCCGTGATGCCCGCGCTCACGATCTCGACCAATCAGTCGTTCGACACCGCCTCCGACCTGATCTGCACCGGCGGCGTCGTCACCCAGGCGTCCGGCCCCCCGATCTGCGTCGTGCGGTTCGGTGCGATCAAGATCGATGCCGCCAGGACCCTCACGGTGCAGGGCGTTCGCGCGCTGGCGTTGGTCGCCGATCGCGACCTGGTGATCGCTGGAACGCTCGATGTCGGCGCCGATGGCACCACGAATGGTCCGGGCGGCGGAACGCTGGTCTCGGGCGGCGTCTCGACCGACTCGAAGGGCGGCGGTGGCGCCGGTGCCAAGACCGCGGGTGCGCCCGGTGGGACGGACGCGGCCGCCGGCGGCGCGGCCAACGGCGGCGGGGTCGGGACCGACCCGGCGAATCTGGTCTCGTTCGTCGGCGGGTCACGACCTGCCAACCCGATGATCCTGGGCTCGATCTCGGGCGGAGGCGGCGGTGCCGCGATCCTGATCTCGTGTCGGGGGCAGGTGTCGGTCACCGGGGTGATCGATGCCGGCGGCGGCGGAGGAGGCGGAGGCCGCGATCTGGTCTTCGGTGCCGGGACCAGTCTCGTGTCCGCCGCGGGTGGCGGTGCGGGTGGCAACGTCGTGCTGCAAGGTGCAGCCGTCTCGGTCACCGGCAGCGTGTTCGCCAATGGCGGCGCCGGAGGTGGCGGAACGTCGGTCGATGACCAGGACGGTCTCCGCGGCGACGATGGCTCGCGGTCCACCACCAGCTCCGCGGTCGGTGGGACGCCGGCGGGCAATGGCGGGAGCGGCGGGAGCGGCGGGCGGCTCGGCGCAACTCCGACCGCCGGAAACATGCCCGCGGTGGCGGCTGGCACCGCGGGCGGTGGTGGTGGCAGCACCGGGTTCCTCCAGACGTACACCCCGATGGGCGTCGCCCCGACGCTCACCCCGGCCGCGGCCTCGCCGGGCTTCCAGCCGAACCTCAAGCTCTCGACCCGCTGAGCTTCGCCGGCTCGGCGACCCGCTGAGCTGGGCCGATCCGTAGGCAGGGTCAGAGGCCCGGGCTAGAGTCCGCCCGATCGTGAAGGAGCGGATCTACATCGTCGACGGGCATGGCTACATCTTCCGTGCCCACTACGGCCTGATGAACATCTCGCGCGGCGAGCGGCGCGAGGTCCGGCTGTCGACGAGCGAGGGGATGCCGACGGGCGCGCTCTACGTGTTCACCCGCATGCTGATGCGGATGGAGGAGGACGCCGCGCCGAAGCGGATCGTCGTGGTGTTCGATGACAAGAGCGGGGTGAAGACGTTCCGCGCCGAGATGTTCCCGGCGTACAAGGCCACCCGCAAGGAGCCGCCGGAGGAGCTCGTCGTCCAGATGGACTACTTCCCGAAGGTCGTCCGCGGCATGGGCTGGCCGGTGATCGCGGTCCCCGGGGTCGAGGCCGACGACGTCATCGCGACGCTCGTCGAGCAGGCCCGGGCCAAGGACTGGGACGTGGTGATCTACAGCGCCGACAAGGACATCATGCAGCTGGTGGGAGAGGGCGTCTCGATGATCGACGCGCTCCGCCAGACGACGTACACGCGCGAAGAGGTCATCAAGAAGATGGGCGTGCCGCCCGAGAAGATTGCCGACTTCCTCGCGCTGGTCGGCGACACCAGCGACAACATCCCGGGCATCCGCGGCGTCGGTGACAAGACGGCCGCGAACCTGCTCGAGCAGTACGGCACGCTCGACAACCTGATCGCGCAGAACCCGGTGGTGCCGCGGATCCAGATCAAGCAGCCATTCGGCGACCCCGAGCAGCTCGAGCGGATCAAGATCTCGCGCCAGCTCGTCGAGCTCCGCCGCGATGTCCCGCTGCCCATCCCGCTCGAGCGCCTGGTCGCCAGCGACTGGGACCTCGGCGTGCTGCTCCAGCTGTTCACCGAGCTCGAGTTCCAGAACCTCGTCGAGAAGGTCAAGATGCGCATGCCGCCGGGCGAGCACGTCGTCGTCGTCCCTGCGCCGGAGACCACCGCGATCGCCGCGGGCTCCCACGCGCAAGACACCCAGATCGTGATCCGGCCCGATGCGATCGCCCTGCTCGTGGCCGCGGCACGTGGGGCGAAGCGGTTCGCGATCACGGTCGAGCTCGATCCGACCCGGATCGACGTCGCCGGCCTGGTCGCGATCGCGATCGCTGTCCCTGGCAAGGCGCCGGCCTACATCCCGGTTGGCCACCGCTACATCGGCGCCCCGGCGCCGCCGCCCGCCGCCGATCTCGTCCCGCTCTACGAGCTGCTCGCAGATCCCGCGGTCGAGAAGGTCGCGCACGACTCGAAGACCGTGATCCGGATGTTCGCGAACCAGGGCGTTGCCGTGGCGGGGATCGTCGAGGACACGATGATCGCGGCGTTCTTGCTCGATCCGACGGCGGAGTCGCAACCGGGAGAAGCCGTGGCCGAGCGGCTCGGGGGCGTGTCGCTGCCGGCGCGGGCGACGATCGCCGGTCGTGCGAAGACGTCGCTGGAGAGCGTGGCGGTGGAGCGCGCCGCACCGTGGGTCGGGGCGATCACCCATGTGGTGCTCGAGATCGCAGGCGAGCTGCCGAAGCGGCTCGCCGACAGCGGGTTGCTCGCGCTCTACCGCAACATCGAGCTGCCGATCGCGCGGATCCTCGCCCGGATCGAGCGCGTCGGCATCCACATCGACGTCGCGCACTTCAAGCGGCTCGGTGCCGAGGTCAGCGCCAAGCTCGCGGAGCTCGAGACCGTCATCTACGAGGCCGCCGGGACCGAGTTCAACATCGGCTCGCCCAAGCAGCTCGGCGAGCTGCTGTTCGAGAAGCTCGGGCTCGAGACCAAGGGCGTTCGCCGCACCAAGACCGGGTGGACGACCGAGGCCGAGACGCTGGAGGCGCTGATCACGTCCCACCCGGTGATCGCGCCGATCCTCGAGCACCGCGAGCTCAGCAAGCTCAAGGGCACGTACCTCGACGCGTTGCCACCGCTGGTCAACCCGACGACCGGGCGCGTGCACACCTCGTTCAACCAGGTGGTCGCCGAGACCGGGCGCATCTCGTCGCAGGATCCGAACCTCCAGAACATCCCGATCCGCAGCCGGCTCGGCATGGAGATCCGCAAGGGCTTCATCGCCGCGCCGGGTCACGTCCTGATCGCGGCGGACTACTCGCAGATCGAGCTGCGGATCCTCGCGCACCTCTCGGGCGATCAGAAGATGAGCGCGGCGTTTCGCGACCGGATCGACATTCACACCGAGACCGCCGCCGAGGTGTTCGAAGTCCCGCGCGACCAGGTCACGCCCGAGCAGCGCCGGATCGCCAAGGCGGTCAACTATGGCCTGTCCTACGGCCAGTCCGATTTCGGGCTCGCGCGCACCCTCGAGGTCCCGCGCAACCAGGCGGCCGAGTACTCGCGCCGCTACTTCCAGCGGTTCCCGACGATCCACAAGTTCATGGACGACATCGTCACGCTCGCCCGCGCCCAGGGTGGGGCCCGCACGCTGCTCGGGCGCTGGCGGCCGATCCCGAACTTGATGTCGAAGTCGCCGCAGGCTCGCCACGCCGCCGAGCGCGTCGCCCAGAACACGCCGATGCAAGGCGCCGGCGCCGACCTCATCAAGCTCGCGATGATCGCCACCACCGCGCGGATCGCGAAGGAGAAGTGGCCCGTGCAGATGCTCCTGACCGTGCACGACGAGCTCGTGTTCGAGTCGCCGCCCAAGCTCGCCGAGCAGGTCGGGGCGGCGCTCAAGAGCGAGATGGAGGCCGTCTACCAGCTCACCGTGCCGCTCGTCGTCGACATCGGGATCGCCGAGAACTGGGGCGACGCCTAGGCTTGCGGGGCCCTTCCTACGAAATGAACGGGAGCTCGACGCGGTAGCGCTCGTGGCCATCGAGGTCCCACAGGATGACCGTGAGCGCGTCGCGGGTGACATCGATCGTGCCGAAGCTCTGGTAGCCATCCCACGGCGCGAGGTTGGTCTTGCCGGCGGGCGGCGCCCACTGGAATCGAACCTCGGGACCGAACGTCGGATCGAGCGGGTTCGGCCCGAACGTCCCGGCGTGGATCGGCCCGGCGACGAACTCCCAGAACGGATCGAAGTCCACCGTCTGGGCGCGCGCCGGATCGAAGTGGTGGGCGGCGGCGTAGTGCACGTCAGCGGTGATCCACACCAGGTTCTTGATGCCTCGCGCCTTGATCGCGGCGAGCACGCGGCCGAGCTCGCGTTCGCGGCCGAGCGGCGGCCCGGCGTCGCCGTTTGCGAAGCCCTCCTGGCGGTCGTCGTCGGGGATGATGAGGCCGAGCGGCTGGTCACACGCCATGATCTTCCAGCGCGCGCGCGAGGCCGCGAGCGCGTCGACGAGCCATGCGGCCTGGGCGGAGCCGAGCATGACGTCGTCGCCGAGGTTCGCGCTGTTGGGCGACCGGAACGACCGGCAGTCGAGCACGAACACGTCGGCGAGCGGGCCGTAGTGGATGACCCGGTGGACCGGCCCGCGCGGGATCGGCGCCCACTCGAAAGTGGCCGTGCGCGCGTGGGACGCGAGGATCGAGGCATCCCGCTGGCGCTGGTAGCGGTCGTCGGCGAGCTCCTGCCCCGGCCACCAGTTGTTGTGGGTCTCATGATCGTCCCACTGCGCGATCACCGGCACCGTGGCGGCGAACGCGCGATAGCGATCGTCCTCGAGGTTGTAGGCGAAGCGGGCGCGGAAATCGTCGAGCGACTCGGCGACCCGCGCGACACGCTCGTTGGTGAGGTTCCTCCAGACGCGGCCGTCCGCGAGCGTCGCCTCGGCGAGGATCGGGTTGTCGGCGTAGATCAGGTCACCCGAGTTGACGAACACATCGGGGCGGGCCGCGGCGATCGCCGAGAAGCCGCGCAGGCCGCCCCATTCGGGGTTGCGGCCGAAGCCCTGGCCGCAGGTATCGCCCGTCCACGCGAGCCGGAACTTGTCGTGATGCGGGGTGGCGAACGAGCCCAGGGCCCAGGGGCTGTCGCCACGCGCGGCTTGCCGCTCGAACCTGACCCGGTACTCGATCTGGTGCGCATCGCTACCGCCCGGCAGGCCGGTGAGCTCGACCTTGCCGGTGAGGTCCGTCCGTGGAGTCACGGTCGGCCCCGCGACCCGGTGACGTGCGCCACCGCGCCGATCGCTCCATTCGACGACCATCCGCGCAGGCTCGTCGCAGCGTGCCCAGACGACGGCGCGCCCGGTCTGGGGATCTCCGCACTGCACGCCGTGGGTCACCCTGGGCCCGCGGCTCTGGATGGTGGGCGCGCGCCGGCATGCCGCCAGCGACGCCAGCGATCCACCCAGGAACATCCGTCGCGTCAGCACGCCCGCACGGTAGCGTGACGTCGCCCTGATTCCAGCACGTTGCTGAGCCGTTCGCGCGGAAACGACCGTTTCGCCGCGACTGGCGGTATCCTTCTGCGATGCGCGCTGCCCTGGCCGTCGCCCTGCTGTGCGTGGCGTGTCGTGGCGGCGACCCACCGGTGACGGTACCTGCGCTGGCGATCACGGACTCGGCGCAGGCCGCGGCCGCGGCCTCGAGCTCCGTGGCGCCGGGCAAGCGCGTCGAGGGCGCCACCCTGCGGCCGCATCACGAGGAACCGGTCGTCGACTGTCCGGCCACGATCGCCGACAATGCCGACGACGACGCGCGCGCCGCCGCGCTGCTCGACGCCGCGAACAAGCAGATCGTGGCGTCGTCGTTCGCGGCTGCATGGACCTGCGCGGATCGCGCCGCCGACCTGGTCCCGACGTCGGTCGAGGCCCACCACCTGCGCGGCTCTGCCCTGGCGGCGCTCGGACGAGAGGCCGATGCGCAGCTCGCGTACGCGCTCGCGCTTTCGCTCGACCCCGATGATCCGGAGACCTTGCGCGCGGTCGCAGACTTCTACATCAACGGCAAGGGCGAGCACGGGCGCGATGCGCTCCGGCTCGGGCTCGAGCTGGCGCAACGAGGCAGTCGACGCGTGATCGCCAGGCGCCGCCGCAATCCGCCGCTCGCGGCCGATCTCGCGGTGCTCGAGGCGCAGGCGTTGAACGATCTGGGACGCAGCGACGAGGCGCTCCAGCAGATCGATGTCGCGATCCGGCTCGCCCCCGGGCGCGGCGATGCGCTGCACGAGAAGGGGGTCGCGCTGTTCGACCTGTCGCGGTTTGCGGACGCCAAGGCGGTCCTCGCGCGCGCCCTCGCGATCCAGCCGGACGACGCCTACTCCCACCAGATGATGGGGCTGACGCTCGAGCAGCTCGGCGACATCCCAGGTGCCGACAGCGAGCTCGCGCGCGCCCTCGCCCTGGCCCCGACCGAGCTGTCTGCGCCGGTCCTGATCGCTCCGGCCGAGTTCCAGCACGAGATCGACGCGGTCGTCGCGAGCCTGCCCGAGGACCGCAAGGTCGCCGTGCGTGCCATCAAGCTCGAGG
>JAGSPR010000121.1 GCA_018262455.1 Deltaproteobacteria bacterium | reverse complement strand
CGGCGGAGCGTGCGGAGGCGGAGCGTGCGGAGGCGGAGCGTGCGGAGGCGGAGCGTGCGGAGGCGGAGCGTGCGGAGGCGGAGCGTGCGGAGGCGGAGCGTGCCGCGGCGGCCGCGGCGGAGCGGATGGCGGCGGAGCGGGCCGCGGCGGAGCGGATCGCCTCGGAGCAGGCTGAGGCGGCGGTCCTGCGCGCGGTGGCACGCGTCGAAGCAGAGCGACAGGCGGCGGATCACGCGGCGGAACAACGCTTGGCCGCGGGGCGCGCGGCGGTCGAACGACCTGCGGCCGAGACGCACGGTAGCCATCCGCAGGCACGCGATCCCGCCGGGTCGCTCCGCTGGATGATCACGCCGCGCAGGAATCGGCTGGTCGCCGGATCGGCTCCCCCCATCCCCGATGCGACCGAGATCTCGTCGGGCCATGTGTGGCCGCCGGTCAAAGGGCGCGCGGCGATCGCGTTTGCCGCCGACGGGCCGTTCACCATTCCCGAGGTGGTCCGCCCGTGGGCGCCGGCGGGAGCGCTCGAGTTGCTGAGCGACAGCGGCTGGGTCCTCCACACCACGGAGCGCTGGGTATTCGAGTCCGAGCCCGAAGCGCGACGGCATCTGCTGACCCTCGTCCGTGACCTGATCGCCCGCGCGACCTCCATCCCCGACGGCCGATCGCTCGCGGTCGCGATGCACGGTGAGGCATGGCGGCTCTGGCTCGTGACGCCACGGGTCCCCTCGGTGCTCGAAGCCCTGCTCGCCGCTTTCGCCGAGGCGAGCGTCGTGAAGGTGACCGCCTGTGTGGAGCGGACGCTCGCGGGGCTCAGGGAGCTCGGAGCTGTCGCGCCGATCCTGGGGGGGCTCGCGGGGCTGACCCTCCACGACGGGCGCCTCGGGATCCTCGGCATCGAAGAACGCGGGACCGACGCGGTCGTCACCGATCCGATGGGCGAGCTGTTCGATCTGCTCGATCGCCATGCCCACGTCGATCCGGCGCTCGGGCGCTGGCTCGATACCGAAGGGCTCCAGCTGCTGTCGCGTGCGCGGGGAGGCGTCCGTCTGTGACCGACCCGATCGGCGAGCTCGAGTCGAGCCCCGCGCAGCCGTTTCGCGACGACCTCGCCAGGCTGTACCGCGCGATGAGACCTTCGACGATCGCCTGCGTCAACGTGACCGACCCGTCGTGCCTGCCGCTCGACGTCTTCCTGGTCGGGACCAGCCGGGTGTGGATGGTCGACTGGGAGGCCGGTCGGCCCGAGCGATCGGTCGCGCGTCAGCTGGTGCAGAGGGACGACGCGGGTGGCCTGACCTGCCTCGCGTCCCTGCAGCCCGGGCGAGGAAGCCCGATCTGCGGCTCTCATGTCCCCGGCAGCACGCCGTGCGCGCGGTTCCATGCGGCGGGCAGCGCCCACCGCTACTGCGCGAACTTCTCGCTCGGGCGCGAGCCACGCGTCGTGATCAGCGACGGCAGCCTCGGTCGCAGCACGTACTTCGCTGCGCGCGTCGAAGAACTGGTCGCGCTGTCCGCCACGCCGGCCAGCGCGGTCGAGCGGGCGGTCCAGGAGTGCGTTCGGGCCGGCAAGATGGACCACTCCGTCGACATGGCGTCGAACTCGATCGAGCTCCTGATCTCGGTCCTGCCCCCGTCCGATCGAGTCGATGGTCCGTTCGACCTGTTCTTGGCCGTCATGGCGCGGCGGTTCGGCGCGTTGCTCGACGCCGCCGACGCCCGGTTCACGCGCGATCTCACCGAGCTCCGCACCCAGCTGTTCGTCACCCAGATCGACGCCCACGCCCGCGAGCTGTACCGGCTGGTCGACAAGCATGTCGGGGGCCTCTACTTCGCGACCCACCCCCTCGATCCGGCGTCGGATGGCAGCTGGGCGATGCATCAGGGTGCGGCGCTCGCGTTCGAGATCCTGTCGCGCTACTTCGCGTTCGACTTCGAGTCGTTCCCGGCGGAGGCGTTCCTGCGCCGCCAGCCTCACGACAAGCGGGTGGTGCAGGCGGCCTTGCTGCGGCCGTTGCCATCGCCGAGCAGGGGCGCGCCCCTGACTGGAAAGCTCCGTTGATGCGCATCGTCTACGAGGGTCGGATCTTCGAGTGCCGCGACGGCGAGACGGTCCTCGACGTCCTGCTCCGCCATGGCCAGAACCCCGCGTTCTCGTGCCGCAACGGATCGTGCCTGGTCTGCCTGCAGCGCTGCGTGCGGGGCGTCCCGACGGAGCGGTCGCAACGCGCGCTCCGCGCAAGCCTGCGGCGCGCGGGTTACTTCTTGCCGTGCAAGTGCGTGCCGACCGGGGAGCTCGAGCTCGCTCCTCCGCGCGATGCAGACCTGTTCTCGCGCGCGGTCGTCCACGCCAAGGAGCGAGTCGCCGACGACGTCTGCAAGCTGGTGCTCGAGCCCGCGACCTCGCTCTACTACCACGCCGGTCAGTTCGTGAACCTGCGGCGGTCCGACGGGCTCGTCCGTAGCTACTCCCTGGCAAGTCTGCCGACCGAGGACGAGCACCTCGAGCTTCACGTCAAGCGCATCGCGGGCGGCGCGATGAGCACGTGGATCTGCGACGAGCTGGCCGTGGGCGACGAGCTCGACTTCCAGGGCCCGAACGGCCGCTGTTACTACGTCCCGGGCTCCCAGGATCAGGATCTGCTGTTGATCGCGAACGGGACCGGCGCGGCGCCGCTGGTCGGTATCGTCCGCGACGCGTTGCACGTCGGCCATCGCGGGCGGATCCGGCTCTTCCACGGCAGCCGGACCGAGGGCGGGCTCTACCTCCACTCCACGTTCACCCGGCTCGCCGCGGATCACCCAACGTTCGAGTACGTGCCGTGTATCTCCTCCTCCGACGTGCCGCCCGGCTTCACGCGGGGGCGCGCGCACCAGGTGGCGCTCGCGCGCTGTCCGGACTTGCGCGGCTGGAGGGTGTTCGTCGCCGGCTTGCCGGCGCTCGTGACCGAGGTCGAGACGCTCGCGCAGCGCGCGGGTGCGCTCGCATCGGCGATCCACGCCGATCCCTACGGCGGCCGTGCCCCGGTCGGCCCGGTACCTGATGAAGCCCGCGTCGCGCCCTCGGTCGCCGCGCCACCGATCGCCGAGGGTACGGCCGGACGCAATCCGTCCCCGCCAACCGATCCGGATCACGAGATGTGGGACGCCCTCGATCGCGGCGAGCGCCTGCGCGCGATCCTGACCGACTTCTACAGCGAGGTGTTCGCCGATCCCGCGCTCGCTCCGTACTTCCGGGGCATCACCTTGGACCGGGTGATCGGCCAGGTGTTCTCGTTCATGCGCGATGTGTTCACCGGCGAGAAGCAATACTTCGGGATGCGCCCACGCACGGCGCACCACTGGATGGTGATCTCGAACGAGCTCTTCGATCACCGCGAGCGGATGATGGAGGCGTGCCTGCGCCGGCACGGGCTGCCGACGCCCCTCATCGAGCGCTGGCGCCGGTTCGAGGAGCGCTTCCGGACCGATATCGTCAAAGCCACCCCGTGGAAGCTGGTGATCGACGGCCTCGAGATGCCGCTCGACGGCTTCGGCGAGCTCGTGCTGTCGGTCGGGACGATCTGCGACAGCTGCCAGCGCGCGGTCGACACCGGCGAACGCGTCCGTTACCACCTTCGGCTTGGGCTCACCTACTGCAACCAGTGCACGCAACCCGATGAGCGCGACGTCTCGCGCGAGGACTGTGAATGAGCACGCGCGCCCCGGAACGGATCAAGCTCCATGTCGCCGCCTGGGCGGTGGGAGGCGTCGCGCTCACCTTCGTCGAGGCGATCGCGCGGCTAGGACATCGTGGTTGGGGAGCGGTCGAGACCGGCCTGACCGGTCCGCAGTGGCTCGCGCTCGTCGGTGCGACCTTGGTCCTTGGCTATTTCGAGGGCTATCGCGCGCTTCACCTCCGGTTCGCCCCCGATGTGGTCGCGCGCGCGCTCGAGCTCGCCGCGGGTCCCAGAACGGCGCGCAGCCTGCTCGCTCCGCTGTACGCGACTTCGCTGCTCGGCGCCGAACGGGGCGTGATCGTGCGTGCCTGGCTCGCGGTCGCGGCGATCGCGAGCTCGGTCGTGGTGGTACGGGGGCTGCCCGATCCTTGGCGGGGCATCGTCGATCTCGCGGTCGCGAGCGCGCTCGCGTGGGGGCTGGTCGCGTTGCTGGCTCGGTTCTTCGGCGCCGTGCGCTTCGGCGCGGCGGCAGCATCGCCGAAGCGCGTGATCTCCGAGCTTCGATCGTAACGGAGGCAAAGGCATGCAGAGGAAGCTGCTGGTGGTGGACGAGGTCGAGGCCGTGATCGCGATCGTTGCCGAGGCGAAGTCCCGCGGCTACTGCGCGATAGGAACCACCGATCCGATGGAGGTGCCGAGGCGCGTGCGCGACCAGCGCCCCGATGTCGTGCTGATCGAGCTGCGGCTGGGCAAGCATGACGGGCGCGATGTGCTCGCACGGCTCAAGTCGGATCCGGAGACGGACGCCTCGGCCGTGATCGTGCTCTCGACGCTGGACGATCCCCACACGATCGAGCTGTGCCGCAACTACGGTGCCTCGGACTTCGTGCTGCGGCCGTTCGCCCTCGAAGACCTGTTCCGCCGGATCGAGCTCGTCCTCCGAGGGAAAGGCCGATGAAGCCTCGAACCGGCTCGCCTGTCGTCGGCTACAACACCGGCGTCCAGTACGGCGGCAAGACCTATCACATCCAGACCGAGGACTCCGGTCGCGAGCATCCACACGTCATCACGCACTTGTTCGCAGACGGGGGTCGCGTGATCGCGACACGAAGGACCAGCTACGCACCGTACCTGGGCACCGCGAACTATCCCGCGATGGTCAAGGAGATCGTGCTGGTCCAGCACAAGGCGATGTTCGTCGCGCTTCGCGATGGAGACTTCGATGCGGTCCTCGCGGCAAGCCCCGATGCGGCCTCCCCCCGGCACGTGGCGTCGCTCGACGTCGGCGCGCTGGAGCGTGCGCTCGAGCGCGCGAACCGATCCAGCACCAGCGACGGCCGCGACCGCGCGCCTCCTGCCACCGACGTCGGTCCGCGTGTGCCGGAGCGCGGTTCGACGAAGCAGGCGCCCCCGATCGCGTCCGGGCAGGTTGCGCCTGCCAGCTCGCCCCGCATTCCGGTCGCCACCCCATCCGAGCTCACGATCGACGACTTGATCCTCGCAGAGCTCACGGCCTTCCTCGGGGAGCCCGAGTGAGCAGCGAGCCCGCGACAAGTCAGCGTGTGCAGGCGCGGCGCTGGGCGGGGGGCGAGGCGGCGAGCGCGCGATCGCGGGCGGCGAGGGCGGCGGGTGCGTTCCACAGCGCGAGCATCGGGGCGTCGAGCAGGGAGCCGAGCGCGTGGCCGGCGTAGTCGCCGACGTGGACGGTGCCGTCGGGGTCGATCGCGGCCTGCTCCCACGGCGTGCGGCACGGCCGGAACCGGGTGCGATTGGCGAAGTCGTCCGCGGCGCGGAACGCGATCACGGATGGATCGCCGCTGCACGTACACCCGGCAGGCGGCGCGAGGTGGTCGACGAGGACCAGCGGGCGGCCGGCGATCACGTCGCGAAGCGCGGTCATGGCAGCGGCGAGCGCGGGCGCATCGGGAGCGAGCAGATCGTGGCGCGCGAACGGCGTGGCAGGGTAGGTCTCCTCGACCTTGAGCCAGTCCACCCCGAGGTCGAGGCAGAGCCGGCCCAGCGCGGGCAACTCGCCGACGTTGCTGGCCCCGACAACGGTCGAGATGCCGATCCGGAGATCCGCGGAGCGCCGGGCCCGCAGCTCGACTGCGGCCGCGAGGTTGGCGACCACGCGATCGAACCGTCCGAGCACCCGGATGGCGTCGTTGGTCGTCGCGACCGCTCCGTCGAGTGAGACCATGAGCGAGGTCAGGCCGAGATCGAGCAGGGACGCGAGCCGATCGGAGGTCAGCAGCGTACCGTTCGAGATCAGGTGGATGTCCGCGCGGCCGGGGCGGCCGGCGCGGGCCCGCGCGATGCGACGCAGGACGTCGGGGAAGATCGGCGCGGTCACCGACTCGCCGCCGTGCGTGAAGCCGACGTAGTCGGCATGCGCGAACGTGTCGTGGAGCGCGTCGAGCAGCCACGGCTGGAGGGTGCGAGCCCGGCCTGACTGCGTGCGCGCCGGCGCGTCGGTGATGCAGTGCTGGCAGCGCAGGTTGCACGACTCGGTGACGGTGAGGTACACGCGCGACGGGTAGGCCGGGCACTCGACGTGGCCTGCCACGAACGCCTCGCGCGCGATCTCGAGGTTTCCGACGCGGAGCGCGAGGTCGTCGGGGAGCGGGCGGCGATCGAGCACGGCGATCGAGCGCGGGCCGAGCCGCACGTGGGCCTCGTCGACCACCAGGACCTCTCCGATCGCGAGCAACAGCCGCGTGTCCGGTCCGGGCGGGAGCTCGAGCTCGCAGGGGGCGGCACCGCGGTGGATCACGATGTCGATCGCGTCTCCCAGCCGGGCGCGCCGGACCAGCACGGCGTCGTCGGTGAGTGCGTGGAGCTCCTCGTCTCCGTGGCGCAGCAGCTCGTGGTCCCGGCGGAGCGCGAGCGCGGCGCGAACGGCCGCGTGGGTAGCGGATTGCCGGGCGTGCCACGGCATCGGCTGGCGATCGGGCCAGGCATCCTCGAACGCACGGCTGGCCGCGCCAGCCTCGGAAGCGAGGTCGAGCTCGTCGCCGTAGTACAGCAGCGGCACGCGGGCGCCGAGCGCCACCGTGACGAAGCCGAGCCGCGCGAGCGCGGGATCCTGGGTCACGGTCCCGAGCCGTGGCTGATCGTGGGTGCTGGTGAAGCCGAGCCCGGAGCCGAGCGCGCCGCGCCGCCGCTGCGCTGCCGCGACCGTGGTCCAGCTCGCCGCCGGTGCTCCGCCGAGCCAGCCGACGAACGCCTCGCGGTGCGCGAAGTCGGTGGCGGCGTCGAGCGCGCCCGGCGCGAACCGATCGATGCACGCAGGCACCACCTCGCCGAACACGACGGCATCGGGCCGCACGACGCGCACCGCGGCGCGGATCCGCGCGAGCAAGGGCAGCGGGAGGTCGGCGGCGGCATCGACGCGCAGGCCGTCGACGCCACGCCGGGCCCAGGCTGCGAACCAGTCGACGATCGCGTCCTGGACCTCGGGCTCGTCGACCGCGAGCAGCGGCTCCTGCCACTGGCCCTTCTGGTAGTGGGCATAGCCGGGCTCGTGACCCTCGATGAACGGCCAGCGATGGCCGCGAAACCACCGCCAGCTCGGGGACGCGGGGCCACGCGCGCGGACGTCCTGGAACCGCGCGAAGTCGCGATGGACGTGCGTCGAGGCGAGGTCGAGCAGGACGCGCAGGCCGCGCGCGTGGGCGGCCGCGAGCAGCCGGTCGAGCGCGGCTTCGCCGCCGAGCGCGGGATCGACGGCCGTGGGATCGACGGCATCGTAGCGATGGACCGACGGCGACGTGCACAGCGGCGTGAGGTGGAGTGCGGTGACCCCGAGATCGGCGAGGTAGGGGAGCGCCTCGATCACGCCGTCGAGATCGCCGCCGGCGCGCAGCTCGCGGTCGGTCGCGTGGGGATCCGCCCACGCCCCGAGGCTGCCGCCGCGTCGGAACCGGTCGACGAAGATCGTGTAGACCACCGCATCGCGCCACCACGCCGGGGGGGACGGTGCGAGCTCGCGCGGGGAGAATCGCAGCGCCTGCTCGCCCGTGATCGTGCGGCCGTCGGCGAGCACGAACGCGTACTCGACGCTCCTGCCCGCGCCCGCGAGCTCGGCCTCGAACCACAGGTGGCCCTCGTCGGAACCCGTGGATCGCATCGCGCGCAACGCGGGTCCGGCGCCGTCATCGAGCCGCAGCGAGAGCCGCTCGCCGTGGCCACGGCGTAACGCCGCACGGACGAGCACGCGGCCGTCGTCGGCCAGCGCGAGCCACGGCGGCGCCGCGGCGTGGAGCACGGGCTCTGCCGTGCCGCCGACGACGAGCACCCCGTTGAGCTCGCCGCCTCGGGTGACGGTGCGCCACGCAGGATCGATGCGCCACGCGCCGTCGGGCTCGCGGAGCTTCATCTCGTAGACCCCCGCGGTCGCGCGCACCCGGGCCTCCCACGTCGCCCCGGCACGCTGCATCACGATCGGCTGCTGCCAGCACGGGAGCTCGCCGCACAGCTCGAGCCCGGTCACCGGACGGTCGGTCCTCGCGGTCACCATCACCAGCGCCGCACCGTCGACGAGGACCCGCTCGGCGGTCATGGGGATCCCTAGGCGCCCGCGAGGATCCGGTCGATCGTGCGTCGCGGCGTGCCGTCGGGTGGGCGGAGGTACTGGACGTGCCCGTGATCATCGGACGAGGCGGTCCAGTGCTTGCCGGTGGACTCCGCTCGCTCGCGGAACCCCGCGGCGATGTCATGGCGATGCCGCGACGTGTAGACCTCGATGCCGCTCGCGACCTCGAGCACGCGCTCCATCCGGGCCTTGTCACGAACGCGGACCGGGTGCGCGACCACGTCGAGCCCACCGTCACCGCGGATGCACTCGATCGCTTGTTCGGGAGTCCAGCCGAACAGCGCCTCGTCCTCGGTCCAGTACGTGACGTGGTGGCGGATGAAGTCCTGGTAGACGAGCCGGTTGCGGTCGAACACCAGGTTCAAGAAGTCCTGGAGCTGCGGAAACTCGGTGCCGCGCAGCTCGGCGAGCGACTTGTCGGGATCGATGAAGTAGCGCTGCTCTTCGGGCAGCGCGGTCAGCCATCCGAGGCAGAGCTCGCGCCAGCGCCGGCTCGCCCGCACGGCGCGTGCACCGAGCGCGGTGTCCCCGAGCGAGCCATCGAGCGCGCGCTCGGGCGGGAAGTACGCGAGCACGTGGATCTGCTCCGCCCGCGGCGTCCCGAAGTGGATGAACGACGTCACCTCCATCGCCGGGACGAGGGTGATGCCGAGCGCGCGCGCAGCCGTCGCGGCGCGGGGCACGGCCGCGAACGTATCGTGATCCGAGACCGCGATGACCTCCATCCCGATCTCGGCCCGAAACGCGACGTAGTCCTCGGGCTCGGCGCGCCCGTCGGACAGCCGGGTGTGGCCGTGCAGATCGGTGGGGATGGTCGTGGTCACGGGACGTTCACTGAGCCAGGCGATCGACGTGGAAGTTGCTGCCGTTGTTGTTATCCCAGAACTCGTATGGCTTGGCGGCGTTGACGATGCCGTGGCGATAGACCACCGCGTACTCGAAGTGGTCGGCCGTGCCTGGCAGGTCGAGATCGATCTGCCAGCGCTGGCGGCCGGGCGCGAACGGGAAGTCCTCGACCCAGTAGAACTTGTTCTTGTCCCCGGCCACGCCGGTGCCAAGCTCCAGGGTCGTCTGCCAGCCGTCCTTGGTGGCGAGCAGCTCGAGCTGCTTGTCGAAGTCGAGGTTGGCGAGCTGCACCGAGACGCTGCCCGTCACGCCGGCATCGCCGACCGCGACCGTGCTGCTCCACGGCTCGGCGCGCACGACGTTGTACGCCGGACCCGCGTTGATCACGTGGAGCTCGCCCTGGTTGTCGTCGACCCAGGTGTGACCGGTCCCATCCTGATACCAGGCGTCGAACACGAGGATCGTGAGGTGACTCGGCACGACCGCCGTGATCTGCCACTCCTCGTCGCCGCCCGGCAGCGTGCGGCTGTAGTTGCCGATCGCGGTATGCTCGGTGGTGTCTTCGGGCGCGTGATACACGATGCCGACGCGCTTCCAGTTGAGGTCAGCACTCGCGCGCGGCGCCACGCGGACGTTCAGGTGGACCGCGATCGAGCCGCAGCCAAAGCGCGTGTTCTGGCCGGCGCACTCGCTGCTCCACTGACCGGTGAACGCGACCATGCGCGTGTCGCGCTGACCTTCGTACTGCGCCCAGTCGAACGCCTCGGTCGCGTTGGTGTCGGCGGCCGTGTCGACGCAAGCCTGGGTCACCGGCAGGGTCAGCAGTACGCCGCCGCCGAGGGCGGCACCCTGACGACGCAGGCGGGCGAGCGCAGAAGCGAAGATCGACGAACTGGATTCGGACATAGTGCCCCGCGAAACAGCAACCAACGTGCCACGCGGAACCGTTACCAAGTTCTTGAAATAACAACGCTTACGCCGCGATACGGGCCCTTGATGTCGAGCTTTGCAACCTCGCGGCAACGGGTGGCTGTTCGAGCAGCCGGTCAGCGCGTGTAGATCGCGACCCCGAGGTGCTTGGCCGCCGCGTCCTTGTAGAACGTGGTCAGGCCCTTCACGTCGATGAACAACGTCGCCGCCGGTGAATCGTTCGCGAGCAGGAGCTCGAGATCTTCGATCTTGGCCTTCTTCAGCTTGGCGGGATCGGCGGTCTCGACGTCCTTGCGCAGCTTCTGCAGATCGAAGGCCTCGAGCGCTTTCGCGATCACCGCGGCCTGCGCCGGGATCACCAGCTTGAAGAAGCCGCTCGGGAGCGCCGGCGCCGCGACGGAATCGAACCCGATCAGCGAGGCTGCGAGCGCGCTGTCGGCCGCCTCCGGCGACGGGGTGCCGCACAGGAAGTAGTTGATCGAGCCGAACAAGCGAGTGCTGTACGACTCGCCGTGCGGCTTCTGCAGCTTCACGATCGTCGACGGAGTCTTCTGGAGCAGGCCGATCTCCTTGTTCGACACCATCTGCAAGGTCGTGGTCGCCATCACACCGAGTCTACTACTACCAGAGGACCCATCGGTTGCCTGGATGGCGTGGTTTGAGGGCAAGACGCTCGTGGTCACCGGTGGAAGGCGTCGGGACCTATGTCCGAGCGAGGCTGGTGGCCGCGACGACACACGCGAAGCGCAGCGCACGGCCGCCGAACACGATCACGCAGAAGATCCGGAGCTCGATCGCGAGCGCACCGGCGGCGGTCGAGATGATCGAGAACGGCGGCAGCCCGAGCACCGCGCTGCTGCCGAGGACGACGTGACGGCTGCGCTGCCAGCGCGCGACCCACGCGCGGACTCGCTCGATGCGCGCTCGCTGCCGGCCCGAGATCGCGGTGACGCCGCGCGCGGCGAAGTACACCGGCAGCTTGCCGACGACCTGCCCGGCGGCCGCGAGCAGGACGATCGGCACCCCGGCACCAGGCGCGGTGCCGGTCGCGAGCGTGATCCCGATCAGGAACAGGTCGATGCTCACGAGCGGCACCAGGCTGCTGACCACCGCGACGACGAACGTCCCGGCGTAGATGCCGAAGTCAGCGACGAGCTGGTCGGCGGTCACGCCACGCCCAGCCGGCGATACACACTAGGCGCCGCGGCGGCACCGAGCGCATCGACGATGGTCACACACGCCACGAGCCCGAGCCCGCGCACGGTCGGCCCGCGGCGGAGCGCGGCCCAGGCGCCGGTGACCGCGCGGGCGCCGAGCACCGCGAGCGCGGGCAGCGGGCCGAGCCGGGCGACCGCGGGCGTCGCACGCGGGGCATAGGTGGCCACGACATAGGGAACCAGCGCGACCGTGTCGGCCCCGCGCAGCAGCCGCGTCGTCACCCACTCGGTGACCCCCTCGGGCCAGGCGTGGATCACGCGGGCCTGTGGCGCGAACCGGATCGCGATCCCATGCGCGAGCAGCTGCAGCCCGAGCACCTGACACTGGCCGTGGAACATCGGCGTGATCGTCGGGTAGGGATGGGCGGCAAAGGTCGCGCGCGCGAACGCGACGTTGTTGGCGAAGAAGTTGCGGACGCTGTGCGGCGCGTCCTCGATCGAGCGCTGCCGGCCGCCCGCGCCATCGAAGTACGGGAAGTCGAGCTGATTCGCGAGCGGCGCGAGCGGGCCGCGATACGAGGTGGCGCCGGCCACGACCCGCGCCCCTTCCTCACCGATCGGGGCGATCAGCGCGTCGAGCCAGTGCGGCGTCGGAGCGCAATCCCCGTCGAGGAACGCGATCACGTCGCCGGTCGTGGCCGCAAAGCCGCGGTTCTTGTGCGTGTAATAGCCGGCGTCGCGTGACAGCTCGACCCAGCCGATCGCGTGCCCGAGCGTGGCCTCGAGCGCCGCGCGGGCGGTCGCCGGCAGCCCGGTGTGCGTGACCACGACTTCGGCCGCGACGACCTGCGGCGAGAGCATGGCGAGGAGCTTGGCGAGCGGCTCGAGCACGCGCGTCCCGTGGCCGAGGTTGAAGGTCTCGATGACCACCGAGACGGTCACGACGCTGCCTCGATCGCGGTCACGCGGTCGCGCATCACGCCGCGGTAGATGTGCCAGGTCGCTCGCACGGCGCTGGCGAGGTCATACGTGGTGGCGTGGCCCCGCGCGGCGAGCCCCATCTCGTGGCGCCGGGCCGGGTCGTCGAGCAGCCGGACGATCGCCCGGGCGAGCGCGGCCGGTTCGCTGCCGTCGATCACGTCTCCCGTCACGCCGTCGACGACGTGCTCGTGGGCAGCACCTGCGGAGGCCACCACCGACGGCAAGCCGCTCGCCGCGGCCTCGACGACCACGTTCCCGAACGTCTCGGTCTCGCTCGGGAAGGCGAACACGTCGGCGGACGCGAACACCGTGGCCAGCTCCTCGCCGAACAGCGGGCCGATCGCGTGGACCCCGGGGCCACTGATCGCGTTCGGCAATGGCCCGTCGCCCACGACGAGGAGATGCGCGTCAGGGCGTGCCTCGCGGACCTTCGCCCACGCGGTGTGCAACGCGTCGACGTTCTTCTCGCGCGACAGCCGGCCGACGTAGAGCACCACCGGCCCATCGTCGATGCCGTGCCGCGCGAACACGCTGCGCGACCGGCGTGCCGGGTGGAACAGCGCGAGGTCCACGCCGCGCTCGACCCGGCACGTCCGCGTGACAGGCACGCCGAGCTCCGCGAGCCTGTGCATCACGGCGTCCGATGGCGCCAGGCACAGATCGGCCTGCTGATAGAACCAGCCGACCATCGGGCCGACGACGCCGCGCAGGAACGGCAGCCCCGTCATCCGGGCCGCGTACTCCGCGACCTCGGTGTGGTACTGGGCGATCACCGGCAACCCGAGCATGCGGCCCGCGATCAGGCCGGCAAGCCCCATCGGCCCCGGGGTCGCGACCTGCACGAGATCCGCGGAGCGCGCGAGCCACGTCACCAGCGCGGGGAGCTGCGGCACGCTCCACGTCATCTCGGCGTAGAACGGCAGCGACGCGCTCATCGCGGCCGGGATCCGGACGACCGGATCGGTCGCGGCCGCCGCCGCATTCGCCGCGCCGACGAGCTCGATCGGATAGCCGGCGGACTTCGCCGCGGTCACGAGCCGACGCAGCCCGATCGCGACGCCGTTGGTGTCGTCGACGGTGTCGGAGATGATCGCCACTCGCGGTCGCGCGCTCATGACGCCCTCTCGGTCGCCTGGCGGTCACGCAGCACGTGCGCCGCGACCACGACCCAGAAGCCGAGCGCGATCGTGACGCCAAACGCACGATCGATGGTGGCGATCCGCGCGCGCAGCGCGGCGAGCTCGCCGCGCTCGTCCTCTCGAACCAGCCGCTCGACCGCCGCGGCGCAGCTCCTGGCGTGGCGGGTCTCGTCGGCCAGGATCGATCGGATCACGATGGCCGTCGGACCGATCGATTGCTGGGCCTCGAGCACCGCGAGATGACGGCCGAAGATCCGCACGCCAGTGGACTCGAGCTGCGCGGCGACCGCGAGCAGCACCACGACCGGTCCTGCGGCGAACGCACCCATGTACGGCGCGCATGCCCGCTCGAGCCACCACAGCTTCGCGCGCATCAGCGCGGGAGCCGGTCGGGTGGTGTCGGCCTCGAGCTCGCTCAGCCGATTGCGCAGCAGCTCGGCGTGCCGGCGCTCGTCCTCGAGCTGGCGGCTGATCATCTTGTCGACCCACCCGGGTGCGGCCTCGGAGACCCGGTGGAGGGCGGTGGACTCCGCGCCTTCCTCGGCCCACAGGTACTCGGTCAGGATCGCGGCCTGCGCGCGGGGGGAGCCGAGCGACAGGCCCAGGGCATGACGCTTGATCCGATCGACCGCCTGGCGTTGCAGCGTGCGCATCATCATGGCAGCAGGACGTAGCAACCGTCGTTCCCGATGCCCCCGGTGCTCGGTTGCCCTGGTCTTCCGCCTGCTGCCAAACTGAACCATCGTCGGTGCGGAATCGTGGACGCCGTTGTCCACACTCTGCCGGTCCCTCGTCACCCACGGCTGGCACCCACGGCTGGCCGGGGGGGCGCCGCGTCCGGTGACTCGCATTCTGGTTGTGGGTATCCTGCGCGCCATGGCGCGGATCGCGATCGTCGGAGGTGGAGCAGCCGGGATGGGCGCCGCCAAGGTCCTCGTGGCCGCGGGGCTCGACGTCACGCTGTTCGAGGAGCTCCCTCGGCTGGGCGGCCATTGCTTCGCGGTGCCGGTTCCGCATGGCCGCACGACGGTGATGGTCGACGCCGGCGTCAGCGACTTCAACCGCGCGACGTCGCACCAGGTCCGGCGGTTCATGGCCGAGCTCGGGCTCGCGGTCTCACCGGTCAGGCAGGACTCGACGTGCACCACGATCGACGGTCATCCGACGTGGACGACCAAGGGTACGCGCCGGGTGATCGACGGCATCGACGATCCGGAGCGGTTCTTCTCCGAGGTCGATCTGTTCCAGACGACCTGCGTCGAGGTCACCGCCGAGGCGAGGTTCTCGGAGTGGACGGCGCGGCGATACCTCGACGAGTACGACTACGGGCCCGAGTTTCGCCGCAACTTCTTCAATCCGCGCGCCGGCGGCGCGTTCCCGATGCCGGACCGCGATCCCGAGGACTACTTCATCCGGCCGCTCGTGGCGTACTGGCAGATGGAGGGCCTCGTCGGCGCCGGCCCGGCGGAGCGCATGGTCGTCGAGACCGGCATGCATGCGTGGCCGGCCGCGTTCCACATCTGGTTCGAACAGCACGGCGGCCGGCTCCGGACCGGCACGCGGATCGTCGGCATCTCGCGGCGACCGCGCGGGATCCGGGTGAGGCTCGAGACCCAGGAGGGCGCGCACGAATCGCAGTGGTTCGATCACATCGTGCTCGCCGCGAGCCCGCACGCGATCCGCTCGATGATCGAGGACCCGACCGTCGACGAGGGCACGTTGCTCGGCGCCTTCCAGTGGCAGCGCGCGCGGGTCGCGGTGCACCGCGATGCCGAGTACGTGTGCAGCGATCCGATGCTGATCGCGGCCTACAACTACGTGATCGGGGACCTCGATCAACCGGAGACGCGGCCGACGGTGACGCTGTATCCCAAGCGGCTCACCGGGCTCTCCAGGAACGCTCCCGACGTGTTCGTCACGATCAACCCGCACCGCACGCCGCGCGACATCATCGCGAACCGGTTCTTCGTGCATCCGGCGCTGTCGCGACCGCACGATGTCACCGCGCGTCGGCTCTCGGACCTCCAGGGCACCGGCAACACCTGGTTCGCCGGCGGCTGGCTCCGCGTGCCGCATGTCCACGAGCAAGCGCTCGCCTCGGGGCTCGACGTCGGCCAGGAGATCGTCTCGGCGCTGACCGGTCACT
>JAGSPR010000385.1 GCA_018262455.1 Deltaproteobacteria bacterium | reverse complement strand
GCGCTTGACGGCCGCGGTGCCGGACCGCTCCGCCAGCTTGCCCAGATCGATCACCATCGTGTTGACGTGATGGATATGAGCGACGAGCTTGATCTCTGCCTCGCCGAGCTTGGCGGCGGACTTGTCGGTCTTTGACTTGTCGGTCGTTGACTTGTCGGAAGGGGTGGACTTATCGGCCTGCTTGTCGTCCGCCGAGGCGAGCGCAGGAATGGCGAACGCGAACACGAGGGCCAGGGTCTTGATCTTCATTTGAAATCTCTCCTTGAACTCGCAGCCCGGGCTGCAAGTTGAGGACCCTCGCATCCGCACGTGATTCTGCGCGGATCCGGACCAAGACAGACTCGTGGGGCGCGCGGGATCGCACGCTGGTCCCCTGGCGCGCGTCAGCCGGCGACCGTGCGCACGGCGCGCACCACCTCATCGGGATCCGGAAACTGACCCGAGGTCTTCTCGGCCACCAGCTTGTCGTCCACCCACACCGTGAACTCGCCGGAGCGACCGACGAGCAGCTCGGCTTCGACGCCGAGCTCCCGCTTGAGCAACGCCGCCACCCGGGCGGCTCGCGGTTGATAACCTCAACCGCTGCAGTAACGGATCGTGATCTTCATCGTCGTCAAATTACCATGCGGTCGTGAGCACGCTGCTTGCAAAGCGAAGCCTCTCATGACCGACGAGAACCCGCATCCGCAAGCCCAAGCGACTTCCTCCGAACCTGCGGCCAAGGAGGAGCCCGCGCAGCCGCGCGAGCCATCCAGCGATCGGAGCGGGGCCGACACGGTCGACTCGGACAATCCCCTGATCTGTCGCGGCATCGATTAGTCCTCCCCCCTATACTCGCGGCCGTGTGGTTGGCCCATGCGCTGACGCTGTCGCGGCTCCCGCTCGCGATCGCGCTGTGGTGGAGCTATGGCGAGGTCGCCTGGTCGGTGACGCTGATCGCGATCGCGGCGATCACCGATACCGCCGACGGCACGGTCGCGCGGTGGCTCAAGCGCCGCGGGCACGCGACCCCCGATATCGGCGGCTGGCTCGATCCGCTCATGGACAAGGTGTTCGTCGCGATCGTGCTCGCGGTGATCTGGGCTCGCTCGCGCGAGCTGCTCGTCATCGCGTTGATCGGCGCGCGCGAGCTGCTCCTCGTCCCCTTGGTCGCGATCTACCTGGCGCGCCACCGCCGGGTCGGCGAGCTCCGCGTCGATCGGATCGGCAAGGCCGCGACCGTCGCGCAGTTCATCGCGCTCGCGATCGCGGTCAGCGTTCCCGACTGGGCCCTCGCGGCCGCGAGCGTGACCGGGGGGCTTGGCCTCGTGGCCGTCGTTCACTATGTCTGGCGCGAGCTGGAGGTCGGCGGATCACGCCGGCCCGGAGGGTAGCCGCGGCAGGTCCCGGATCGGCATCGGCGCGCGGACGAGGCCGCGATCGATGCCGCACATCGAGCGGACCATGCGCCGGCGCAGGAAGCCTAGCCAGCGGCTGTGGGGGAAGATCCGGTCGCGCATCCAGCCGAGCATGCGCGAGTCGCCCTGGAACAACGGGGTCAGCGCCCGGGTCGCGAACTGGTAGAAGTTGAGGTGGCGTCGGCGGATCGTGCTGTACGCCGCGAGCGCGCGATCGACGCTCGGCTCGGCGGCGATGGCGTCGGCGAGCGCGACCGCATCGACGAGCGCCAGGTTCGCACCCTGTCCGAGCTGCGGGCTGGTCGCGTGCGCGGCGTCGCCGATGAAGACGATCCGGTCGCCGTGCCACGGCCACATCGTGACATCGCGATACCGGCTGAACAGCACGGACTGCAGATCGTCGAGCGTGTCGAGGATCGGCTCGGCGCGCGGCTCGAGCCGGAGGATCGTGTCGCGCCACTTCGTGAGCCCGGCGGCACGCCACGCATCGACGCGATCGGCGCGGTAGCTCCAGAACAGGCTGACGACCGGCTTGGTGCCGCCGGGCGGGATGCCGGTCGGGAGGAACCCGAGCATGGTGTGGGCGCCGTCGACGATCTGGTAGATCCGGCGCTCGGCGGCGAACCCGGGATCGTCGGCGACGACCCAGAGCGCCCCCCACGGGTACGGGCGAGACTTGACGCGCGGTGCGGCCGCATGGAGCTCGCAGACCCCGCCATCGGCCGCGACCACGAGGTCGAACGGGCCGTGACGCTGCCCGCTGGCGTCGAGCAGCCAGCGCCCGCGCGCGTCGACCTCGGTGCCGGTGACCGAGATCCCGCAGCGGACGGTGGCGGGGGTGTCGCGGAGGGCCTCGAGCAGGGTCTGGAACAGCACCCCGCGGTGGAGGCCGAGGCCGTGGAGCCCCGGACCGACGTCGGAATACGGCAGATCGACCAGCAGCCTGCCGGAGCTGCGGACGCAGGTGAGCCGCTCGATCGGGGCGCCTCGTGCGGCGATCGCGTCGAGCACGCCGAGCCGGGCGAGCGCGGCCTGGCCGGTGGGCTGCAGCGTGATCCCGGCCCCGACCGGCCGCGGATCGGGCACCCGCTCGAGCACGGTCACGGCATGGCCGGCGCGGGCGAGCAGCATCGCGGCGGCGGCTCCCGCGGTGCCGGCTCCGACCACCGCGACCTGAAGGGAAACACCCACGACCCGTTTTCCCTCGACGACCATTGACGCACAAGCCGGCTGGCCATACTCCGTGGCCATGAAGCTCCAACTCGCTGTCCTCGGGATCGTCCTGGCCGTCGTGCCGGCGCGCGCCAAGGGCCTCACGATCGACGACATGCTCGCGATGCAGCGGGTCAGCGACCCCGCGGTCTCGCCCGACGGCAAGTGGGTCGCGTTCGCGGTCCGCGAGACCGACGTTGCGGCCAACCGCGGCCGGTTCGACATCTGGCTCGCGAGCATCGACGGGGTCACCGTCCGCCGGCTGACGACGAGCGTGGAGAACGACACCGATCCGAGCTGGTCGCGCGACGGCAAGTGGATCTACTTCCTGTCCTCGCGCAGCGGCTCGTCGCAGGTCTGGCGGCTCGCGATGGCGGGTGGCGAGGCCGAGCAGGTGACGAAGCTGCCGGCCGATCTCAACGGCTACAAGCTGTTCCCCGACGGCAAGCGGCTCGCGGTCGCGATCGATGTCTGGCCCGCGGCGAAGTCGCTCGCCGAGTCCGGCAAGCTCGATGACGCCAAGGCCAAGTCCAAGCTCAAGGTGCAGATCTACGACCAGCTGCTGTTCCGCCACTGGGACCAGTGGGAGGATGGCGGACCAACACCGACGTGCTGACGGCCTCGACCGATGGTCGCGGCCGGCCCGCCGTGCTGACCGCTGGCAACCAGGCCTATGACTTCGAGCCAGCGTTCTCGCCGGACGGCAGGTCGATCGCGGTGCGGATGATGACGCGGCCGGGCTTCGAGGCCGATCGCGAGCGGATCGGGCTGTACGACGTCGCGACGCGCAAGCTGCGGGTGGTCACCGAGGCCTGGGACCGCTCGGCCAGCGAGCTCGCGTGGAGCGGCGATGGCAAGACGATCTACACGTCGGCCGACAACGTCGGGAACCACTCGGTGTTCTCGATCGACGTCGCGAGTGGCGCGGCCAAGCTCGTCGTCGACAAGGGCACCAACACGCAGCCCCGCGTGGCGGGCGATCGGCTCGTGTTCGTGCGCGACACCCTGAAGATGCCGGCCGAGCTGTTCACGACCAAGCTCGACGGCTCAGACCTCCGGCAGCTCACGCACCTCAACGACAACCGCGTCAAGCAGCTCGAGTGGGGCGACTACGAGCAGTTCTCGTTCAAGGGCGCCAAGGGCGACACCGTGTATGGCTTCGTGATGAAGCCCGCGGGCTACAAGGGCGGCAAGGTGCCGGTCGCGATGCTGATCCACGGCGGTCCGCAGGGCAGCTTCGGCGATCACTTCCATCACCGGTGGAACCCGGCCGTGTACTCCGGCCGCGGCTACGGCGTGGTGTTCATCGACTTCCACGGCTCGACCGGCTACGGCCAGGCGTTCACCGACGCGATCCGCGGGGACTGGGGCGGTGCGCCGTACGACGACCTGATGCTCGGGCTCGATGCCGCGCTCGACAAGTTCACGTGGCTCGACAAGTCCCGGATGGCCGCGCTCGGCGCGTCGTACGGCGGCTACATGATCAACTGGCTCAACGGCAAGACCGATCGGTTCAAGGCGCTCGTGGTCCACGACGGCAATCTCGACGAGCGGATGGCCTACTACGACACCGAGGAGCTGTGGTTCCCCGAGTGGGAGCACGGCGGCCTGCCGTGGGACAAGCCCGAGGGCTACACCAAGCACAACCCGATCGATCTGGTGAAGAACTGGAAGACCCCGACGCTCGTGGTGCACGGCGGGCTCGACTTTCGCGTCGTCGACACGCAAGGCATGGCGACGTTCACGGCGCTCCAGCGCAAGGGCGTGCCGAGCCGGTTCATCCACTTCCCCGACGAGAACCACTGGGTCCTGAAGCCGCAGAACTCGAAGCTGTGGCACGACGAGGTCCTCGGCTGGCTCGATCGCTGGACCGGCCGCAAGTAGCATCATCAGGGAGCACGGTCAGGGAGCATCATGTCCAGCGCACGCGACGAAGACGTCTTGAAGGGCAGCTCGGCCCGGCTGTGGAGCCTGATCGAGCAGCGCACGCGCGCCGAGGCGGACACCGTCGCGCTCGATCAGCGGATCTGGGATCTGTTCGGCGAGGAGTGGGCGATCGTCTGCACCGACCTCGCCGGGTTCTCGCGCCAGGTGGCGCGGTTCGGCATCATCCACTTCCTCCAGGTCATCCACGAGCAGAAGCGGCTGCTGCTGCCGATCGTCGAGCGCCACGACGGCATCCTGATCAAGGTCGAGGCCGACAGCTTCCTCCTGTTGTTCAAGAAGCCCACCGCGGCGCTCGCCTGCGCCATCGCGATGCAGCGCGCGTGTAACGCGATCAACGTGCGGCGCGCGGCCGAGGAGCAGATCGTCCTGTGCGTCGGCCTCGGCTTCGGACGGCTGCTCAAGATCGGCGACGAGGACGTGTTCGGTCACGAGGTCAACCTCGCGAGCAAGCTCGGTGAGGACACCGCGAAAGCCGACGAGATCCTCGTGACCCACGCCGCCCGCCACGCGATCGGTGAGGCCCCGGGGGTGACCTGGGAAGAGCTCGAGGTGACGTTCGCCGGCGAGACCTCGTGCTGGCGCGCCCGGTTCGCTTGATCGCTGCTAGCGCTTGCCCGCGTAGGTGTACTCGGGAGGCCAGGCGCGCTGGATGCCCGAGATCTGACGCAGGGGCGTGAACTCGTGGTCGGCAAACGCGACGTGGTCCTCGCCGTCCCACTTGCCGATGTCCCTCACGCGGTCCTCGAACTTGCGGCCATCGCGGAGCTCCACGACGACCGGAATTCCACGGATCATCGATTCCTCGAGCATGTCGATCACATCGCCGCGATCCAGGCGGTGTCCCATGATGTACCTCCTTGTCCCAAGCGTGGCGCGGAGCACCTACCCGGCAAGCGGGCGAGTTCGCCCACCATGCGGGGTACTATCGTGTGATGCGTAAGCTCTTCCTCGCGCTCCTGATCCTGGCGGTCCCCACGGCCGCGCACGCCGAAGGGCTCGGCATCGGCCTGTTCGTCGGTGAGCCCCTCGGCCTCGATCTCAAGATCGATCTCCAGCCGCGCTCGGCGATCGACATCGTGGTCGGCGCGACCTCGGTCAACCGCGGCCGCGAGTCGTACGGCCACCTGACGTACCTCTACACGCTCGTGGTCGGGCGTGGCAGCTCCGTGGTGGTGCCGCTGCGGCTCGGCTTCGGCGGCGCGGTGTACGGCGTCACCGAGGACAACACCGGGATCGCCGCGCGCGCGCCGCTCGAGCTCGGGCTGCGATTTCGCCGCAGCCCGCTCGAGATCTACGGCGAAGTCGCATTGTTGCTCCAGCTGATCGGCCCCGGCGACGTCCAGACCGACGTACAGGGCGGCATCGGCATGCGCCTGTACTTCTGAGTCAGCGGCAACTCGAGCCGGTGAAGCGCCCGCCGAGCGCGGGCGTCACGCGGACCCATGCCGGTTCGCTCCCGGCGGTGGTTCGCCGCTGGCACGCGCGATGCTCCTCGTCACGACATGGACATCCTCACTTGGCTCATCGTTGGACTCGTCGCTGGTGTGCTGGCATCGCTCATCGTGGGCGGTTCTGGTTATGGAATTATCGGTGATCTCGTCGTCGGCGTCGTCGGCGCGTTCTTCGGAGGATTCGTCTTCCGTTATGCCGGCTGGGGCGCGCCGTTCGGCGGGCTTGCGGGCACGATCTTCGTCGCCTTCATCGGAGCGCTGATCCTGCTGGTGCTCCTGCACCTGGTCCATCGCCAGGCCCCTACACGACGCGCAATCTAGCTACCGCGGTCACCACATCGCTCGTGGTCGTGCTGCCACGTCGGTGATGCCCGACGGGGGAGCCGCTTCGAGCCCGACCATGGCGATGCTGGTTCTCGACGTACATGCCCAGCGAGGACGAACACCGCGCGCCACTCCTGGCCCCGCCCCCGCGATGATGAGGAGCGGAGCGCTGCTGTCGGCTTTGACCGCGGCGCGCTGACCGGGATTGAGGAGCTCGTGGGGGGCGATGCCCGGCACCTGCACATTTGAACAGCGCCCTGGATCCGGCGCAAGTTCGGGAGCTTCGGTGCGTGATCTCCGACCCGCCCCGGATCGGGACCGCCCGTGCGGCTCGGTGAAAGTGCTACAGGAAGCTCGGCAACTCGGTTATATCTGCGTCCAATGAGGCTCTCGCTTGGTGTCGTGATGGTTGTGGCGTCGCTGGCCACCTCGTGTGCATCCGCGAGCAAGACCGATGAATCCGTGAAGCCCGCACGCGAGATCGTGACGGGTGGCGCGCGGATCCGGGGTGGAGGCGTCCGGATGGACGTGCAGGTCGGTCGCGCCTTCTCGCAGCCGTCGATCCGCAACACGGGCGTCGTCGCCCGGCCCGCCGCGGTGGTGACGCCGTGAGGCCCACGCTCGCGCTCGTCCTCGTGCTCGGCGCAGCGGCGATCACGTCCGCCGCCGCCGACGCCGCGGTCCCGGCGACCGTCAGCTTCACGGCGCGGCTGGTCGACGACAAGAGCGGTGACGTGGTCACCGGCTCGCATCACCTGCAGTTCGAGCTGTTCGATGCGGAGTCCGCGGGGACGTCGGTGTGGATGGAGGGCCGCGACATCGAGATCGAGGAGGGGCTGCTGTTCGCAGACCTCGGATCGGTCAAGCCCCTGGACGCGACGGTGTTCGACGGACGCCGCTTGTTCCTCCAGGTCACGCTCGACGCAGCGGTGATGGATCCGCGGATCGCGCTCGACAGCGTGCCGTACGCGATCCGGTCGGGCGTCGCGACCGAGGCCGAGACGGTGGGCGGGCGGACCGCAGACGATCTCCAGCGCCGGGTCACCGGGGCGTGCAGCACCGGGAACTTCCTGATCGCGGTCAACCAGGACGGCACCGTCGTGTGCGCGCCCGACCTGTCCGGATCCGGGGACATCACCGACGTGGTCCCTGGCTCGGGGCTCCAGGGTGGCGGCACCGGAGGCAGCGTGACCCTGTCGATGCTGCTGACCTGCGCGCCTTCCGATCTGCTGAAGTGGAACGGCACCGCCTGGGCGTGCGCGCCCGACGCGAACGCGGGTGGCGACATCACGAGCGTCGGCATCGGCGCGGCGGGCGGGCTCAGCGGTGGCGGCGCGACGGGGGATGTCGCGCTCTCGCTGCTGACCACGTGCGGCGCTGGCCAGTTGCTCAAGTTCAACGGCTCGTCCTGGGGCTGCGCGAACGACATCGACACCGACACCAACTCCGGTGGCGACATCACCGGCGTGCTCACCGGCGGCAACAGCGGGCTCGTCGGAGGGACCACGGCGGGCGACGCCGCGCTCTCGTTGCTCACGAGTTGCTCGGTGGGCCAGCTCCTCAAGTGGAACGGCACCGCGTGGGGCTGCGCGAACGACACCAACGCTGGCGGGGACATCACCGACGTGCTCGCCGGCAACGGCCTGACCGGCGGCGGCAACGCCGGGTCGGTCACGCTCGATATCGTCGCAGGCCCGGGCATCACGGTGGCCGCGGACAGCGTCTCGCTCGACACCGCGTTCACCGACAACCGGTACGACGCGCGCTACGACCCGCGCTACGTCAACGTCTCCGGCGACACCATGACGGGGGGGCTCAACATGAACCAGCAGCGGCTGACCAACCGCGGCTGTCCGACCGGCCACGTGCGGGTGGGCCCCGGCCTCTGCATCGAGAACCTCGACTCGTCGGGGTTCACGTTCTCCACGTGCAGCAATCGATGTCGGACGCAGGGCACGCACCTGTGCTCGTCGGCCGAGATGCGGGGCGCGATGCAGTCCGGTGTCGCGCTCGGCAACACCGTGCTGCTCGACTGGGTCGACGATCAGGATGCCGTCACCAGCGCGTTCTTCATCAACAGCGGCACCGACCCCGAAGCGATGCAGCCCCGTGCGACCACGACCTCCGGGTTCTGCCGGTGCTGCGCGGACGTGGAGTGATGCGCGCGCCGATCCTCGCGCTGGGGCTTGGCGTCGCCGGGCTCGTCGGCTTCGGCGTCTGGCTTGGCCGGTCGTCGACCTCGTCGCCCGCGTCGCCCGCGATCCAGACCGCGGCCGCCGACGCCGGGTCGGCTCGCGTGCTGGCGCCGGCGGTCGTGCCCGCGCGTGCGGCGCGCACGCCGGCACCGGTGCTATCCGCACGCCGGACGACCACCGCGCCGGCGCCAGGCCTCGCCGCCGATCTGGTCGACGCCGATCCGAGGGTGCGGCGGGCCGCCGTGCGCGAGGCAGCTCGCAACGGCGACGGTGATCCGGCGGTGTTCCTCGCGGCCTCGCGCGACCGCGACGTCGACGTGGGAGCAGGCGCGATGGACGCGCTCGGCAAGCTCTACGCCGAGGGTGCGGTGCCGCTCAAGGAGATGGTCGCGCGCGCCACCGATCACGGGCTCGACCCGCGGGTTCGCGTCAGCGCGCTCAACGGGCTCGGCGTGGTCGCGAACGGCGACGCCGCCGTGGTGCTGGCCGAGCTGCTCGCGCGCGGCGATGTCGACGAGCGGCGCAGCGCCGCGATCTTGCTCGCCCACCAGGAGCTGGCGGTCGCTGTGCCCGCGCTGATCGCGGCGCTTCGCGATGGCGACGAGTACGTGCGTGCCAACGCGCTCGAGTCCCTGCGTGGACGCGCCCGCGGCCGCGATTTCGGCAACGACGCCACGGCCTGGCAGGCCTGGTGGCAAGCGCGCGCGACCCGAGACTGACCCGAGGCCGGGGCAGGAGTAGACTCGCCGCGATGAAGTGTCCCGCGTGCGAAGACATCATGGTGTTGATCGAGCTCCACTCGATCGAGATCGATCGTTGCCCGAGCTGCGGGGGCATCGCGCTCGACAAGGGCGAGACCGAGGCGATCGAGTCGCTGGGGCTCGCCAGCGTGATCGAGGGAGGAGTGACGGTGACCGGGACCAAGCGCACCGAGGGGGCGCGGTGCTACGACTGCGCGAAAGACATGATCGCGCTGCGCGGCGCCGGCGATGTCGAGTACGACTGGTGCGATGGCTGCGAGCGGCTGTTCTTCGATCGTGGCGAGCTCACCGCGATCGACGCATTCGTCGACGCCTGAATGGGTTTCCCGGTGATGTGAGCTCACCGTGAGTCCTG
>JAGSPR010000120.1 GCA_018262455.1 Deltaproteobacteria bacterium | reverse complement strand
CGTGGTCTCGTCGCGCATGTTGCAGAAGATGATCGCGCTCTCGGGGTTCTCGGCGTAGAGGATCTTCAGCAGGTCGCGGCTCCGCGCGATGCCACTGACGATGTAGTAGGCATGGTGGATGTCGCTGACCGAGACACTGTCTCGCGACAGCGAGATCTGCTCGGGCGCGCGCATGTGGCGGCGCGAGTACCGCGCGACCTCCTCGGGCATCGTCGCCGAGAACAGCAGGGTCTGCTTCTTCTCTGGGATGTTCGACGCGATCCGCTCGATGTCCTCGAGGAAGCCCATCGAGAGCATCTCGTCGCACTCGTCGAGGATGAACGTCGAGATGTTGCTGCAGTCGAGCGTGCGGCGGCCGATGTGGTCGAGCACGCGACCGGGCGTGCCGACGACGACGTGGACGCCGCTCTTGAGCGCCTGGATCTGATTACCGATCGGCGCGCCGCCGTAGAGCGTCTCGACGAGCACGCCGCGGTGCTTGCCGATCAGCTGCAGCTCGCGCGACACTTGCAGCGCGAGCTCGCGGGTCGGACACAGGATCATCGCCTGCGGCGCGCGGTGCGTCGGGACCAGCTTGTTGATCGTCGGCAGACCGAACGCGGTGGTCTTGCCCGTACCGGTGCGGGACTGGACCAGCAGGTCCTTGCCCTCGTGAACCGGCTTGAACACGGCGGTCTGCACCGCCGTCGGGGTGAAGTACCCCATGTCATCGAGCGCTTGCTTGATGTCCGGGTGGAGCCCCAGATCGTCGAAGCTGGGAGCGGGCGGCGCGACAGGCGCAGCCTCGAGGGCATCGGGCTCGGGGGCGAGGACGGTGCTGGTGGAGAGCTGATCAATTGCCGCGAGCGCGGCCGGATTTGGGTCCGCCACACCGTTTCCGTGTGGCGTCGTTTCGTTGGTCATCGTGGAGAACCTTGGAGTGTTGGAACTCTCCGAGCTCGTCTGGTCGGAGCACCAGTCGGGATGCGGCAAGGGGATTCGCAGCGACTGGACGACGTCGTCCAGCGCTGCCCCAGGGGGCATCTTCGATACAGAGCTCACGCTGCGGCACGATGGTGGTGCGATCGTTCATCGATCGACCGTTCGTATGCGCGCGTGCTCTGCCTTCTGAAATCATTTCGATCGCGAAACCTGTAAGTGGGCAGACCTTAGTCGGCACACCGCCACGGGTCAAGGACCGATCTACCTGGGCATGTTGCCCACAGTCGCCCCAGATCAGGGCCGCGGCAGGGTCAGCCGAACGGAGCCGTCGCCCTCAGAACTTCCGCGACCCACGAGCAGCGCGGGGATCGGGCAGCTGGTCGGGGCATGGCTGACCTCGCTGCACAGGACCGCCAGGCTGGGGTTGACCTGAAACAGCTTGAGCTCGGCGCCCTCGATCGTGTTCCCGGAGGGGTCGGTGATCCGGCCGTGGACGTGGGCTGCGTCGGGCAGGCCGATGTTGGCGAGATCGACCGTCGTCTGCATCAGATCGCGAGGAATCTCGACGTCGTCCCGGGACCAGCTCGGGGCGTTCGCGACGGTCGTCGGCTCGAACGCGAGATCGTAGGTACCCCAGATGTCAGCCATCTCGTCGTTGAGGAACGGATCGACGAACACCACGAACTCACCGGTCTCGAGCGTCACCGCGGTCGCCGCCGGGATCGTGGACAGGAACGCCTGAGGGTCCGCAGCGAGGCTCCACTGGAAGCGCAGCGACGGGTGAGCGGTCACCTGGACGTCCTTGATCGGCGCGCCTTCGATATCGCGGACGATGCCGCGCAGCGCGATCCGATCCGGTAGCCGGCGCTTGAGGTCGCCAGCGAGGTCGAGCGGGTCGTTGAACAGCACGCCGACGGTCGCGCTCGCCGGCGGCACGATCGAGAGCCGGTAGCTGGTAGCAAACGCAGGCCCGTCGAGTAGCTGCACCACCGCTTCGCCGTTGTCACTGGTGGTGACCTCCGCGGTGATCGTCGCCACCACGCTGTTGGCGGTCGTCAGCCCGACGACCGTCACGCGCGCACCGCTGATCGCCGTGATCTCCCCGCCCGGCGCGGCGCCCTTGACCGGGATCCTGAGCTCCCGCGCGCTGCCGAGGTTCGCGGGCGCGACGAGGTTGCGGACGACCGATCCGGTCGAAGGCACATTGGCGACCGAGCCCGACGCCCACGCTGCTGGTGAGCGTCCCATCGATCGTTGGCAGGTTCGAGTCACCGATATCGAGGGTCTTGCCGGCCTCGTTGTCGGTGATGACCAGCGTGGTGCGCAATGGCGGCACCATCTGCGCGGTGAGGATCCCTCCGTTTTGCGTGTCCTCGCCGCGACCGTCGGGGACCACGGTGATCGAGAACGGCAAGTCGTTGGCGCGGCTGCGCGGCACGATGAAATCGAACTTGCCCGTGCGCGGCTCGGTCTGGACCACAGCTCGGAACCCGGGGCCGCCCGAGAACAACGAAGGACGGGTGACCGTGATCGACGCGGCGAGCGCGGTAGTTGAGCAGTCGAGCGGGGTGGGGCAGAGCAGGCGGAGCTGGCCCGAGTAGGTCACGGGTTCCTCGAGCGCGAGGTCGCCAAGCTGGCCATCGGGCGCGATCGGGAGCTCGCCGAGCTCGCGTGATACGAGGTCGCTCTTGCGTTCGCTCGGCGGCGAGACCACCGCGATGAACGTGCCGGCTGGAGGGTTGCCGTAGCACACGCCCTGGTCGCACACCTCGCCGTGATCGGTGTCGCAATCACTCGTGACCTGGCACTCCGGCGCCTGATCGCCAGGCACCGCAAGGCATGCACCGAGCAGCGAGGGCAGCAGCAAGACCAGCCGGATCATGTCGGAGGATCCTGGCATCGGAGCTGGAAGAACTTGCCGGTCGACAACCCGCCGGGCGGCATCGCCTGGAACGCGGGATCGCCCGCCTCGAGCGGCTCGCGGTCGAACACCTTGACCGACATCAGCCTCGTCTGGCCGATGTCGCTCACTCCGCACAGCGCGCGCAGATCGCAGGTGACCGTACGCTGCGCATTGCCGGTCGGAGTCGCGGTGCAGGTGGCGCGGGCTGGCTTCGGATCATCGAGCGTGTAGTCAACGAAGATTCGCAAGTACAGCGTGTCTTCGACATCGGTATCGAGGAGCTGCGCGTTGAGCAACCCAACGCCGCGATCGAACAGCACGGGCCCAGGCTCGGGGAGCTCCTGGTCATCGCTGCGCACCGCGAGGATGGCGGGCGGGGAGTTCACGCCCGCATCCTGGTTGTCGACCGACAGCGAGGGTGGGATCACGCATCCTCCCAGCCACGCGACGATGATCGTGAGCCCCAATCGCACAGCGGAACCGGATCTATGCACCCGACGCGCCATGGGGGATCCATTCTGTGATCTCAGATAGTTGCGCGTGAGTGAAGGGGCGTTGCTCGGACATTCGCGTCATGGCGTTGGTACAGCTCCGGGGCCTAGGTCACATCAGGTCCGGGCGGCTCATCGCCTTCTTTCTCGAGGTGACGGAACACGGTGCGCGGATCGACGCCGAGATCGCGCGCGGTCTTGGTGCGGTTGCCGTTATTGAGCGCGAGTACCTCGTTGATGTAGTCGCGCTGAAACTTATCCTTGGCCTCCGCGAGCGTCAGGATCTGCGGGAGGGTGTCGGGGTCGAGTCCGAGGTCATCGGGACCGATCACGGTCGATTCGCACAGCACGATCGCCTTCTTGATCCGGTTCTCGAGCTCGCGGATGTTGCCGGGCCAGTTGTGCTTGCGGATCGCCACCGCGGCATTTGGCGAGAAGCCTTTGACCTTGGCGTCATACTCGCGCGCATAACGTGACATCAGATAGCGTGCCACCACCAGCACGTCGTCACCTCGGGCGCGCAGCGGCGGGAGCTCGACGTTGACCACGTTGAGCCGGTAGTAGAGGTCTTCGCGGAACCGGCCGTTCGCGATCTCCTTCTCGAGCTCGCGGTTCGTCGCGGCGAGGATCCGGATATCGACGTTCTCGGCCCGCGTATCGCCGACTCGGAACACCACGCGCTCCTGCAGCGCGCGCAGGATCTTCACCTGGAGCTCGATCGGCATCTCGCCGATCTCGTCGAGGAACAGCGTTCCACCGTCGGCCGCCTGGAACTTGCCTTGCTTGTTCGAGACCGCTCCGGTGAACGAGCCTTTGACATGCCCGAACAGCTCGCTCTCGAGCAGGTTCTCGGGGATCGCGCCGCAGTTGATGGTGATGAACGGTTTCGTCGCGCGCGGCGAGCGGTTGTGGATCTCGCGCGCGATCAGCTCCTTGCCGGTGCCGGTCTCGCCGGTGATCAAGACCGAAATATCGGTCGCGGAGATCTTCTCGACCTTGCGGAACACCGCCTGCATCGGCGGGCTGGTGCCGACGATCTCGCCGAATCGATACTGCTCGAGCCGTTCGTTCAGTCGTTTGTTATCGACGCGCAGCTCGTTCATCAGCAGCGCGTTCGCGACGATCAGCGAGGCCTGCGACGAGAATACGGTGAGCACGCGTAGTGTGTCGTGCTGGAACAGGTCGCGGATCGAGTCATTGCCGACGTAGATCAGGCCGAGTAGTCGTCCGCGATCGAGTAGCGGTACGCAGATCACCGACGAGACCTTGAGGTGGATCACGCTCTTGCTCGACGAGAACTCGTCGTCCCGTAGCGCGTCCGAGACGATCACGGGCTTCCGCGAGCGAACCACCTTCGCGATGATCGAATCGGAGAGCTGAGAGACCGCGTCGGCGATGTTCTCGCGGTTGAGATTCCGCGCGATCTTGACGTCGAGCGTCTCGCCCTCGAGCAAGATCAGGAAGCCCTTGTCCGCATTCGTGATCTCGATGACCGCATCCATCAACGCGTCGAGTAACTCGCCGAGATCGCGCTGGTGGATGAGCCTCTCGGAGAACTCGTACAGCTTGGTGTAGGCGTCGAGGTCTGCCATCGTCTCGGCCGCCTCTTCTTCGAGCGGGGCCGACTCGTCGACCATCTGGAACCGCAGATCGCAGCCGCCGATCACGAGCCGTTCGTCGTGCGATAGCTTGTGCTTGCTGCGCTTCTTGCCGTTGACGACGAACTCGGCCTTCTTCGGCGCGAACACCGTGTACGTCTGGCCGTCGAAGTGGATCGCGTAGCCGTCGGTCACGAGCGGGTCGGGCAGGACGATGTCGTTGTCGGGCCCCGAGCCCAGCGACGTGATCTTCTTGTGCAGGTTGTAGATCGTCGGCGGATGACCGGGCGCGGTGAGTCGAAGTGACGGCATCTAGTTCTCCAGGCCAATCCCGAGGCCGACGCCCGAGGGCGTGAACATCGGACCGAATCGCAGGCGTTCACGGATCGAGGTCTTCTTCTTCGGTTTCGGCAACGGCTTCTGCGGGTCGAGGATGTCGGGCGACAGCTTGCTGTCGTCACCCTTGATCCGTGCGTTCGGCTGGTAGTGAACCAGCGCGTCGATGACGCTGTACGCCCACAGCCCGAAGAACGCGAGCCCGGACGCGATCTCGACCTGCTGCACCCGGCGCACGAACGGCCCTTCCTCGAGCGGCACCTTCGCGACCAGCCCGTACTTGCCACCGAGATACACGAAGCAGCCGAGCGACAGGCCACCTGCCAGCAGCTGGGACCCGATGAGGATCGCCCCCTTCGTGCGCTGCTTGTTCTGGAACTGACCGACGCCAAACC
Source organism: Deltaproteobacteria bacterium (assembly GCA_018262455.1). The sequence goes on along the minus strand of JAGSPR010000120.1, from coordinate 13,987 downwards.
CCACGAAGTTGACGCCGAACGAGTGCGTCTCGTAGACGCCGATCGTGTTGATGTAGTCCTTGATCCGCTGCTCGCGCTCGGCGAGTTGCTTGCGTACGGCATCAGCCTCGAGCTTGTCCATGAGCTTGGCCTTGGTGTCCTCGAACAACCGGACGACTCCCTCGGAGTAGGTGAGGGTGGTGATCGAGCGCTCGCGATCGAGCTGCAGCGCCTTGGTGAACTCGGCGACCGCTCGGTCACGGTTGCCCAGCTCGTAGAGCGAGGCCCCGAGCAGGATGTAGGTCTCCACGATGTCATCCTGGCGGGCGAGCTGGAGGTCGGGGTAGACGAGGCTGTTGAGCGTCTTGAACGCGGACTCCCAGTCGCGTGCCTTGAAGCTCTTGCGTCCATCGTCGAGGTCCTGCGTCGGCGTTGCGTGCCCGATCGAAGCCCCCAGCAACACGCCGAGCAAGACGAGCGTGGTCACGGCGGCGCGCATGTCACCTCCACGAGGTCGCCCGGCCCGACCTTGACCACCTTCGTGATCGTCTGCTTGTTCACGACGAACTCGACGCTGACCGTCTTCTCCGCCAGGGTCGTGTCATCGAACAGGATCGAGGTGCGGTCGTCGAGCCTGGCTTGCTGGATCCGCTTCTTGTCGTCAATCCTGATGTCGGTGACGCCTGGCTCCTTGCAGATCGGGACGATCGAGGCGGGCTTGAAGTCGAGCTGGAACGAGATGGGCTCGACCTGGCCGACGTGGGCTGATAGCTCCTTCTGCAGACACTTGGGCTGGCGCGCGCGGATGACGAGGTCGTGATCGATCGGCCGGACGATCGAGCCGTCGGCCGGCGAGACCTTGATCCAGTCGCCGGACCCGAACTGGACCTCGGCGTCGCGGGCGGGAAACACGGTGACCCGCAGGTTGGTGGCGACCAGCGCGTTCGGTGCATCGACGCCGCCATCGGGCGGTGGGACGACCGCGATGGAGCCGGTCCGCGCATCGGGCTCGACTGCGGCGACCAGGGCATCGGCCGGCGGCTCGGCGACGTCGTCCTGCGCCCACTGGATCCGTGGCGGGGGCGTCCGCACGATCGTGCTTCCGGCGGGGGCACCAGGCAACGGATCCTCGTCGGGCGGCAGCGCGCGGAGGCGGATCGCGTACGAGCCCGACGAGACCACGGCGATCGCGAGCACGGCGAGCCCCGCGTTCCGCATCCGGCGACGGCGGTTGATGCCGTCGAGGATGGCGAGGACCTTGGCGTTGTCGGGATCGACCGTCAGCACGCGGTCGAAGACGTCGAGGGCCGCCGAGCGATCGTCGGAGGCGAGCAGCTTCTGACCGCGCGTGGTGAGGTGATCGACGAGCCGGGTCTCGAACGCCTGCTCGTACGCGACGGGGCCGACGAAGTAGCGCGCGAGCTCGCTCGGGACCTTGTCCGCCACGATCCCGCTCTCCTCGAGGTAACCCTCGAGCGCGAGCACCATCTCGCCGACCGCGGGAAACCGATCGTCGGGCTGCGCGGCCATCGCCTTGAGGATCAGCCGGCCGAGGCGGTTGCCGATCTGCGGGTTGATCTGGCGCGGATCGACGAACTTGCACTCGGCGATCCGCTTGAGCACCTCGTGAGGGTTCTTGCCCTCGAAGGGCAGCTTTCCCACGCACAGCTGATAGAGCACGATGCCCGCTGCGAACACGTCGGTCCGGAAGTCGAGCTGGCGCCCTTCGACGTGCTCGGGGGCCATGTACGCCGGCGAGCCGAGCAGCTGCCCGGTGACGGTGAGTCGCTCGAGATCGAGCATGTGGGAGATCCCGAAGTCCATCAGCTTCACGACGCCGTCGGTCCGGACCATGATGTTCTCGGGCTTGACGTCGCGATGCAGGATGCCGGCGGCATGGGCGTGGGCGAGCGCCCGACACACCTGGAGGATGATCATCGCGCCGATCTCGGGGAACTGGATCGGGCGGTCGGTGATGACCTGCTTGAGCGTGTGACCGTCGATGAACTCGGTGACGATGTAGCTGGAACCCAGGGCGCGGGCGTCATCGGCGCCGGAGTAATCGAAGATCTCGAGGATGTTCTCGTGGCGGAGCTTCGCCACCGCCTGGGCCTCTCGCTCGAAGCGATCGCGGGCTTCCTGATAGTCCGAGAGGTGCTTGTGGAGGATCTTGACGGCGACCACTCGTTTCAGCGAGCGATCGAGCCCACGGTAGACCACTGCCATGCCGCCTTGGCCGACACGTTCGAGCAACTCGTACTTATCGAGGACCTCTCCGACCTGGATCACGAAAGCGCTCCCCACCCGGAGCATGACAGGCATGTCAGTCATGCCCGGGCAGAATCCCAGCGTTCATCGGACCTGACACAGGACCGATAAGGTTGTCTAAGACCGTAAGTCTACGCCGCTTCTGGTTGAACCGGCAAGGTACGAGGGTGGTGCGCTCTGACGCCGAGGTCCGGATCGCCCCTGGCTCGCGGCCGGTGCAATCTGCGCACGGGGGAACCTTGACTTGGCGGGCTCGATCTCTTATCTGAGAGCCCTCCCAGGCACGTAGCTCAGTGGGAGAGCACTACCTTGACACGGTAGGGGTCAGGAGTTCAATCCTCCTCGTGCCTACGAAAGCGAACGATGACGGCCGGTTGCGAAAGCGCCGGCCGTCGGCCGTTTCGGGTCACAGCTCGAGCAGCTCGTCGCAGCGCAGCGCGAGGCTGTCGTCGCTCGGGCCGCCGGCCAGCAGCCAAATCCGCGACAGCGCCTCGCCGACCACCACGATCTGGGGGCCGGCAGCACCGCTGGCGTTGACTCGCGCGCTCTGATCGAACGGGCAGACCGCGAGCTCGAGGGCGAGGGGGCTCGCGGTGGCCGCGCCGGTCAAGGCCGCATAGCCGCGCGCCCCGGCCGAGATCAGGGGATCCGGCGAGGCCGTGAGATCTGCGATCGTGCCATTCGCGGCCCGGGTGGTGCGCTCGTGCTCGGCGCAGGCCGCGCGTGCCACACCCTCGACGCAGAAGTCGTCGGGATCGGGCTGGAGGGCGCCGCCGGGGCAGTAGAGGTCGACGACCGTGCTGAGGCCGTCGCTGCCCCACTCGAGGATCGGCGCACCGTCCTTGACTGCGATGTGCCATTGCTGCCCGCCATCGAGGTCGTCGACGCTGACGATCGTCACCCGCTCGCCGTGGCCGACGATGCGTGACCGGAGCGCGAACCTCGTATCGAGTGCGTCGGGCGGCACGTCGAACTCGTGGGCAACCACGTCGAACGCGATCCGTTCGTCCGGGCTGAGCTGGTCGCACCGCTGGGCCACCTCGACGTCGACCTCGCGCTCGTCCAGGACATCGCCGGCAGCGGCGATCACGAGCGCGGCAGCGCAGCCGGCGTCGAAACCGGTTCGACTCGGCGGCTTGGTGAACGCATCGGCCTGGCAGGTGGCCTCGCAGCGGGCCTGGACGTCGCAGGCAAAGTCGCGCAGTGCCACGCACGATCGGAGGCCAACGAACGGAACGGCGTCGAGCGCCGCGAGGTCAGCGATCGGTCGGGCCGCGATGATGCCCTGGGCGGCTCGACGATCGAGGCCGACACCGCCCGCCGAGTGGGGCGCATCCAGGATCTGGAACGTCGTCGTTGGGTCGTTGACGAAGGCGAGCATCCCGACCGCTTCGGGCGAGCCGAGGGCGACGCAGGCGCCGTCGTCCTTGGGGCCGGTGAAGCCGACATCGTCGTCGAGGGGCTCGTGCGCTGCGCAGCCGGAAGCGGCCGCGAACGCGAACACGACGAGAAACTTTGGGGAAGGGTGGGCGAAGCGAGGCAGGGGGAACCGCATGCAGAGCAAGTCGTGGGACGCGAAGGTTTGATCCCGGCTGGCTGGAGATTTCTGACCAAGGCGTGATCCTGGAGGCCCAGATCCAGCCAAACCCACGACAACTGCTCCCATTCCGCCCACTCCGCATCGTTTGCCGGCATCACCCGAGGGGGGCCCGAGGGGGTATGCGCGGTTCCGGAGCGTCGGCGCGGCAAATCACCCGGAATCAGACGTGCCAAGTCCGAGGTGGTCGAGGTAGAACCTGCCCCTGCCCAACGCAGAGGAGCCTCCGAGAACACATGCGCCTGAGTAACGTGATCCAATGAACGGTCGACCGCCTGGACGATTCGATCGCCGCCGCCCCGAGCAGGGCTTGCGCATCAACCACCGAATTCGCGTCCCGGAGATCCGGGTCATCCTCGATGAAGAGCAGCTCGGCATCTTGCCGACGCACGAAGCGCTGCGGCTCGCCGAGGAGAAGGGGCTCGACCTCGTCGAGATCTCGCCGCGCGCGTTCCCGCCGGTCTGCCGGATCATGGATTACGGCAAGTACAAGTACGAGGAAGCGAAGAAGAAGCAGCAGGCGCGCAAGCGTGCTTCGACGGTCGAGACCAAGGAGATCAAGTTCCGGCCCAAGACCGAAGGCCACGATATGGACTTCAAGGTGAAGCATATCAAGCGATTCCTCGAGGGCGGCAACAAGGTCCGGCTCGCGGTCGTGTTTCGCGGCCGCGAGATCACGCACCCGAAGACCGGCAAGAACGTGCTCGATCGCGTGGTCGAGCTGTGCTCCGAGATCGCGACGGTCGAAGCGGACACCAACATGGAAGGTCGCCGCATGATCATGGTGATCGCGCCCAAGCCGGGCGTGGTCCGCAAGGCGCAGGAGGCCAAGAAGGCCGCCGTGGCCGCGCAGATGGCGGCCCTCTCGCAGAAGAAGGATCAACCCGGCAAGCCCATGCCGATGCCTGATCTCGACGACGATGAGGATCTCGACGAGGACGCGATCAACGCCGACGTCATCGATGATGATGACGACGGTGAGGACGAGCCCACGGCCGAGCCGGGCGGCCCCGCGACCCCGGTCGCCGAGTAAGCGCCCCCGCAAGGGCGCCCTCGCCGCAGTGTGGCGCCGACCTTGGCTTCGCTGCGGACCGACGCCGATCGATCCGGCTCGATCCGGCTCGGGCCGGCTCGGGCCGGCTCGGGCCAACCCGCCAGATCCAACCCGCGGGGATCGTTCAGGGATCGTCCTGAGGGATCCCGCAGCGTAGCGGCGCCTGAAGGCTTTCCGTTAGTTCCGCAAAAACGCGGAAAGCCCTTGTTTCCCCGCCCATCGTGGGGCATAAGAGCCACCCTTCCGTTCGGCGGATGTAGCTATGCCCAAGGTCAAGACTCATTCCGGTGCCAAGAAGCGGTTCAAGCGAACCGCCTCTGGCAAGTTCAAGTTCGCGCACGCGTTCAAGCGCCACCTCCTCACCGGTCGTAGCCAGAAGCGCAAGCGTCAGGCCCGCGGCGGTGCGTACGTGCCGGACGCGCACCATCACCAGATCGAAAAGCTGCTGCCGTACAAGGACTAGAGCCATGCCCCGCGCAAAACGAGGATACAAGGCGCGCCGCCGTCGCAACCGCATTCTGAAGGCGGCGAGCGGCTTCCGCGGCAAACGTTCGAGCTGCCACGCCATCGCCAACGAAGCGGTGCAACACGCGTGGATGCACATGTACCGGTCGCGCAAGGTCCGCAAGCGGGACTTCCGCTCGCTGTGGATCCAGCGCATCAACGCGGCTTCGCGTGGACTCGGCCAGAGCTACTCGAAGTTCATTGGCAAGCTCGGCACCACCGGCATCCAGCTCAACCGCAAGATGCTCGCAGAGATCGCGATCAGCGATCCGGTGGCGTTTCAGGCGATCGCCAGCGCGTAACGGAGCTGCTCCTCGCTCATCATGACGGCGGCTCGCAAGGGCCGCCGTTTTGCGTTTAGGGACATCATGAGTGCACACGATCTCATCGCGAACCTCGAACGACTCGGGCACGAGTTCCTCGCCGCGATCCCGCCGCTGGCCGACGAGCAGGCGATCCGTGCGACCCATGCGCAGTTCGTCGGCAAGAAGGGCAAGGTCTCCGAGCTCATGAAGGAGCTCGGGCGCCTACCCGCCACCGATCGCCCGCTCGTCGGAGCCGTCGTCAACAAGGTGAAGCAGACGATCGAGGACGAGACCGCGCGCAGGCTCGGCGAGCTCACCGATGCAGTGGCCCGCGCGGATCTCTTGCGCTCGGTCGATGTCACGCTGCCCGCGCGACCCCTCGGGGCAGGGCACCTGCACCTGCTGACCCAGGTCCGGCTTGAAGCCGTGCAGATCTTCTCCGAGCTCGGCTTCGTCGTTGCCGAGGGGCCGCAGATCGAGACCGACTGGCACACCTTCGAGGCGCTCGCGATCCCGAAGGAGCACCCCGCGCGCGATATGCAGGACACCTTCTACATCACGGGCGAGGAGATCCTGCTGCGGACGCACACGAGCCCGGTGCAGGTCCGCACGATGCTGACGCAGGCCCCGCCGATCCGGATCGTCGCGCCGGGTCTCGTCTATCGCCGCGATGACGACGCGACCCATTCGCCCATGTTCACCCAGATCGAGGGGCTCGTTGTCGACGAGGGCATCTCGTTCGCCGACCTGAAGGGCGTGCTGATCCACTTCGTCTCGCGGTTCTTTCAGCGCGATCTGACCGTGCGGCTGCGGCCGTCGTACTTCCCGTTCGTCGAGCCGGGCGCCGAGGTCGATATGCAGTGCAGCTTCTGCATGGGCTCGGGATGCCGTGTCTGCAAGGGGACCGGCTGGGTCGAGATCGGTGGCTCGGGCATGGTCGACCCCGAGGTGTTCGCGCACGTCAAGATCGACCCCGAGAAGTACACCGGGTTCGCGTTCGGCATGGGGCTCGAGCGCATGGCGATGCTTCGCCATGGCGTCAACGACATCAAGTTCTACTACACGGGCGACGTCCGGTTCCTGGAGCAGTTCTAGTCATGAAGATCCTCTGGAGCTGGCTGCTCGAGCTGTGCGACCTCGATCATCAACCGACGGTCGAGGAGGGCGCGCGCGCGCTCACTCGCGGTGGCCTCGAGATCGAAGGGATGACCAACCTCGGCGCCGGGTTCACCGGGGTCGTCGTGGCCGAAGTCGTCGGCAAGAAGCCTCATCCCCAGGCCGACAAGCTGAGCCTCGTCGACGTCATCGTCGAGCGTGGCGGCGCCGCGACCCAGGTGGTGTGTGGCGCGCCGAACGTACCGGCCCCCGGGCGCAAGGTGCTGTGGGCGCGGGTCGGCGCGACCCTGCCGAACGGGATGACGCTCGCCCCCAAGCCGGTCAAGGGTGTGGTCTCGCCCGGCATGCTGTGCGCCGAGGACGAGCTTGGTCTGGGCACCAATCACGCCGGGATCATCATCCTCGACGAGGACGACCGGACCCCGCTCGGAGCATCGGCGCAGCGCGCGCTCGGGCTCGATGACTGGATGCTCGAGGTCAATGCGCCGGCCAATCGCGGTGATGTGCTTGGTCACCTCGGAATCGCGCGGGAGCTCGTCGCGATGCTGCGCGGCAAGCTCGTGCTGCCCGATGTGGACCTCGCGGCGTTCCAGGGCGGGCCGGCACCCGACCTTCGGGTCGCGATCGCCGATCCCGAGGTGTCTCCGCGCTACACCGCACGGGTGATCGATGGCGTGCGGGTGGCCTCCTCCTCGTCGGCGCTGGCTCGCCGGATCGCGCAGCGGCTGCGCGGCGTCGGCGTCCGGCCGATCTCGAACCTCGTCGACGTGACGAACTACGTCATGTTCGAGCTCGGGCAGCCGCTTCACGCGTTCGACGCGCACACCCTGACCTCGACGACGGTGGGGATCTCGCACGCAGCAGATGGCGAGAGCTTCACGACACTGGACGGCGTGATGCGCACGCTGGTCCCAGGCGACCTCGTGATCCGCGACGGCGATCTGCCCATCGCGCTCGCGGGCGTCATGGGTGGGCTCCACTCGGAGGTCACCGAGAAGACGACGCGGGTCCTGCTCGAGAGCGCGAGCTTCGCGCCCCTCTCGATCCGCCGGACCGCGCGCCGGCTCGGCTTGCACTCCGAGGCTTCGCACCGGTTCGAGCGCGGCGTCGATCCGGAGCTCGCGGCGCTCGCGTCCGCGCGTGCGGCACACCTGCTCTGCACGGTCGGCGGCGGCAAGGTGCTGGGCGACGTCATCGATGCGTACCCCAGCCCTCGCGGCGCGGTCACGATCCCCGTCCGGATGCCGCGCGTCCGGATGCTCACCGGGGTCGCGCTCGACAGCGCGACGTGTCGCGATGCGCTGGAGCGGCTCGGCTGCAGCGTCGCGTCGCCGAGTCCTGAGTTGCTCGAGGTCACACCGCCGTCATCGCGTGGTGATGTCACGCGCGAGGTCGACGTGATCGAGGAGATCCTGCGCATCGTCGGCTACGAGCAGGTCGCGTCGAAGGTGCCCGTGCTGCGCCAGGCGCCCGGCGTGCGTCCCGCCGATCGTGCCGAGCTCGCACGTGCCGCGCTGTGCGCCGCCGGGGCGACGGAGGCGATCACGTACGGGTTCCATTCGGTCGAGCGCAATGCCTCGCTCGGGCTGTCGCCGAACGATCGCCGCTCGCAGCCAATCGCGCTGCGCAACCCGATGTCCGCCGATCAGGCGGTGATGCGAACGTCGCTGTTGCCGAACCTGCTGGCCGCCGTCGCGCGCAACCAGAGCCACGGCAGGCCCGACGTCAGCCTGTTCGAGGTCGGCAGTGTGTTCCTCCGCCGCGGCGGTGGGCTCACCGAGCGGCCGCCGGCCGAGCTCGCCGACGAGCCGACGTGGGCGTCCGGAGTGCTCGCAGGACGTCGTCCGGCCCAGCTCGGTCACGGCACCCCATGGGATGCGTTCGACGCGAAGGCGCTCGCGCTCGTCGCGATCCGCGCGGTCTCGGGCGAGATCGTGGTGCGCAGCCAGGCGACCAAGTCCATCTGCTACTTCCACCCAGGTGTGGCTGGCGAGCTCGTCGTCGAGGGCGCCGTGGTTGGGTGGTTTGGTGAAGTGCACCCCGATGTCCGCAAGCGGCTCGGTGTCGATGGCGCCGCCTTCGCGTTCGATCTCGATCTGACCAAGCTCGTGCTCGCGGGGCCGCCGCAGATGAAGCCGATCCCGAACCACCCGGGATCGACCCGGGATGTTTCGCTGCTCCTCGCCGAGCAGATTCCGTCCGCGCGCGTCGAGCAGGTCATCGAGCAGACGGCCGAGCCGTTGGTCGCCGGCTTCCGGCTCCTCGAGGACTACCGCGACGCCAGGCTGGGCGCCGGGATGAAGAGCATGCTGTGGTCGATCTCGTATCGCGCTTCCGAGCGGACGCTGACCGACGCAGAGGTCGACAAGGCACACGAGGCGATCGTGGGCCGGCTCGTCGAGAACCTGCCCGCGCAACGGCGCTGACCGCGCCGCAGGACGCGGATCGACGCCGGGAGCGGCCCCCCGCAAGGGGGGGCGCGCCAGCGTCGCCGCAAGTCCTCGGAAACGCCTGGTTCAGGTCGAGCAGGTCGTGGAGATCGCGGTCGGGGCGGTCGGCAGCGGATCGAACTCCAGTGGATGACTGGGGCTCCGACGGGATCGACCATGATTCCAGGGTGTTATTGCATCGGATCCCGCAAGTCATGGTAATGTGAAGCCATGGCGCGAATGACGAAGGCCGACATCATCGAAGCCGTCTACGAGAAAGTAGGCGGGTTCTCGAAGAAGGAAGCTGCCGAGATCGTGGAAACGGTCTTCAACGTGGTGAAGGAGACCCTCGAGCGCGGCGAGAAGATCAAGATCTCGGGTTTCGGGAACTTCGTCGTGCGGGACAAGAAGGATCGGATGGGCCGAGATCCCCAGCGCGCGGTCCCGATCCTCATCCCGGCCCGGCGGGTGCTGACGTTCAAGCCCAGCCAGGTCCTCAAGAACATCCTCAATGGACTCCCGCCGGTCTGAGTTCGCGGGAGGCCTTGCGGCCACTCGGCCGATCGAGTAATTCACTACCTCCTTGATCGGGGCGTAGCGCAGCCTGGCAGCGCACCAGACTGGGGGTCTGGGGGTCGCTGGTTCGAATCCAGTCGCCCCGACCAACACGGCCGGCCGCCCCCAGCGACCGGCCACTTTTTTTGCAGTCCCATGACTCTTCGGCCCCTCGTCCTGTGTTCGAACGACGACGGCATCGATTCGCCTCACCTCCAGGCGCTCGCCGCGCTGATCGAAGCGTTCGCGGACGTGGTCGTCGTCGCTCCCGAGCGACAACGGTCGGCGGCCTCGCATGCGATCACGCTACACAAGCCGCTACGCCTCACCGAGGTCGGCCGAAACCGCTACTCGTTGTCGGGGACGCCGGTCGACTGCGTCTACCTCGGTATTCTCAAGATCTGCGATCGCATGCCGGCCGTCGTCGTGTCAGGCGTCAACGACGGCTTCAACCTCGGCAGTGACGTCTTCTACTCGGGCACCGTGGCCGCGGCGGTCGAGGGAGCACTGCGTGGTGCAGCCGGGATCGCCTGCTCGCTCGCGCCGCGCGCGACCGACGTCGATGCCGCCATCCGGTTCGCTGCGGCGGTCGTCCATGCCGCGATCACCGAGCCCATGGCGGGCGGCACCGTGCTGAACGTGAACATGCCGGGCAACGGCAGCGATGTGTACCAGTGGACCATGCTCGGCCGCAGACTCTATGCCGACGACGTCGCCGAGCGTCACGACCCGCGTGGCAGGCCCTACTACTGGGTCGGCGGCGGACCGGTGGGCCACGACGACGTCGATGGCAGCGACTGCGTTGCGGTCGCTCGGGGCTGGAACAGCATCACGCCGATGCACCTCGATCTGACCGATCGCGGTCGCCTTGCGCAGCCGCCGTGGACGGTCGAAGGCTTCCGCGTGGTGGTAGGCTCCGGTCCTTGATGCTGAACCGGCTGATGCTGTCCGCGGCGATCTCCCTCGTCGCCTGCGCGTGCCCGAGCAAGGCGACTCAAGGTCTCACCCCCGGCAGTGGCAGCGCGTCCGGCGGTGGCACGCCCGCGACCTCGTGCGACGGGCTGCGTGGCAAGGTCGAGCAACTCTATCGCGCGGACGCCCAGGTCTCCGAGCCGAAGCGCGTGGAGGAGGCGGTGGCCGACAACACGACGATGGTCCTGAACGACTGCGCGAAGGCCCCCGACCAGGTGGTTGCCTGCGTCAACGGGGTGACCACCGTCGCCGAGCTGGAATCCAGGTGCCTGCGCCGGCTCGACGAAGAGGGCAGCGAAGGCAAGGAGCTGCGCAAGTGAAGAGTCTGATCGCCATCGTCTTCGGTGTGCTCGTCGCCTGCGGTGGCAAGCATCCAGTCTCGACCCATGAGGGGCAGGGCAGCGGGAGCGCCGCACCCATGCCAGACACGCGCAGCGAGCTCGACCGCCGTCGCGACACCGCTTGCGAGCGGATCGGGCCAAAGCTCACCGCGTGCGCGGTCGCCGATGCGCGCACCGAGCTCGAAGCGGGCCGGATCCCGAAGAAGGAGTTCGAGCTCAACACCGCGCCGGACGTGCAGCGCAAGAACACCGACGAGTTCGTGAAGGCGTGCGAGGTGCCGATGTCGTCGCGCCAGGTGCGCGTGCTCGAGGTTTGTCTCAAGGAAGAGCAGGAGTGCGGCCCGCTCGCTGACTGCCTGACGCACCTCAACGACAAGTCCGCGAAGTAGGACCCCGCCCGATGAAGCGCCTCGGTGTCGTCGTACTCGTGTTCGTGGCCCTGGGCGTGAGCTGCAAGAAGCAGCCAGCGGAGCGCACGGAGGGGGAGGGGTCGCAAGGCTCGGCGACCGCGGTGGAGCCGCCGAGGACGCGCCCGTCGCAGTTGCCGCAGACCGCGATGGAGAAGCTCACGCTGCCCGACGATCCCAGGCGCACCGACAAGATCGCGCTCGGTCACGCGTTGTTCTTCGACAAGCGACTCTCGGGCGCCAATGACCGGTCGTGCTACTCGTGCCACCAGAACGAGGACGGCAACGGCGGCCACGATCCGCTCGCGATCGGCTCGGGCGACAAAGGGGGCATGGGGCGGAGGCAACATGGGTGCAGCCCCGGCCGGCGCACCTCCGGACAAGGTGCTCGAGGCACTCGACCACAAGGCCGCGGAGCTCTCGGCGATCACCGGCTACAAGAAGCTGTTCGAGGCGGCGTTCCCGAACACCTCCGCGAAGGCCGAGTACGTTCAGCAGGCGATCGCGGAGTACATGCGGACGCTGGTGTGCACCGATACCGTGTTTGACAAGTACGCTGCCGGGGACAAGACCGCGCTCACCGAGCAGCAGCAGCGTGGGCTCGACGTGTTCCTCTCGCCGAACCTCGGCAACTGCGGGATGTGCCACGCCCCGGGGTACTTCTCGACCGCGATGGCGATCGACGGCGGCGCCTATTTCAACATCGGCATCGGCACCCGCGGTGTCCCCGAGGACAAGGTCGACGTCGGTCGCATGAAGGTGACAAGCAACCCGGTCGACTGGGCCGCCTTCAAGGTCCCGAGCCTGCGCAACGTGAGCAAGAGCGCGCCGTACTTCCACGACGGCTCGGTCGCCAAGCTCGACGACGCGGTGAAGCTGATGGCGAGCGGAGGGATCGCGAACAAGAACAAGTTCCCCCAGCTCGACGACAAGAAGCTGACCGCCGCGCAGCTCGCGGATCTGATCGCGTTCCTCGGGGCGCTCGATTGTCCCGGCAAGCTCGAAGCGCCGACGCTGCCCTAGCCCGTTGACTCGTCAGGTCGTGCGGCCTACCGGTACGCGTTCCATTGCGTGGCCATGCGCGAGCCCTGACCCGGCGTGAACTCGTTCATGCAGGCGTCATCGGTGTAGTCCATGAAGTTCAGGATCGGGTCGACGCCGGGGAATCGGGATCCGACGCAGGTGTCGCGACCGGTCGGACAACCGAACGCGGCGCTCTTTTCGGCCGGGGTGTCGGACACGCCATCGCCGCCGGTGTCCTTGCGGGCACACCCGCCCTGGAACGTGTGGTAGAGGCCCATCCAGTGGCCGACCTCGTGGGTCGCGGTGTCGCCGAGGTTGTACGGCGCCGCGCTGCCGCCGGGCAGCGACGAGAACAGCACGACGACGCCGTCCAGGTTCGGGCTCGCCTTGTAGCTCGACGGGAACGTCGCCCAGCCGAGCAGGCCCTGACCCATGTTGTTGGTGTAAAAGTTGAGCGCGTTCGATCCGCCCTTGCGCAGCGCGGTCTTCATCTGGGTCTCGCTCGTGCCGCCCGTCGTCGTGTACCAGGCGTCGTTGTTCGAGTCATCGACCGAGGTCAGCGAGAAGCTGAAGGTCGAGCCGGCGTATGCGTTGTTGAGGATGGTGATCTGCTGGTCGATCTGCGTGGCCGAGACGGCGCCGCCAGTGCCGTTGCTGGCGTGGATGCGGTGGACGTACACCGGCACCACGTGCGAGGCGGTGAGCTCGGCGCGACCGGCGACCGCGAGCATGCGAAGCTCGTCGGCTGCCATCTCCTCGGCGGTGAGATCGTGTGTCGCGCAACCGCGTTGGATCTGGCTGCTGCCGGGTTCCTGGACGCCGGGCATCTCGTGATCGTTGACCGTCTCGTCGTCAGAAGCTGCGCATCCCACCAGGGTCGCGCCGGTCACTCCGAGCATCGCTACAAACCACATATTGCGCTTGGACATCTGTGAGCCTCCACCGCCGAACATCCCACAGAGTACGAGGTCCTCTGTGAAGATTCGGCTGTCGGAGGAGGTAGGCGCGTGTGCGTCGACAAACGCGTGCGGAGCTCGAATCTTCTTGGCTCTTCGATCGCGATTCGTACAATACGCAGCTTTTCGGAGGCCCGAAGTGATGGAGTGGGCCAGCGACCAGAGTGGCACTCAGGCGCTCGGATCGCACGCCGCGCATCGCGACGATGCGCTGCGTGCGTATCCTCACCGTCCTTCTCGAGGGCGCCGTCAGGGGCGATGCGGCCCGAGCTTGCTCGACGTGGCGGGCTCGTCCGATGTGATAGCGTCGCCGGCAATGTTTCGGCCCCGCGTGATCGTGCTCGGCGTCGCGGCCCTGTTCGGGTCGCTGCTCCCAGCCTGTGGCGACAACCGCCGGGACCCCAAGGAGGTCTGCGCCGCGTACGCCTTCTCCCCGAACGCGGCCGTCCGCGTGTTCGCGATCCAGCCGAAGCTCGACCTG
>JAGSPR010000384.1 GCA_018262455.1 Deltaproteobacteria bacterium | reverse complement strand
CGGGTCCACGAGCGTCAGGTTCATGCCGCGGTTGCGGAACTTGATCGCGGGGGCGTCGGGACGGTCCACGAGCTCGCTGGCAGGGTTCGCCTGCAACGTGCAGGTATTGGGCAAGTAGATCGGGGACACGTCAGTGTTGGTCACCGTCAGCGAGCACGGGTTCGGCTCGAACAGGCCACTCGGCAAGCGACCGCTGATCGGATCCGCGGTGGGATCGCACGGGGGCGCAACGAGCGGGATGCGACCGGTGAGCCGAGGATCGGCCGCGGGGTCACGCTTGCAGGTGCCACCGACATCCTCGATGATCGAGTGCACGTAGCCCGAGCGCGTGCCGACCACGGCGAACGCTTCCCCGGCTCGAAGCTCGTAGCGCTCCGGCGCATTGACGCATGCCTGGGGCGGCACGACGCCTTCCATGCAGTAACCGGACATGTCGGCGCCAGCGACCGCACCCTGACACACCGTGCCGGTGAGGCAGTCCGATGTCGTGTTGCACTTGAGGTCGCAGCGCTTGCCGGTCCCGATGGCCGCGCGCGACGGATCCGCCTCGCACTTCCAGGTGTGGGTGTCGGGCGCCGAGGTGTCATCCGCCGGGTTCTGGGGGGTGAGGTTCGTGATCGCGTAGTCCGCGAGCAGCTTGCACTGGGTATCGTCGACGCAGCCATCGACGGGGGTGGTGCGCAGCGTGTTCCGGCGCGGCAGCAGCTGGAGCTCGCCACTCTGGGTGCGACCGACCGTGTAGCGCCGCACCGTGGTCAGGTAGTCCTTGCAGGCGTCGGCGAGGCGGTCGGCTTCGTCCTCGAGCAGACACGAGCCGAGGCCCTGGACCTGGCTGTTCGGGTGGATGAAGCAGCGATAGCCGATCGGGCATTCGGCGTTGCCGATCGAGGGATCGCAGCCACGCATCTGGACCACATCGAACGGCTCGACGCCGGCATCGCAGTACGGGCGCGTCTGGTCCACCAGCCGCATGCCGTTGCCGTCCACGACGATCTGGCTCTCGCGGATCTGGGGACCATCGACGGCCGAGTCCTGCTTGTCGATCGAGAGCGAGCCTTCCCACGTCATGGTCCAGGTCTCGTCTCCGGACAGGCCCTTGAGGTCGGGGAACACCTCGTCGCGGACCGCCTCCGAGGCGGCGAACGACAACTCGGAGACGGCACGCGTCGAGTCGCTGCCCGTGCACTTCACCTGGCGAAGGTTGGGCAGCATCGTCGCCTTCTCCGGTGCGAACGCCCCGTTGGGGATGTTGCGCGATGGCGGCGTGGTGGCGCGCGGACCGCCGATCAGATCGCCGCCGCTGTCGGGCGGCCCGCTGATCTCGCACAGCGTGCTGGTGACCATGTCGACCGTGCTCGTGTTCAGCCGGTCACGACCAGGGACGGCGTCACGCAGCTGGTGTGCGATCGCGAGTGGGATCGGGGTCTGGAGAGGATCGGTCGACTTGAACAGATCGGAGTGATCGTCATCGTCGACGTTGATGATGAACGTCCTGCCGTTGGCCGAGGTGACGATGCCGAAGTAGCCGACCAACCGATCCGGCGTTTCGAAGGTGCGGGAGTCGCCCGCGACGGTTTCGGACTTGATGATGTCGATCGACGTCGGCACCGTGTTGAACCCGAGCTCGATGCCAGGACCACGCACCCCTGCGCGCCGCGGAGGCGTCGCTGGATCACCGACGGGCATGCACGACAGCGTCTTGACGCTGCGGATGTCGCGCAGGAACCGCGGATCGACCTGGGTGTCGCACTCCTTGTCCAGGCTGAGGATGTCTGCGACCCGGATCGTGTTGTCGGTGGTGATCGCGTAGACGAACTGAAACTGGCCACCGACGCCGGTGCCGTCGTTCACCACCCCGCCCTCGCCACCCATGCCGATGGTCGGGGTGAGGACGATCTGCGAGATCCCGAGGTTCGTACTGGACGTGGTGTCCTGGAGCGCGATCTGCCGACTCGACTGCGGCAGGGTCGTCAGCTGGTCGAGCTCGACGACCGTGAACGAGGACGAGTTCTCCGCACCGATCACGAGCCGACGCGTGTCGGTGCGTGGATCGCGCTCGAGATCGAGCGTGACCGGGCGCGTGCCGCTCGTGATGGTACCGCCGCCGTCGCACTCGTCAGGGCACGTGACGTTGCCATCGGCGAGGATCGAGGGTGTGCCCGCGGCGTCATACTGGATGCCGGTGACGATCTTGCCGGTCGCGCTGTCGACCGCGGCCACGAGGTGGCAGCTCGGGTACGCGATGTAGACCAGGCCACTCGCGGTGGCGGGGCACGCCTTGCCGACCACATCGATCGAGGGCTCGACCGCCATGGCCGCGGGCTTGGAGCGAATCTTGTCCCCTGCCGCGTTCGTGACATCGAGCCGCTTCACGTCGATCGGAGTCTCGATGTCGTTGTCGACCGCGGAGCCGATGTCGAGCACCGAGAGGTCGCACGATCCGGCGTTCGCGGTGATCGCGTGGCAACCCACGGCGTCGGTGACGATGGCGATCGGGTTCTCGCCGACGCTGATCGAGTTGTTGTTGGGCGTGAGCGGATCGGCGTCGAGCACACCTACCTCGCCGCCGCTGAACGACGACGCGGGCTTCGTGGGGAACCGGGCGATCGCGACGGTGCCCGGCCCCGACTGCAGGACCAGCCCGAACCACGCTGACTGGCCGACCGGCGAAGCGGGCAGCGGCAGGTCCTCCTGCCCCGGCGCGACCGGCGTCGGAGTCCCGGAGTCATGCTCGCCGGAGCGGATGTCGCACGCCGTGGTCGGCTGCGCGCTCTGGATCACGACATCGGCGGGATCCGCGGTGGCACGACCATCGGTGAGGCGCAGTCCGCCGTAGCAGGCGAACGCGATGTCGACGGGTTGATCGAGGTTGAGCTGACTCGCGGAGGTCGAGCTGTTGCTTCCACATCCTCCGCCGGCCGCCCCGGCCACGGGGACGAGAGCGAGCAGCAGAACAGCGAGCGCGTGGCGATGGTGGCTCATGGCTACCTCGGCAATCCGATCCGGAGGACGACTCGGTTGCGCGTGGGAGAATTCGGCGTCAGATCGAGTACGGCGATGGTGTCTTCGAGGAAGTTGGTCACGTACAGCTTCTTGCGGTTGGGTGCTGCCACCACCGAATACGGGCCGCGGCCGACCAGGGCGATGTCTTCGACCATGGCCTGACCACGCGGGTCGATCACGTAGATCTGGCCGTCCTGGAAGCAGGTCACGTACGCGCGCTCGCCATCTCCGGTATCGGCGACCGTCACGGTGGAGGCGTTGCGACAGATGTCGGTCGCGCCCACCGCCTCGTTCTTCGGAAAGCCGGTCGGCCCGTTCGAGGTGTCGAAGATCTGCAGGGACGGCGGGCGGCGATTGACCAGGTAGAGCCGCTCGCCGCTCGGTGAGAACGTCAGGCCGCGCGAGTCGATCGAGTTCCCGGTGTTCGCGCCGACCGCGTCGAGAAAGAAGAAGTTCCCCTGGAGGAGGAACGGCGAGGCACCATTGACCGGGCGGCCCACGGTGAACGTCTGGACGCGATCTTCGCTGCGGCTCCCGACGTAGATGATGTCGTTGTTCTGGTGAGGGTTGCGGCCGGCGACGCCGGTCGCGCCGCGGGCGCCGGTCGTGGGATCGGGCAAGAACACGCCGACCGAGACATCGGAGACCGTGGCCTTGCCGTCGCTGGGTGAATCGATCAACGTGACCGCGCCGCTCGTCAGGTGCGTGACCACGGCGAACTGACCGGTGGTGTCGGCGAACGCGCCGAACGGCTCCTCGGGGATCGCGAGATCCGGGTTGCCATTGACGAACGACAGCCGGTGATCGTCGTCGCACAGCGCGAAGCCTTCGGTCGCCGTGCTGCACGACAGCCGGGAGCCGTTCCAGTCGATCCAGGCGATCGAGGGATCGCCACGCGTCGGGACGATCAGGCGCAGCCCGTTGGCGCCGAGATCCTGGACCGCCACGTCGGTGGCGAAGTTGCCGATCCGCACGCCTGCCTGGGCCGAGATGAACGCAGCCTCGTCGCAGTCGAGCGTTTCGGTGTGATCGAGGTCGCCGGCGCAGCCGTCTGGCACGGTCTGGTTCGTGATCCAGGCGTCGACGACCGCGTCGATGTTCTGGAGGTCGAACACCGAGATCGAGCCCGAGTCGTAACGGAGCTCGGAGTTCGCGTTGGCCACGAACAGCTGCGATTCATCCGGGGCGATCGCGGCGCCGGTCGGGAAGAAGATCTGGTCGCCGGGTGGCCTGACCTGGTCGGCCGAGGCCGTGCAGCCGGCAACGAGGCCAAGACCAAGGCCTCCCAGGAGGACGGGAACAAGCGAGATCACAGGCCTCATGGGTGGATACTTCGACCCGAGAGCACGTCGATTGGTTGCCTGCATGATCTGTGTCACTTCCTAGGAGCCAGGGGCTGAGACGAGGGCCCTTGTGACAGGGCAGCACGCGCGGCCGCGACGCGCGCGATCGGCACGCGAAACGGCGAGCAAGAGACGTAATCGAAGCCCATCCGGTGGCACAGCTCGACCGAGCTCGGCTCGCCGCCATGTTCGCCGCAGATGCCTACCTTGAGGCCCGGCTTGGTGCCACGACCGCCGCGCACGCCGAGCTCGATCAACGCGCCGACCCCCTCGGGATCGAGGACGGCGAACGGGTCGGCCGGGAGCACGCCACCGTCGAGGTAGGCTGGCAAGAACCGGCCGGCATCGTCGCGCGAGAGCCCGAAGGTGGTCTGGGTGAGATCGTTGGTTCCGAACGAGAAGAAGTCGGCGTGCTCGGCGATCCGATCGGCCACGACGCAGGCGCGCGGCAGCTCGATCATCGTGCCGATCGTGTAGGGGATCTTCGCACCGGCGAGCGCGCGGTCCATCGCGGTCGCGACCAGCGCACGCAGCCGACGCAGCTCCTCGGGCACCATCACGAGCGGGATCATGATCTCGGGCAGGACGGTCTTGCCCTCGCGCGCCACCTCGGCCGCGGCTTCACCGATCGCCTGCGTCTGGATCTCGTAGATCTCGGGGAACGTGATCCCGAGCCGGCAGCCGCGATGGCCCAGCATCGGGTTGGCCTCGGTCAGCTCGGCGACCTTCGCCGTGATCTCCGCGGGCGATCGGCCGAGCGCGGCGGCGACCTCCTCGATCTCGCTGCCGGCGTGCGGCAGGAACTCGTGGAGCGGCGGATCGAGCAGCCGGATCGTGACCGGCAGGCCATCCATCACGCGGAACAGCTCGGCGAAGTCGCCGCGTTGCATCGGCAGGATCCTCGCGAGCGCCGCGCGGCGGCCGGCTTCGTCGCGCGCCAGGATCATCTCGCGCACGGCGAGGATCCGCTCGGGCTGGAAGAACATGTGCTCGGTGCGGCACAGCCCGATCCCCTCGGCGCCGAAGCTGCGCGCGGTCCGCGCGTCGGTCGGCGTGTCGGCGTTCGTGCGGACCTTCAGGGTGCGGAACTTGTCGACCCACTCCATCAGCGGCCCGAGCTCGGAGCCGAGCTGCGCGGGGACGAGCGGCAGCGATCCGAGGAAGACCTCGCCGGTCGAGCCATCCAGCGTCAGGACGTCGCCCTCCTTGAGGCGCTGCTCCTGGCCGCCGCCCACGATCGAGGCGGTCCGCTTCGCGGCGTCGACACGCAACGCGGTGCACGACGTCACGCAGCACTTGCCCATGCCGCGCGCCACGACCGCGGCGTGGGACGTCATGCCCCCGCGCGCCGTGAGGATGCCCATCGCGGCCTTCATGCCATGAATGTCTTCCGGAGACGTGTCGGTGCGGACGAGGATCAC
This sequence comes from Deltaproteobacteria bacterium, assembly GCA_018262455.1. Next base: position 684 of record JAGSPR010000384.1, on the reverse strand, counting down.
TTGCTCGCCGCGCTGCGCCCACTCCTGTGCGGCGTTCGCGGTGAACACGATGCGCCCGATCGCGGCCCCAGGCGAGGCCGGCAACCCCTTCGCGATCGCGCCGGTGCGCGCCTTCGGGTCGATCGTCGGATGGAGCACCTCGTCGAGCTTCGCCGGATCGATCCGGAGCACGGCCTCGCGCTCGGTCAGCTTGCCTTCGGCGACGAGGTCGACGGCGACCTTCACCATCGCCTTGCCCGTGCGCTTGCCGCCGCGGGTCTGCAGCATGAACAGCTGCCCCTTCTGGATCGTGAACTCGAGGTCCTGCATGTCGCGGAAGTGGTCCTCGAGGAGCTTCGCGACGCGCACGAGCTCGGCGTGCGCCGCGGGCAGCGTCTTCGCGAGCTCGGCGATCGGCTCGGGGTTGCGGATGCCCGCGACCACGTCCTCTCCCTGTGCGTTGGTCAGGAACTCGCCGTACAGCTCGGCGGTACCGGTCGCCGGGTTGCGCGTGAACGCGACGCCGGTGGCGCAGTCATCGCCGAGGTTGCCGAACACCATCGCCTGCACGTTGACGGCAGTGCCCATCGACGCGGGGATGCCGTACATCTTGCGGTACGCATCGGCGCGCGGGTTGTTCCACGACCGAAACACGGCGCCGATCGCGCCCCACAGCTGCGTCTTCACGTCGTCGGGGAACGGCGC
>JAGSPR010000767.1 GCA_018262455.1 Deltaproteobacteria bacterium | reverse complement strand
CGCCTGCGCCTGCGGCGGCACCGACGCCGTCCGACGTGCCGCTCAGCAAGCCGGCCTCCGTCCGCCCTTCCCGTCCGGCCGTGCCATGATCGCGCTGACGATCGCCATCGCCGGTGCGCCACCTGCGCGCGTCACGCTGACCCGGACGCTGACGACGATCGGATCGGCCCCCGACGCGCAGCTCCGGATCGCCGGCGTGCCCGCCCAGTGGTTGCTCGTCCAGCGCGATGGCGAGCACGCCGTGATCGCTATCCTCGCGACCAACCAGCGCATCACGCTGGGCGACGGTCCGATCGTGATCGATGGTGCGGTCATCACCCGAGCCCCGACCGAGCAGGATCCGGTCACGCTGGCTGAGGCGATTCCGGTCGGAACGATCGCCGAGACGCTCGCGAACGCCGACGATCCCGCGACGGCGCTCGAAGGATTCCTCGATCTCGTGATCGCCAGCGCCGATGCCGACACCGGCGCGATCGTGCTCGTCGAAGCCGGGGGGCACACGGTCGCGTGCGCCCGCGAGCGCGACGGTCACATCGTCAACGATGGCGCCGCGCTGCTCTCGGACACCGTGCTCCAGGAGGTGCTGTCGACCGGACGATCGGTGGCCGTCGACGATACCGCCGCCGATCCGCGGCTCGCCACGGTGCCGTCGGTGATCAACCTGCGACTGGCGTCGGTGATCGCGATTCCGATGCTCCTCGGCGACCGGATCGCGGGCGCGATCTATCTCGGCAAGCGCCGTGCCGGCCGGAGGTTCGGACCGCGCCTCGCCGCAGATCTGGCGGTCGTCGCCGCGATGGCGATGCCGGTCGTCGCGCAACTGCGGCGCGCGGGCACCTCGCGCAGCACCGGCCTGCTCGGCGCATCGCCGGTCATCGCCGCGCTGCGAGGCCTCGTGGACCGCGTCGCGCCGACCGAGCTCGCGGTGCTGATCACCGGCGAGACAGGCACCGGCAAGGAGGTCGTCGCCCGCGCTCTGCATGCCGGCAGCCCCCGCGCACTGCGTCCGCTCGTCGCCGTCAACTGCGCCGCGATCCCGGCAAACCTGTTCGAGAGCGAGCTGTTCGGCCACAAGCGCGGCGCGTTCACCGGCGCCACCGCGGACCGCGCCGGCCGGCTCGAGACCGCCGATGGCTCGACGCTGTTCCTCGACGAGGTCGCCGAGCTACCACCGGCGTTGCAGGCGAGCCTGCTGCGCGCGCTCCAGGAGCGCGAGATCGTGCGAGTCGGCGAGAACGTGGCGCGCAAGGTCGATTTCCGCCTGGTCTGTGCAACCAACCGTGTTCTCGAGGACGAAGTCGCGGCTGGCCGGTTCCGTGCCGACCTGCTGTTCCGGTTGCACGAGGTGACCATCGAGCTACCGCCCTTGCGCGACCGTGGCGCGGACATCGAGATGCTCGGCGAGTTCCTGCTCGCCGAAGCCGAGGCCCAGCTCGGCACCGCGCGCCACCGGCTCGGGTCCGACGCGCGCACCGCGTTGACCCAGCATGACTGGCCCGGAAACGTGCGGGAGCTCCGGGCCGCGATGCGACGTGCCGCGGTGCTCGCCCAAGGCCCCGTCATCACCGCGCACGACCTCGCCCTGCCCGCGCCTCGCCGACGTCCCCGGCCAGCCAACCCGACGCCCCCGATCGGGTTGCCGCCCACGCCCGCCGCGGATCCGATCGCCGCAGATCGACCGCTCGCCGTCGCTCGCGATGCGTTCGTCGCCGCCTATTGCGCGGCCGCGCTGCAGCGTCACGCGGGCAACCGCGAGGCCGCCGCCGCGGCGCTCGGCATCAGCACGCGCTCCCTCTATCGCTATCTGCTCGGCGACACCAAGGACGAGTAGCGATCACGTCGCGCCTGCGAACGCCGTCGTGCCCGACGAGGGGTTTTCTTGTCACGCTCCCACGACGGCCGCGTTGTCATCGTCGTGCAGGCTCCCCTCGAGATCACCCGATGACCCCGGCAATCCCACCGCACCGCGCGGTCATCGCCCTCTCGTGCCTGATCGTCGCGTGCGCCGGGCCACCCCGCCACGATCCAGCGCTGCCCGTCCCCACCACCGAGCCGTCGGTCGTCATCATGGCCCAGGTGGGCATGGGCTCGCTGCTGCGTGAACAGGTCGAGCTCGACGGTCGGACGCTCAACGTCTACCGCGCGCTGCCCATCTCCGATCCACGGGTCACCGCGGCTCGCCGTGCGCTCGCGTCGCCGCCCGTGCGGCGGCTGCTGGTGCTGATCGACGCCGCGCGACGCCTGCGGCGGACCGCTCCACCGGCGTCGTCGCCATTCTATCTATCGGTCGAGGGCAGCCTCGAGGAGCACGGGGGGGCAGGCTTCGTGCTACGGACCGATGACGGGGACATCGCGCATCCGGCGACACCTTTCGTCGAGCTCGCCGGCACCGCAACGGATCTCGCGAGCCCGCGCTATGCCGCGTCGCTCGTTCACGAGATGACTCACGCGTTGTTCGCGCTCGCCGGTGCGCAGTGGAGCGGTCCATGCAGCTCGAACCTCGAGGCATGCGGGCGCGTGCCATCGGCGTTTCACGACATCCAGCGGCCCACGCAGCCGCTCCAGGCCCTCAACGAGGGGTACTCCGAGCACATGGAAGCGCTCGCGTTCCTGGCGCAGCCCGGGGCCGCCGCGCTCGAGTGGGCACTCTCGCCGGACGGCGCGGTCGCCGCGGCGCGCGGGTTCGTGTCGCCGCGCGCCCGCCGTCTCGATCACGTGATCTGGAACCGCGCGATCTTCGAGCCCGCCCGGATCCCCGACGAGACGATCGCGCGCGACGGCATCGATGCGGCGCATCGCAGCTACCAGGACAGCCAGCCGATCGACGACCACCGGCTGCGTACCTGTCGCGAGATCCTGTCGACCGAGGGCGCGGTCGCGTCGATCCTGACGCGGCTCGCCCTCGACGACACCCTCGCCAGGTCCCCGCTGCCCGACGAGCTGCGGGCGATGGCGCCGGCCGGCGCGGATCGCGAGGGCTGGCTCGCCGCGCTGGGGCCGTCGGGCCCGGTCGAGTTGCGGCTCATCTACCTGCTCGCGCGCATGCCGGCCGGCACCCCCGCCGCCACGGGCGAGGTCGGGCTGCGCGAGCTGATCGAGCACTGGCGGGCGACGTTCCCTGCGGACGCGCCGGCGGTGACGCGCGTGATGATCGCCGCGACCCTGGGAACCACCGCGTCGGCCACACTCGCCGCACGGCTGCGCG
>JAGSPR010000383.1 GCA_018262455.1 Deltaproteobacteria bacterium | reverse complement strand
GAGTGGTGGATGCCTGCGATGGCGATCCGGTGATGACGCGCGCGATGTCGACGCCGAGCGTCTTGTGGACCTGCTCGAGCAGCGCGGCCATCGTCGCGGGATAGGACGCGGCGTACGCGGGCAAGGTCTTGCCATCGCCACCGTCGATCAGGTTGACCTCGCCGACCTTCATGCGGCCGGCGGCACTCGCCACCTCGCCGAAGATCTGATCGAGGTGCTGGAGCACGAACATGTCCATCGCTCGCCCACCGCTATCGCCCCACGCGCCGGCGACCTCGGCGAGGGCCATCGCCATCGCCTCACCATCGGCGGAGATCGTCGAGGCCTGACCGGCAGAGAACAGCTCGCGGACGTGCGCGTCGATCTCTGCCGGGATGCGGACCTCGGCTTCGAGGCGGAGCTGCTCGAGCTCGCCGCGGATCTGCTGGAGCTCGAGCTCGGCCTCGGCGCGTGCCTGCTGGCCGGCGGCCTCGGCACGCACCTCTTCACCACGGGCCTCGGCTTCGACCTCGGCCTTGATCTGGCGGAGCTCGTTCTGCTTGCGCTGCACGACCGCCTGCGAGTTCGTCATCGCCACCGCGCCGCGCGCCCGGGCGCCCGCTTCGGCCTGCTCGGCGATCCGAGCGGCGTCGCTCTCGGCGACCTCGGCGGTCATCAAGATCTCCGCGATCCGCTGGCGGCCGATGCTCTCGAGGTAGTTCCGATCGTCGGCGATGTGCTGGATCTTGAGCACGTCGAGCTCGAGCCCGAGCTTCTCGAGGTCGGGCTTGGCGGACTGCTCGAGGTGACGCGCGAACTTGAGGCGATCCTCGTTGAGCTCCTCGGGCGTCATCGTGGCGAGCACGCCGCGGAGGTGGCCTTCGAGGGTCTCCTTCACGACCCGGGCGATCTCGGTCTGGTTCCGACCGAGGAAGCGCTCGATCGCGTTGCCGATGAACTGTCGATCGGTCGAGACCTTGACGTTCGCGATCGCGTGGACGTTGAGCGGGATGCCGCCCTCGGAATACGCGCCGCTGACCTGCATCGGCACCGACATCAGCGAGACGTCCATCCGACTGACGGTCTCGACGATCGGAACTCGCACCCCGCGGCCGCCGAACACGACGCGGTAACCGACGACGCGTCCGTCACTCGTGGTGTGCTTGCGCCCCGAGAAGATCAGGATCTCGTTGGGCCGGCAGATGCGCAGCAAGTACCGAAAAATGATCGTCAGCACCAGCAGCACGACGAGGCCGGCGGCGACACCGCCGAGGACCTCCGATGGAATCGACAAGCTCCCGATCTTCATGACGTGATCTCCTTGTTCGAGCACACACACGACAGCGCGGGCGCCATGCGCCCACGACCTTCCGACAACCGCTCAACGTCCGAACCCGGCGAACCTCCGCTGGGCTCGGCGGGCCGACGCTACATCTCGCCCTTGGCCACGAGCAACGACCCGCGGTCGCCTTCCGCCACGATCAGCACCGGCGTTCCGGTCGGCAGCTCCGCGCCTTCCTCGACGAGGTTCGCGACGAAATCCTCGGTACGGCCCTTCACGTCGACCCGGACCTTGCCCGGCTTGCCGGGAGCGACCGGGAGCACGAGCATGCCGGTGGTACCGACGAGCTCCAGTCCCCCGACCTCACTCGACACGCTGTGCTTCCTGAGGCTGCCCACGATCGCGACCGCGACCGCGCCCGCGAGCCAGCCGATCCCGAGCGCGCCGACCGCGGCGACCCACTCACTCGATCCGAGCTCGGTCAGCGCGAGCCCCGCGCCGCCCCCAAACGCGAGCACGAACACCCAGAACCGCAGCGAGCCGATGGGGGCCCACCCCATCCCGATGTCGCCCTCGACGTGGCCATCGTGACCTGCGTCCTTGCCGCCCAGCACGAGCGAGGCGACGAGCAAGGTGACTCCAAATGCGACCGCTCCGAGATAGATGTGGCTCAACCGTGCCTCCCGCCATTGCCGCGGTCCCTTGGCCGGATGGCCGCGAGACGCTCAGGGTATGTAGATGCGCAGACTCTGGGCACCGTTGCAGCTGGTTGCAAGGGAAACCGACAGCCAGCTCGCTGTGGCGCCGCAGCACGCTATGCTCGCGCACCGTGCGAATCGCGCTGATGATCCTGTCGGTCGTCGCAGCGTGCGGTGCGCGTCCCGTGCAGCCGTCGCAGCCGTCCGGCCCGCTGGCGGCCATCGAGGCCCGCGTCGATCTCGAGGGCGCGTCGGTCGGCCGGAGCGCCGCGCGCGCGACGGTCGTGTTCGTGTTCGCGTCGTGGTGCCAGCACTGCCACCACGAGCTCGCGATCCTCGGCCGACTGCGAGCCGAGCACCCCGCGCTGCGAATCCTGGGCGTCAACTACCGGGGTCACGAGGAGTACGACCATCGCGGCAGCTCGATCGCGGTGAAGCGCTACATCGCCGAACACGCCTCATGGATGCGCGTCGTGCCCGCGGATGAGTCGTTGTTCGAGACCCTCGGCCGGCCGCCGAAGGTACCGACGATGTTCATCTACGATCGAGCGGGCGCACTCGTCGCGACCTACGATCGCCGCGATCGCGCCATGCCCGATGCCAGCGAGCTCGCTGCGATCCTGCGCCGGCTCGGCGCCTAGCCCTGGGCGGCGCGGCGAATTGCCCGACGAGCCTGGGCGAGGCGGCGGATGAGATTCACCGACAGGCGTCGTTGATACCGAGCGGGTTGGAGATGCACCCGTTCGGGCAGCTCACCTTGTCGGGGACTCCGTTCTGGCACTTGTAGAGGTCCCCGTTGCTGCAGGTCCACAGCTGCTGGTTCTGCCAGGCCGAGCTCGCGCACGACCACGAGATCGTGGACGAGCGGCAGACGTCGTCCGTGCCGAGCGGACGGGAGCTGCACCCGTTGCCGCAGATCTTCTGGACCGGACCGGCCGCATCGCACTTGTAGAGGTCGCCGTGGCTGCAGGTCCACAGCTGGTGACCCTGCCAGGCCGAGCTGCGGCACGACCAGGAGATCGAGCCAAGCCCGGCGTACCCCGCCATCGGGAGCGCCAGCGCGCTGGTGATGTAGTTGCAGTTCACGTCGGGATTGGACGGGCTGTTCTCGTCGTAGATCTCGCAGCGGAGGCCGCCGACGTTCCCGGCCGTCGAGTCGTACCACTCGGGGAGCGGGATCCCGTGGGCGATGCCCTGCTCGACCGCGTTAACGAACGGCGACGCGATCCGTTGGGCCTGCGCGGTGTAGCCGTAGTCAGCGAGCCCCTTCACCGCCAGCAGACTCAACCCGGGCCAGAAGCCGCCGCTCCAGTGGAGATTGGAGCCGAATCCGGGGTGGTGCTTGTCGAGCGAGGGGATCCCGAAGTCGGTGTGGAACGCGCCGGTGGGGGGTGCCAGGTGCGCATTGACCATGGCGGCGGCCTGCTCGGGGGTCGCCACGCCGGCGAACAGCGCCATCCAGCCGCCGAGGTCCTTGACCCAGACCTTGCCGCCCGTGCGCCGATCGACCCCGTAGAAGAAGCTCGAGCCGGGATCCCACATCTGCTGCCGGAGCTGGGCCGAGAACGTGTCGAAGATCTGCTGGAAGCCGTTGTTGGTACCGAGTACGGCCTCCATCTTCGCCAGGTATCGGTACGTGGCGGCGAGATAGAAGTTGAGATCGGTCGAGCACTGGTTCTGCGGGCCGTCGGTGGACGCCCAGGTCGGGACTTGCGGGAACCCCGACTCGGGCAGGCTGTCGCGGATCGATTCGATCGGATCATTCCAGTGCCACATCCCGTTGCACGACTTGCCCGACTCGTCCGGGAACCGCCGCCCGCTGTGATCGTCCCACCACACCTTGTTCCGGACCAGCGAGTCGTACGCGGTGCGCAGGAAGTCCGTTCCGCCACAATCCTGGTAGACCTCCCAGGCCTCGAAGGCGAGGAGAGGCGCCGCGGTGTAACTCTGGTTGTCCCATGGGCCGCGATCGGGCCGGGTGTCGTAACGGTACCCGCCCTCCGGCGATTGCTGCTGGAAGAAGGTCGTGAGGATCGACCTGGCCTCATTGCACCGGCCGAGCCGCGCCAGGGTCAGCGTGACGAGCCCCTCGTGGGGTTGGTTGCGCGCCTGCTTGCGCCAGTTGTTCTGGTACGTGGACTGCCCAGCCGGGATCGGAATGAAGGAGGTGTACGTGTTGCCATGCTCGAAGTGGAAGAACCGCTGCTGCAGGTACGTCGCGACCGAGCTCTTCACATCCAGCGGCTCGCTGGAGGTGGCGACCGACTCGTCCGACGCGCACGCCCCACCGGCTAGCAGGGTGAGGATGGCAAGAGACCAGACATGACGGGATGGACAGGACACGGCGCTTCCCCCGGGCAAGGGTGAGATCGATCGGCCAGCTCTGACGAGTGGCGTTCGCGAGACCCTGCAGCAAGAACGCTGCCAGCACGTGAGGCCTGGAGGGGCGTGCGTACGCAGCTCCCGGTGCCCCCGAACGCAGGCCCGACGCAGATTCTTCGCGTGCTCGCGAGCCATGAGGCGGGGGCGTGCGCTGCTATCGGTGTCGCCGGCGATCGGAGTCGCCAGCCCCCTCACGAACACGCAATATCAGCGCATTACGCGGGTATGGGACGTGCTTGTCTGATCCGCGTGCGCACCTTGCTCTTCACGTTCCTGCTCGGCTGTGCTGGCAACAGCTTCGACCCGACCGATCCCGGCAAGAACGACTCTGTCGATGATAGCGGCGGTGTGCTGGCGCCCGGAACGCTCGACGTGGCGTGGATGCACGGCTCGGCGAGCTGCGGCCAGAACACCGAGCCCGAGTTGCAGGTCCACGCGTACAACGCGACCACGCACATCCTTCGCCAGAACAAGTGCGACACGTTCGAGGCGCCGTTCATCTACGTGCTGGCCGGAACCGAGCGCGCGCTGATCTTCGACACCGGCGCGACCGCCACCGCCACGTTGCGCGACACCACGCGCAAGCTGATCGGCTCGCGCGAGCTCGTCGTCACTCACTCGCACGCGCACGGCGATCACATCGCCTCGGACGCGCGGTTCGAGGGACAGCCCCTGACCACGGTGATCGGCATCAGCCGCGGAGCAGTGCAGGCCGCGTTCGGGATCACGAGCTGGCCCACCGGCGAAGGGACGATCGACCTGGGCGATCGCGTGCTCGACGTGCTCGCGATCCCCGGCCACGAGGCCACCTCGATCGCGCTGTACGACCGCCAGACTGGCCTCTTGCTCACCGGCGACACGCTCTACCCGGGACTGCTGTTCATCAACAGCTGGAACGAGTACCGCGCGAGCATCAGCCGGCTCGCACGGTTCGTCGCGACCCACGAGGTCTCGCACGTGCTCGGCGCGCACGTCGAGATGACCGCGACGCCGAAGCTCAACTACGAGTACGGCACGACATTCCAGCCGGACGAGCACGTGCTGCAGCTCGCGCCGCGGCACCTCGCCGAGCTCGATGCCAAGCTGACCGAGCTTGGCTCGAGCACACCGTCGGGATCGGTGCCACTCGACGACTTCGTGATCGACCCGCAGTGATCACTCCGGGGGTGAGCCGTCGCAACACGCCAGCGGGCGCGCGTGCCCGCAACCGCCATCGCCGATCGCGACAAAGCTTCGAGTGAAGCCACCGAGCGGGGTGAGGACGAGCCCTCGCGCATCGTGGAGCGTCGGCGACGCCGAGGTCCAACCAAGGCACGAGCTCTGATTCTCCAAGGTCGACAACGCCGGGCGGTAGAGCCGCGACCTGGTGTCACTGATGCCGGGATCGACCCACGCACCGGGTTGCGGAATCGGTGCGGGAACGGCCGCCTGGTCGACCTCCCAGTCGGTGCAGAAGTGGGAGCCGCTGAACGTGGCGTCGCAGACCGCGTGCGCGCCGCTGCGGCCGCCCAGGCTGGCGGTCCTCGGCGACGTGAAGCCTCGGAACTGGACCGCGGTGCCGCCCATGCAGCAGGCGAGCGGCCGAGCGGTCTGGCAGCCTTCGTCACCGTTCGCGACGAAGCTGGTCTTGACCTCGCCAAGGGACGTGACGATGAGCCCGCGCTGGGACGCCGATCCCGAGGTCCAACCCGTGCACGTGTTGCCGGTCCCCGGTGTCGTCGAGAGGGGTTCCCGGAAGAACCGCGACGAGGCGTCGGAGTTTCCGGCATCGACCCACGCGGTCGCAGCCACGGCCGGCGCGCTCGACTGATCCAGCTCCCAGGTGGCGCAGAAGTGGCTGCCCGGAAAGCTCGCGCCACATCGCGCGTGGGCACCGCTTCTCCCGTCAAGGCTGCCGGTGAACCCGGTCGACGTGTAGCCGACGAACGCAACGCTCGTGTCCTCGCCGCCTGGTAGCCCGCGCGGGCCTTGCGCACCCGCCGGGCCTTGCGCACCCACCGAGCCTGCCAGGCCCGCCGGGCCTTGCGCGCCCACCGAGCCTGTCGGTCCCGCCGGGCCGATCGATCCCGTCAGGCCCATCGGGCCGATCGGGCCCATCGGGCCAGCGGGCCCCT
>JAGSPR010000382.1 GCA_018262455.1 Deltaproteobacteria bacterium | reverse complement strand
TGGCCGAGGTACTCGTCTGCCTGCCGACTCGCCAGTCGAGTCGCGGCGAACACGGCGAGTGCGAGATAGCCGAACAGGAAGATCATGCCGAACGACAGCCCGATCACCCCGATCGCACAGAACGCGACGACCCGGATGAACAGCTGCAAGCGGGTGAACCGCGCAGGCGGCGTGACACTGTAATGAACGGGATAACCGTGGCTCATGTCCAGCGAGCCATGTGCATCGAGCATGCCTTCGGGTGATCAGCCAGAGCTCGGCCAGGTCCTTGCTGAGAGCCACCCTCCAGAGGAGCTGTGCTGTCGCACCCATTGTCCTATCTCTGTCGCTGTCGCAGCACCGTCGGGCTGATTGGCTTGCGACGAGCCGCTCGACGCGCGCTCGGCGGTCTGGCATCTCAATGGGCCTGGCAGACTCGTCGTCCTGGTCGCCTGCCGCGCTCAGTCGCCTACGCAGAAGGGCTGGACGATCGTCAGGTGGCCCACGATCACCGGAATCCGGATCTCGCCCGGCGCTGCGCCGTGCCAGCCATCGAGATTCGCGTCGCAGGTCCCGACCGTCGAGCGCAACGTAGCTTCCCCGGGTGCGACCGCGAAGAACGAGGCGCCACCCGCCTTGCTGAGGGTCGTGCGCGTCGGGTCTGGTAACTGGTTGTCGTCGAGGTAGCTGGTCACGACGCCATCGATCGCGAGCTCGACCGCGCCGGTGTCGAACTGACGCGCCAGGACGAGCACCTCACCACGCGAGGCCAGCATCGGATCGCGATGGAACGCAGCTGCGCTATCTTCGATCGTGGTCGGGAGGAGCGCGAGCAACGAGCCGAGGTTCCGATCGCCCGTGGGGCCGCCGGTCACGGCGTAGACCGACGGTAGATATCCGGGAGCCCGCACGAGGAACACGCTCTCGTGCGCACCACCGCCGACCAGGATGAAGGTGCCATCGGCATTCGTCGATCCGCAGATCTCATCGACACACACCTCGGCACCTGCGACCGGCAGCGTGCCAGCGCCCGGTATCGGCTGGAGCCCGACGACCGTGCCAAAGAACTGTGACCGAGGGTCGTCGAAGGTCGAGTCGAGCCCCGGCGGGGCCGCGAGGTTATCGCCGCACGCGGCGAGGATCGAGAGCCACATGATCGATCTCATGGCGTCCACCTCGGATCGACGACGAAGCCTGGTTCGGTCGTGGTGTGTGCGGCGCGATCGCGGAGGGCTTCGAGAGAGCGAAACGCTGCGGCATAACCGTAGTCCGACACGAACACGGGCAGGCAGTAGCTCATGTAGTCCAGGTAGCTCGCAGGGTCGCGCAACTGGTCGTCCCGGAGGTCGATGCCGGGCACGCCGATCGACGCCCCCGGGTACGGATAGACCAGGTCGGGGCCACCGGGATCACCACACGGTGCATGCGAACGGCCGAGTGCGTGACCGAGCTCGTGGACGACGATCGTCGCTTCCTCGGTGTCGGTGGTGTCGATGCCCGCGGCGACGCGCCAGTACGGACTATCCACCGCGAGCGAGGCCGCGATCCCGCCGATCGTGCCGAGCGGCGGAGGGTTGACCAGCGCGTAGGCGAACACGTCCGGATCGAGGCCGGCGCTGGCGCGCCACGCCGCGAGCTTGCCGAGGAGCAGGCCCCAGTTCATCTCGTTGCCGAGGTCCAGGCTGTTCGGCAGCGGCGCCGCCAGCGTCATCTCGATGGCCGCGACGGGAAGCCACGCATGCAGCGTGGCGCTCCACCGATCCATCATCTCCTGGGTGACCGACGGCCCCGGCGTCCCCATCGGCACGATCACGACGCGGAACGTCGGAGCCGCCCGGACGTCGAGCGGATAGCTGCCCGCCTCGGGCTGCCGCGCTCCGAGCAAGACCTCCTGGCTTGACTCGAAGCCGCCTCGCTCGTGGATCGAGACCGCGAACGCGAGGTCCGGATGCAGCGTCGACGCGTCGAACGGCAGCGTGGTCGCGACGACGTTGGTCGGGCCGCCCGCGATGGTCGCCACTTCCTCGAGTGTGGTGGTTTGCTGGGTCGCGCGATCGGTGAGCTCGACGCGCACGGTGACGTCGCGGGCCTCGGCACCCTCGGCGTTCGCGATGCCGACCACGATCTGGCCACGCCGCCCGCCAAGCACCGGCGCGGTCCGGACCAGGACCTGTTCGCCATTGCGGATCAGGGGGATCTGCGGCCCCTGGAGGAGCGTGACCTCGGTGATCGTCAGTCCTCGCGCGAGGTCATCGGATTCTCCCCCACAAGCGACCCACCCCGGGATGACAAGACACACGAGCAACGCGCGTAGCACACCTCACCATATCATCTGATGACGGTCCGGATGACGGTCCGGATACGGCAACGCCGTCTACAGATCCGGAGCGATCGGCTCGCGCTCTGGTGCCGGCCGAAGTGAAGGGGCGGTTCACGAGGCGTCAGTTCGGGACGAACTGCGACACCAGCGTGCAAGTCGGACGCGTACGCGGCGGCGGTGGCGGCACGGATGCGCGCGCTCGGTGCGATCGCGGTCAGCAGCGATCCCGAGCAGCACGGCCTGACCGCGACCATGGCGCGCGGCGCGCTGATCGAGCTGGCGCGCGAACCCGAGGTGATCGAGATCGAGCCGTGGCGGCCGATCCAGCCGTCGCACGGCGGCTGACCGGCCGCGGCGCTACGGCGCGCAGGCCACGCTCGACGACGCCAGCGCGTACTGGCCGGCCGACCACATCTCGCACACGCCCGACGCCCAGATCGTCGACGGCAGCGGGCTCGAGATCGGATCGCTGGCGAGCCCGCACGTGCAGGTGTCGCGCAGGAAGTCGCGGTAGCCGGCGACGTTGCGACCGGCCTGGCACAGCTCCTCGTGGCAGTCGCGCGTGCAGTCGAGCGACGGCGAGACCTGGCGCTCGAGCGGGTCGCCGGCGGGGATCTCGCGGTCGAACTTGCCGTCGTAGTACTGGTGGAACGCCGCCGCGCGTGACGCGCTCGCGTAGCCACTGGAACCTACGCTAGTGGTGGACGAAGACCCACAGGTAGAGCAGCCGCGCGCGTGCGAAGCCAACCGCGATGCCCGTTCGACCGGGCTGCGAGATCTGGGGAACGATGGTGCCGTCGCTCTGCCCCCCGGGAATGACGAGGCTGCACCTCACCTGCTCCGGCGTTCGGCGCATGTGCACCGTCGCGGGCACATCGAACGTGGGTGCCATCATCACGTACCGCATGGCAACACCGGTGCCGCTTTCTTGCACGTCCAGATAGGGCTCCGCATCGTAGCCGCCATAACAAACGTCTCCCTGGGTGGCGAGGTCGTTCACGCCGTGGCCGACCGCGAACACGCCGACCTCGTGATACGCCCCGTCGGGCATTGGTGCGAGGAGCTGATAGCCGAGCTCGAGCTCCACATCATCGGCATCCGGAATCGGAAGGTAGAGCGACTGGAGCTGCTGGTTTGCCTCCACGAGCTCGATCGCGTCATCGACCTGGTGGAAAGAGGCGGCGACGTCGAGATCACGGATCCCATCGACGAACGAATAGAAATACCGCTCGTCTCCCAGGAGATTGGGGTACGGGTCGCAGTCATCCCCGATGCCATCCCCATCGGTGTCGCCGAGATTCGCCGACGCCAGGTGCGGACACGGATCGATCCCGTCGTCGATGCCATCGCGGTCTTCATCATGCCCGGTCAGCGCGTCACTGGCTGCGTCGCGCGGAGGCTCGAGCGGAAACACGACATTGCAGCCGGTGCAGCCGACGAGCAAGCTGACCAATCCCCACGAGCGCACGTTCCCATCTTACACGGAACTCAGGTGCCAATCGGGTCAAACGCGATGATGCGCTCGCGCAGCCGCTGGGACTCGGCGAGCGTCTCGAGCGTGGTCGGTCGACGTGCTGGCTCGGGATGACCGATCCGCAGCAGGTGCTGCTGGACCTCTTCCGCGATCGACGGCGCAGCGGCGAGCACGCTCGCGGGCAGCAGGAAGGTTTCGGCCCGCCGCGTGCGGGCCATCAGCACGTCGCGCGACCACGGGGTGCGGCCGGTCGCGTTGTCGAACACCACGCCCGCGCTCGCATACACGTCCTCGGCAGGGCTGACCTAGCCGCGACGACGTGGTCGTCCGCCTTCACCGTCGCGCCCCCGAGCGCCGCGCGGGTCGACCACCCGACCTCAGCGCTCTACTTCTTGTAGTCGCCGACCCAGACCGTGTGTCCGAACGACGCCGAGTCCTTGCGGATCTCCGCCTTCGCCTTCGGCGGCCCCGGGAAGTCGGTGTACAGCGACACCTGGGCCGGCTTTCCCTTGCCGTAGAGCTGTTCGAGCCGAGCGACCAACGCCGCATCGGTCGCCGCGTCTCCGCCGCTCGAGACGTTCATCGAGAACCCGCTGACCTTGCCGCCCTTGATCCGCGCGTCGATCGAGCTGTTGTATTCGCTCGTCGTCAGCGCCGGGAACGTGATGACGATCGACGTCGGATCTTCCTTGCGCGGTTGCGGGTTGTAGGCGGCGAAGGCCTTCATCAGCTCGTCCTGGGTCATCCCGATCAGCGGAGCCTTCTCGAAGCCCCACAGCTTCGGATCGGTTCCGAAGAGCTGGTCGTTCGACATCACCCGGTAATATCGGAGCATCGAGCCCTTGGTGGCGTACGTCTCGAGCTTCGCGCGCAGGCCGACGTCGGGGCTATCGAACCACAACTCAGGGTTGCCGATCGAGTTCTTCGTCGCGCGCGGCTTCCCCCACTTCTTCTCGAGGTAGGCGCCGACCGTCTCGATCGGCTCGTCGATCTTCATGTAGATCTGGAACAGGCGACCGTCTGTGATCTGTGCGGTGATCTCGACACCCTTGTAGCCCGGCACCTTGTATCCGTACTTGGCGCCGAGCACATCCGGTGCGGCGGCCTTCGCCTCCGCCTCGGGCATGTCGAGCGCGAGCTTGGCGACCGGCGGCGGGAACGACACCTTCGGGCCAGCGAACAGATCGTCGGCGGAGGACTTGCTGGTCGCGGGCGGCTTATCAGCCGCGGGAGCCGTGTCGCCCGAGCCCTTCGGGTCGTCCGCGCCCTTGTCCTTCTTCGATCCGCAGGCCGCGAGCAGCACGACCACCGTCAGCATCATGGTGCGTTTCATGCGTGGGACATTACTCCGATCGTGGGCCGGGACGCGCGGTCCTGGTGCGCGCTCCAGAACGGCTCTGCGAACACCGACGGCAACGTGGTGATGACCTGCGCGGCCCTCGCATGAGTCGCACCGGGCAGCTGCGCGAGCACGGCGATCACGCGACGCTGACGTTCCGGCGCGTCTACACGCACGCGATCGAGAAGGTGTGGGATGCGATCGCGACGCCCGAGGGGCTCGCGGGTTGGTTGCTCGCCGAGCAGGCGATCATCGAAGGACGATTCGGCGGCCGGATCGAGATGGTATCGGGGCCCGCGCGCTATCACTCGACGGGAACGATCCTGCGCCGGGAGCCACCGCACGTGCTCGAGTACGAGTGGACGCGTGCGCGACGGGTGGCAGCGGATCTATCGGCTGCAGCCCAGGCCCCTGCGCGAGGTGGTGACGTGGATCCACTTGTCCGAGGCGTTCTGGAACGCACGGCTCGATGCGCTCGGCGACTACATGGATCGCAAGCACTGCAAGCGGCGTTGAGTCCAGATCAGCACCCGACTCCGCTGGTTCGATGGAAGATCTAGTTGCAGCGCACCGTCCCGGTCGTGAACGAACTGGCCCCAGCGCTGCCGCGCTTCCCCGCCGGGCGCTGGACTCGTGCTCGACCTCGAGAAGGATACTTCGGACAGCGTGTGCGCCCGCTGGCGGGCCGAGAATCAACCACGGTGCGGGGAGGGACAAAGTCCGTCGCCGGGCTCGATGGTGGTGACAAGCCGACGGCAAGAACGCCACCGAGCTGAAGCCGCCGGCGTGATGAAGCGCGCAGCCGAGTAAGCTGCAACGATGCGCAAGACCGGCATCTGCCCCAAGTGCACCCACAACCAGCTGCTGCACGTCGGTGCGATTCCCGACACCGGCGAAGTCTCGAGCCAGATTCGCGAGCTTCACCTCGCGATCCGGTTCACCGGCCACGGCTTCTTCGGTGACGAGAAGCTCGAGTCCGCCGGCAAGCTCTCGGCGGTCGTGTGTCGCGGCTGCGGCTTCACCGAGCTCTACGTCCTCGATCCGAAGGCGATCGAGCCCGACGGCAAGTACGTCACCGAGCTGAGCGGCCCGGCGCCGCAGACGCCGTTTCGCTGACGCCCTCGCCCGCGCGTTCCAGAGCTTGTCCGCGAGGCGGACCCCGATCGCCGCATTCTCAAGATGCTCGGCGTTCGTGGCAAACGCCGATGGATCCGGAACACCACAGGCTGCCGCCAGCTACGGCGTGACGCGGGCCGTCGCGACCGGAAGTGGCGCGAGGTCCGAGAACGAGAACGGAGGGTATTCGTCGACCAGCGACGCCTGATAGGCGAGCAGGCGGATGCT
>JAGSPR010000012.1 GCA_018262455.1 Deltaproteobacteria bacterium | reverse complement strand
ACGCCACTCCCCGTGATGCTCGCGATGTCGCTCGGCCAGGTGCTCGGCACGGTGGCGTTCGCGATGTACGGGATCGCGATCTGGAAGGATCTGCTCCGGATCCGCCGCGCGCGCCGCGATTCGCTGACCAACATCCCCGTGGTGTCCATCCCCGTGGCTCCCGTGGCCCCGGTGGCGGCGGAGCCTGCGACGGCACCGAAGACCCGGGAGCAGGCGGCCCCGTGAAGCTCGCGGTCGTCGCCGTGGGCGTGCTGGCGAGTGCCGCGGGCGGTGCCGTGGGGGGTGCCGTAGGGAGTGCCGCGGCGGATCCACTGCGGCTGCGCGCCGACGCGTTGACCACGACGGCGTCGCCGGCGGGCTTGCTCGTGCTCGACGCCCAGGCCGAGCCGCGATCGGGGCTGTCGGCCGAGGCCATCGTGTGGATGGCAGGCGCGCGCGAGCTCGACGATTCGGCCAGCGGCGACGTGCTCGTGATGACGCTGCGCGGCCGCACGGCCACCGGGCGCGCGAGCGGGCAGATCGGGAGGTTCGTGTCATCGCTCGGCGCCCTCCGCGTCACGCACGTCGACGGCGGCGCGCTGCGCGTCCGGCTGCCCAAGCGGTTCGACCTCGAGGCCGTCGCCGGCGTGCCGGTGCAGCCCGGGCTCGCGACCGCCCGCAGCTGGGACTGGTACGCGGGCGGACGGGCGTCGCGCAGGCTCGGCGAGTGGGGCGCGATCGGCCTCGCCTACGGCCAGCGACGCGATGACGGTCAGCTCGCATCCGAGGAGCTCGCCGGCGATGCCGGGTTCACGCTGGGCAAGCGCAGCGATCTCGGTGCGCGCCTCGCCTACGATCTGGCGAACCCCGGGCTCGCCGAGGTCGCGGTCACCGCGAGCCACCGCCGCAAGGCCGTGCGCACCGACCTCTACGCGATCCATCGCGCGTCCTCGCACCTGCTCCCGGCGACCTCGCTGTTCTCGGTGCTCGGAGATGTGCCGTCGGAGCGCGCCGGGATGCTCGTGACCTGGCGCGCGGCACCCCGGCTCGATCTGATCGCGGACGCCGGCGCCCGCTACATCGGCGCCCCGAGCAGCAGGCCGAGCGGCGAGATGAGCGACGGGATGACCGACATGCTCGGCGCCGAGCTCACCGGCCGCGCGCGGCTGCGGCTCGACGATCGTGGCACCAGCGCGCTGACCGGCGAGCTCCGGCGCAGCGGCGTGGGCGATGACACGTGGACCGGTGTCCGCGGAGCCGCCCGGATCGCGCTGCCGCGCTCGTTCGTGGCGGGCGTCGAGGCCGAGCTCGTGATCCCCGACGTCGACCGCGGTCACGGCACGGTGTGGCCGTGGGGCCTGGGCTCGCTCGCGTGGGCGCGCGGCGACTGGCAGGCGGCGATCGCCGTCGAGGCCAGCGCGTCTGCCGAGTACACCAGCCGCGTCGACGTGCTCGCGCAGCTGAGCCGGCGCTGGAGCCCGCGATGACGGGGAACCGGAGGGTGATCGCGCTGGCGGCCTGTGTGGTGCTCGCGGCGTGCGCCGGGATCCTCGGGCTCCGTCGCCCGACCTCCGCGGCGTTTCCCCACCGCGCGCACGTGGTCGCCGGCGTGAGCTGCACGCGCTGTCACGCCAAGGTCTTCGACGGCAAGGCCGACGGCAAGCCCGCGCTCCACCTTCCCGATGATATTGTGTGCGCGAGCTGCCACGCCAAGCCGCACGATACCCGCTCGTGCCTCGGCTGCCACAGCTCGCCGACCGCGGTGGCCGCCGTCATCGAGGCGCGCGATCACCTCAAGTTCGATCACGCGCGGCACGCCGCACCGACGAGCCGCAACTGCATGCGGTGCCACATCGGCGTCGCCACGGGAGACTCCCGGCTGCGCCCCGTGATGGCCACCTGCTTCAAGTGTCACGACGACGCCGCGTCGCGTGACGGCCGGCGCTGCGATGGCTGTCACGTGAACCTGGCGGACGATCACACGCTGCCCGCGACCCACCTCGCTCACGACGGTGACTGGATCCGCGAGCACGGCACGCGCGCGTCGTCCTCGGGCGAGCTGTGCGAGAGCTGCCACCGCCAGTCGTTCTGCGCGAGCTGCCACGGCCAGACGGTGCCGGCGTTGCCCGCCACGCTTGCGCTCGGAAACCCGTTCCAGGCGAGCGTGCACCGCGGGGGCTTCGTCACCCGCCACGCGCTCGAGGCGCGCTCGGATCCCGGCGCGTGCGCCACCTGCCACAGCCCCGAGCGCTGCGCGGAGTGCCACGTGGCCAAGCACGTCGCGGGCGCGTTGCGCGGCAGCCCCCACCCGGCGGGCTGGGTCGGGCTCGCCGCATCGGATAACCGCCATGGCCGCGAGGCGCGGCGCGATCCAGCGTCGTGCGCGGCCTGTCACGGGGGCGCCGGCGAGGCGCTGTGCGTGTCCTGTCACGCCGTCGGCGGCGTCGGCGGGAATCCCCACCCGCCTGGCTGGTCGAGCCGGCAGCCGATGTCGGCGATGCCGTGCCGGCTGTGCCACCCGGTCGGCACGCGATGAGGTGGCTCGTCGCCATCGCCTTGCTCGTTGCCTGCTCGGGACCCGACGATCGTCGAGCGACCGCGATCCAGGTGCCGGTGGCGTGGCACGACGTCCGCGCGAGCGCCGGCCACACCGTCCACGTCATCAACGGCAACGTGCCGTGCCGCGACTGCCATGGCGACGCCGCGTTCGCGCGGCCGCCGGCGGATCTCTGTACCAAGTGCCACGGCAACATCCGGGCGACCCTCCATCCCACCGATCCGCTCGGCGTCGCGCAGCCGCCCGCATGCCAGGACTGCCACGGCTTCGGCTCCGATCTCGCGATCCGGCCGACCAGCTGCATGCGCTGTCACCGCGATCCGCAGGGCCTGCACACCTCCGCCGTCGGTGCCCACGCCGATCAGAAGTGCGGGGATTGCCACCGCGCCCACGCGACGCCGTCGCTCGATCCACCCGCGTGCACCTCGTGTCACGCGAACCAGACCACACGCCACGGCGGCACCCGCGGCTGCTTCGATTGCCACGAGGTGCACGAGTCGCAGGCCGCCGCCGACGCCAGGTGCGTGCGGTGCCATGCGAAGCAGCGCGGTCGCGAGCGGGTCGATGCCAGCGCGATCACCGTCGGCCACCCGCGGTGCGCCAGCTGTCATGCCCCGCACGCCTTCGGCAAGGCCGAGGTCGTGGCCTGCGCGACCTGCCACACCAAGAAGTCCGTGCTCTCACCGGGCAAGCACACCACCTGCATCGGCTGCCATGCCCAGCACGACGCCGCCACGCCGCGCGCGTGCACGACGTGCCACCAGCAACCGGTCGCTCACCCCGCGGCGAAGCCGGGGGCGGCCTGCATCGGCTGCCATCCGCCGCACGCGCTCGCGACGGGCGCGAAGGCCGTCGCCTGCGAGACCTGCCACGCCAAACCCCGCCACGCGACCGCGAGCTGCCGCGACTGCCACGAGCCCCACGCAAAGCGACCCGTGCTCGACGGTGCGCTGTGCGCGAAGTGCCACGCGGACCAGACGCGCTCCACGGTCGCGACGGGCCACGCGGCGTGCGCGCGCTGCCATGTCACCGCGGCGCACGAGCCCGGCAAGCCCGTCGCGACCTGCGTGAGCTGCCACGCCAGGCCGGTCGCGCACGGCCACGCCGACTGTACGTCGTGTCACCGCGGTGGAGCGCATCGCCCCCAGGCGCCGCGCCCGACGTGCGCGAGCTGTCACACCGCCGAGGCGACGTCTGCGCCGACCGGGCACCAGACCTGCGGCAGCTGCCACGAGTCACACACCGGCGCGCGCAAGCCCGCGGCGACCTGCGCGAGCTGCCATGCCGATCGCGCGGCCAAAGGTCACGGCACCCAGCTGGTGTGCACCACGTGCCATCGCCCGCACGGACCGACCGGGATCGCGCAGCCTCCCGCGTGCACCTTCTGTCATCCCGCGGCCAAGCGGCCGGGCCTCCATACGAACAAGGGGCACGCGACCTGCGCGGGCTGCCACCTCGCGCACGAGCAGGCCCCGCGCGATGATCGCGCCACCTGCACGAGCTGCCATCGCGCTCAGGTCGGCCACGAGCCAACCGCGACGCGGTGCGCGGGCTGCCATCCATTCGGTAACGGCCGCTGAGCCTCGCCGAGCAGGCAGCGCGCGAACGCGCACCGCGTGGTACATGGCTGGGGATGAGCGACCTCGAGCTGCCGGCCGCGCCCGTCGCCAAACCGTCGCTCAAGCAGCGCCTGTCGGCGCACTTCGCCGAGTACGGCAGGATCGCGGTCATCACGTACCTCGTGCTGTCGGCCGCAGCGATCGTCGGCTTCTCGATCGCGATCGGCATCGGCGTCGAGCCCTCGTCGGCGAGCGGGTTTCTCGGAGTGGTCGCCGCCGGCTGGTTGGCCGCGAAGACGACCCTCCCGATCCGGATCGGGATCACCCTCGTGGTGACCCCCCCGTTCGCCGCGCTCATGAAGCGCCGTGGTCGAGGCCGAGCAAGTTCTGCTTCCGAGTCGGACGAACTTTGAGGCATGGTGCGGCGATGGAACCGTCGTTGGCCTGCCCCAAGTGCTCGCTCGAGAACGTCTACCCGGATGGCGACAACCACGTGTGCGCCGACTGTGCCCACGAGTGGTCGGCCACCGAGCCGGCCGAGGTCGTGACCAGCGCGGACGACGGGGACGTCGTCAAGGACGTCAACGGGACCCCGCTCGCAGCAGGCGACGCGGTCGTGCTGATCAAGAGCCTCAAGCTCAAGGGCTCGTCGATCACGCTCAAGCAGGGCACCAAGATCTCGAACATTCGACTCGCGTCGGGCGACCACGAGGTGGACTGCCGCGTCGACAACATGAGCGTGATGCTCAAGGCCTGCTACCTGCGCAAAGTGTAGCGCGCGCGGACGCTAGCCATCGCGCGGCAAGAAGCCGTCGTTACGGGCGAGCCAGCGCACGATGTCGAGTGACGAGATCACTCCGACCACCACACCCGAGGGCGAGATGATCGGCAGGTGATGCAGGTCCTGCTCGGCCATCACCGCGGCCGCCCGCGCGATCGTCACGTGCTCGTCGACGGTGATCGCGACCGGGAGCATCACGTCTTCCGCGGTGGCCGGCGGCCGGCGCGGCGAACGCGTGACCAGGCGCGCCAGCGTCCCCTCGTGCACGAGGCTGGCGAGCTGCTCGACGAGGTCGCGCTTGGTCACCATCCCGATCGGGCAGCCGCCGGGATCGACGACCGGCACGCAGCCGATGCCGTGATCGATCACGAGGTCGAGCAGCTCGCCGATCGGCAGGTCGCTGCGCGCGCAGATCACGCTCCGCGTCATGATGTCGGTCACCGGAACGAGCCCGGCGATCGTCGGGCTCGGGATCAGGCCCTCGCCGCCGGTGGGAGCCGGGCTCGTCGCCGAGCGCCGCTGGACCTCCCCGGATCCCTGATGAATCAGGCACTCCGAGGCTCGCTTGGTCACATCACTCATGGCGGATCAGCCCTCGAGCGGGTGCCACTCCAGTGGACTGCCGCTGGCATCGCGCCGGACCGACAACACGTCGTTCGTGACGACCCAGCCGACGATGTCCTTCGCGGACACGACGCCGACGAGCGCTCCGGTGGCGCTCACCACGAGCACGTGGTGGGTGTCCTCGCTCATCATCATCGCGGCGGCATGCGCGATCGTCGCGTGCTCCTCGAGGCTCAGCGCGACCGGCGTCATCAGGTCCTCGGCGGCGTGCGCGGTCAGCGCGGACGCGGGCAGCCGGTCGGCATCGAGCTGCTGCACCAGGTCGGACTTGGTGATCACGCCGATCGGTCGACGTCGCTCGTCGACCACCGGAATGCATCCGATCCGGCGACTGAGCATCAAGTCGATCACCGCCGCGAGGTCGAGATCCGCACGCGCGCAGATCACGTCATTCGCCATGATGGTCCGCAGCGACGCGCGATCGGCCTCCGGCGCGTGATACGGCATCTCGCGCACGATGGGCTCGGACTCCAGCACGGACTCGACAGGCTCCCCTCGGCTGTGAAACACGGTACAGCGCCGCACCTGCTGTGGATTCATGGGCCCTCCTCGTGGTTCCGGACCGAAGCAACACTCGCGCCAGCGCCTCGGTCCGCCGCAGGCGCCGAGGGATCAGGCATGCAGCTTGACGTCGCCCCGCCGGATGTGGGCGTGATCCTGGAGCTGGCGCCGCGCGGCGCGGAACGCATCGGCGAGCGCGACGTAGACATCCTCGTGGGCCTGGTCGAGGCCGGGATCACGCGACACCGTGATGACACGATCCGGGACCGTGAGCTCGATCCGCACATGAAACGTCTGGCCCTGGCGCTGGTGGCGGTGCGGGATCTCGATCACGACGGAGCAGCGCTCGATGGCGCGAAACGATTGCACGAGCTGCTCCACCGAGCTCTCGATCCATTGCTCGACTGCGGGGCTCCGATCCATCGAACGAAACGTGACGACCACGGGTGCTTGCATGGGAAGATTTTCTGCATGAGGCACGCCACCGTGCGCTCACGCGCATCCGCTCCCCAGCGCGGGCAGCCCCGGACCACGCACCGCGCGAACGCGCAGGCCTTGCACACCTGCGGTGGACGACGCAATCGGTGCACGAATCTCGACGCAGCGCCCTGGAGAAGCGTTGGCGCGGCTCGTGAAAGCAATCCACGTAGGAGGCCCTCGTGACCGAAGCACTGCATCCCATCCAGGTTGTCGTCGCGTACGACTTTTCGCCCAGCTCGGAGCAGGCGCTTGCCCGTGCGGTCGAAGTTGCCGCACGCGCGCCCCAGCACGTGCTCCACGTCGTCGCCGCGCTCGATCCCCATGATCGTGCAACGAGCGGCGGGCCGTTCGCCGGCGTGACCTACAAGACCGCGGAGGAGCTGCAGAAGCTCATCCTCGAGCGCGTCACCGCCGCGTTCGCGGGACGGCCGACCGCCGCGGAGGTCCAGTTCTTCGTCCACGCGCGGATCGGCAAGCCCGCGGCGGAGATCCTGAGGCTCGCCGAGGAGGTCGGGGCGGATCTGATCTTCATTGGCACCCACGGCAAGACCGGGGTCGAGCGGGTGTTGCTCGGATCGGTGTCCGAGCGGGTCGTCCGCGAGGCGGGCTGCACGGTGATGGTGACCCGGCCGAAGACCTACGCCAACGTTGATCTGATCAAGGTCATGCGCTACGACCACGAGCGCACGCCGCACCACGAGCCGCACTGCTACAGCTACACGAACCGGCAAGTGATCATGCGGCCCACCAACTGGCCGATCAACTAGCAAGGCCCGGCCCGCGCGAGCCACCGAGATCGTCGGGCCCGGTCGAGAAAGTCCCATGCAAGTATCCGAGCTGCTCCAGCGTAACGTCGTGACGTGCACGGACCGCGATACCCTCGAGCGCGCCGCGCAGCTCATGTGGGAGCACGACGTCGGGTGTCTGCCCGTGCTGGGCGACGACGGTCGAGTGGTCGGGATGACCACCGATCGCGACGTCTGCATGGCCGCGTTTCTCCAGGGATGCCCGCTGCGCTCGATCGCGGTGTCGAGCGTGATGGCGAAGGAGCTCGCCACGTGCAGGGAGCGCGATGACGTGCGGGAGGTCGAGCAGGTGATGAAGCACCGCCAGATCCGACGGCTGCCGGTCGTCGGCGATGCAGGTCAGCTGATCGGGATGATCTCGATCAACGACATCGCGCGCGCCGCCCATGCGGGGAAGCTGCCGTCTTCCGACCTCGCATCGATGCTGGCGTCGATCAGCCACCCGCGGCTGACGCACATCCGCGCGGCGTGATCGCGCTCAGCGAGCCGGGATCGCGACATCGATGGTCGTGCCGCGAGGACCGGTCGTGATGTCGATGTTGCCGCGGTGCATCGCGACGTAGTTGTGGACGATCGACATGCCCATGCCGGTCCCACCCTCCTTCGTCGAGAAGAACGGCTCGTAGATCCGCGCGCGGTGCTCCTCCGGGATCCCCGGGCCATCGTCGGTGACGCGCAGGTGCAGCACACCCAGCTCGAGGCTGACGTGGACGCGGACGTGACCGTTGGGCGAGGCGGCCTCGATCCCGTTGCGGACGAGGTTCTGCACGACCTGGTGCAACTTGCCTGGATCGACCGCCACGAGGGTCGGCTCGGGTGCGCCTTCGAGCACCAGCGTGGTGCCGCTGCGGTCAGCCAGCGCGGATTCGAGCTCGATGACCTGGCGCGCGATGGCGCCGACGTCGTGCTCCTGGATCCGGAGATCGCTCGGCCGCGCGAACGAGAGGAACTCGTTGAGCATCTCGGTGAGGCGCTGGATCTCGTGATGCGCGAGCCGGACCGGCTCGACCATCTTGGGGTCGTCCCCCTGGCGGCGCAGGCGGCGCTCGAGCAGCTCGAGCTGGAGCTTCGCCGCGTTGAGCGGGTTACGGACCTCGTGAGCCAGGCCGGCGGTCATCGTCTGGAGCGCCGTGATCCGGTCGGACTGGATCTCGCGCTCGCGGCTGACCAGGCGCTCCTCCGAATCGAGCTGGTAGTGCCGCAGCATCAGCGCGAGCTCGAGATCGAGCAGCTTGTCGACCGAGCGCACGACGAGCAGCCCCTCCGCCGGGGGATACAGCTCGGCGATTCGGTCGATGTAGGCCGCACGCATGACGGTCATCGCCGTGAACATGTACTGCTGGGCCAGCCCGATCTGGACGTGGCGCCGCCCGATCCGCGAGCGCTTGTCGTAGAACCGGACGTCGTAGGGGCCGAGCAAGCCGGTCGACATCCAGTCGACCAGCGAGATCCGCAGCCGCGCGATCTGCTCGGGTCCCGACAGCACGGCGGCGGTGTCGGGGTTCGCCCACACCGCCTGGTAGAACCGCTCCGCGATGCTCGAGAAGTGGGGCGAGAGCTTGGCGTGGAGCGCGAGCAGCCGCGCGCGATCTGCCTCGTCGAACTCAACGTATGCGAGTAGCTGATCGATGATCACGTTTTCGCGCTGCTGCTGGCTCCTTCTTTGCGCACGACGTCGATCTCGGATCTCGGAGCTTCATTGTACTGGTGCAGCCGATACTGGATCGTCCGCGTGCTGACGCCGAGCATCTCGGCGGCCTTGGAGGTCGAGCCGCCCGTCGCCTTCATGGTCTCGAGGATCGCATAGCGCTCGAGCTCGGCCATCGTCGAGCCCGGAATCATGGGCATGCCGGGTGCGCTGGTCGTCGCCGGGCGCACCGTCGACGGCAGGTGGCGGGGCTCGATCTGCGACGTGGACGTCAGGACGACGGCGCGCTCGATCGCGTTCTCGAGCTCGCGCACGTTGCCGGGCCAGTCGTGCGCGACGAGCAACTCGAGCGCTTGTGGTGAGAGATCCTCGATCGTCTTGTCGTTCGCCTTGGCGAACTTGTCGAGGAAGAACTTCGCGAGCGCGGGGATGTCGCTCCGGCGATCGCGCAGCGGCGGCATCTCGAGCGCCACGACGTTGAGCCGGTAGAACAGATCCTCGCGGAACCGGCCCTTGGCCACCTCCTCGGGCAGGTTGCGGTTCGTCGCGGCGATCACGCGCACATCGACGTGGATCGTCTGCGTGCCACCGACCCGCTCGAACTCGCGCTCCTGGAGGAACCGCAGCAGCTTGACCTGGATCGCCGGCGAGATCTCGCCGATCTCGTCGAGGAACAGCGTGCCGCCGTCCGCGAGCGAGAACCGCCCGTCCTTGCGCGCCATCGCGCCGGTGAACGAGCCGCGCTCGTGACCGAACAGCTCGCTCTCGAGCAGCGACTCGGCGAGCGCCGCGCAGTGCAGCTTGATGAACGGACCGCCGGCGCGCGGGGACCGCTGGTGGATCGCGTTGGCGACCAGCTCCTTGCCGGTACCGCTCTCGCCGCTGATCAGGACGGTCGCCTTGCTCGGGGCGACCTGTTCGACGATCTCGAACACGCGCTGCATCGGGGGCGCGATCCCGATGATGTTGTTGGGCGCCACTCGATCGCGGACGCGTGCGCGCAGCTGACGGGTCTCGCGGCGCAGGTGCTCGGTCTCGAGGACCTTGTCGAGCACCACGAGCAGCTCGTCGAAGTTGAGCGGCTTGGTCAGGTAATCGGCAGCGCCTGCACGCATCGCGTCGACGGCGGTCGCGACCGCGCCGAACGCGGTCATCACGACCACCGCGGCCGGGTCTTCGCCGGCGCGGATCTTCTTGACCAGCTCGATGCCGTCCATCCCGGGCATCTTCAGGTCGGTCACGACGACGTGCGGCGAGAACGACTCGTACTTGCCGAGGGCCTTGAACGCGTCGGCCGCCGTCTCGACGTCATAGCCTTCGTCGCGCAGCAGCTCCGCGAGCGCGGTGCGTGCATTGACCTCATCGTCCACTACCAGGATTCGACCCGACCGAGACATAGTCAGAGATGATAGCGAGAACCGTGCCACGCGATTTCAGGGTGTTGCAACGGAATCGCCGCAGGAATTGCGCCTCCTCCCGGCAGCCGTGTCGCGACGCGCACGGTTTGCGCGATTTCACAGCGAGACGGGCTGCTCGGCGAGCCGCGCCATCAACAGGTTCCACCACGACATCGGCCAGTGCACCGGCGTCCGCGGCTGGAACCCGAACGCCTCGCGGGCGCGGCCGCCATCGAGCACGCCGCCGAAATGGAACCGCCGCACGTTCAGGTCGTAGCGAAACTCGAACCCGGCGACCCAGCGACGCAGCCCGTAGAGCGGTGCGATCAGGGGACCGGGGATCGGAATGGCGGCGCGGTGGCTCTGCGCGATCGCGCGGGACAGCGGGAGCGTGTCGTAGCCCGGGAGGTTGAACACGCCGATCTGCGCGCCGCGCAGCGCGGCCATCACGCCCGCCACCGCATCCTCGAGGCTCAGCAC
This sequence comes from Deltaproteobacteria bacterium, assembly GCA_018262455.1. The sequence goes on along the minus strand of JAGSPR010000012.1, from coordinate 21,834 downwards.
GTTCAGCATCGGATCGTAGCCGAGCGGGCTCAGGCACACCCGGGACTGCAGGTAGTCCCAGAGCTGGCTGCCGGTCTCGGCTGCCAGGATCTCCGCGCACCGCAACACGGCGATCGAGAGCGGGCCCGCGAGGTGCGTGGACACGGTCAGATCTGCCTCGACCCGATCGCGCACCCACTGCGGCGAGCCCGGATCGAAGTCGAGCGGCTCTTCCTCGTCGAGCAGATCCGAGGTGATGTGGCGCAGCGCGTAGACCTCCGCGAAGCTGCGATAGACCAGCCGCCGGATCGTCGGGTGATCCATGCACGCGAGCACCAGCTCGCGCGTGGCGTCGACGTTCTGGGCATGCACCGCCGGCCCGTGGTCGGCGCCGCGACGGTGATGCATGCCGTGGACGACGTGGTCGATCGCGAGCTCGCGCGCGGGCCCCCACAGCAGATCGTGGAGCTTGCGCGCCCGGGTCATGTCGACGCTGTGATAGACGAGGCGCGGTCCGGTCGGGAGCGTGGACTCGGGCTCACGTCCCACCGCGAGCACGAGCTCGACATCGCGCGCGGCGACCAGCTCGCCGACGAGCGCGGTGCCCAGTGGCGTGGTGGCGCCGGTGACCAGCACCCTCACCGGAACACTCCGTGGCGCGCGCGGCGGGCGTCGACGATCAGCTGCTCGAGCGCGACGCGAACCTCGCCGGCCGCGGCGGCGACGATCGCCGGATCCGCGGCGTCGTCCGGCGTCCGCCCACGATGGAGCTCGATCGGCATGCCGTACCGGATGTGATAGTGCGTGGGCAGCGGCACGGGCGACGCCGGGATCGGCACGTACGGCGCGCCGAACCAGCGCGTGATCGGCAGCTTCACCATCACCGGCCAGCTCTCCTCGGCGCCGATCACCGCCACCGGCACCACGGGCGCGCGATATCGGATCGCGAGCTCGGCGAAGCCAACAGCCCAGCGCTGGATCTGGTAGCGGTCGCGGAATCGCTTCGCCGGTCCGGACACGCCCTCGGGCCAGATCGCGACCAGCTCGCCGCGCTCGAGCAGGCGCTTCGCGTTGGCGCGCGTCCCGCTGACCGCTCCGAGCCGCGCGAACCACGTGCTGACCAGCGGCAACCGCGGGACGAAATGGTCCATGATCGCACGCGGGATCCGCGGCGGCTCGGTCCGTCGCAGGACATCGACGCACAGCATCCCGGCGTCGACCGGCAGCACGCCGCCGTGATTGGCCACGAGGATCACCGGCCCGCACGCGGGGATCCGGTCGGCGCCCAGCGAGTCGACCCGAAAATATCGGTCGTAGATCGGCGCGGTTGCCGTGATCACGCTCGCCAGGGTGGGTGGACAGAGCCCGAACACGTCGAAGCCGTGCCCCTCGTCGTGAAACGGGGCCGTCTTGACGATGCGCGTGAAGGTCGGCGACTCCATTCCCTTCGAACAGGAAGCAAGACACATGCACGGCCTGACGGCCCTCGCGTGCGGAGACACGAAGCCGCTGCGCCGGTGGAGGGCCGGGCCGCAAGCCTTGCGTGAACGCACGTGCCAGAGCGGTGGTCGAGGAGGTCGGTGGTCGAGGGAGGTCCGTGGTCGAGGGATGTCAGCGGTCGCGAATCGTGAAGTGGCAATGCGCACAGGTCGCGAGCAGCTCGCCATAGATCTGCGCCCGCTCGTCGAGAGTCTTGGCCTTCTGGGCGCGCGTCGCGAACACCCGCACGCGTGACACGTCATCGGCGATCCCGAGGTCATGCCCGGGCTCGCTCGCCTCCGCGGTGATCGTCAGCGGTGCCTTCGCGAGCGCGGTGGAGCCGTCGAGCCACAGCGTGGGCGAAGGACCGATCAGGCCTTCCCACATCCGGCCGGCGGCCCACTCGTGCCCCGCCATCTGCGACGGCAGCTTGCTGTCCTCGCGCGGTGGCACGACCTTGGGGAACACGATCTTCGTCGAGGGGACCGCCGCGTGACACGCCGCGCACCGGCGGCCGAGGTTCGCCATCGTCTTGGCGGCGGTGATCGTGTCCTTCGCAAAGGTGATCTGGGTCGCCGCGGCGCGGATGTCGTCGACATAGGGGCGCCACGCGGGCAGCACATCGGGCTCGTCGAGCGTGGCGATCGTCCTGGCCTCGGCGTGCGCGCGATCGAGATCGCCGAGCGAGATCGCGAGCCGGATGCCGGTGGTCGCCGCGTACCGCAGATGCATCCGCTCGCGGAGCGCGACCACCTTGGCGGCCAGATCGTTCCTGGGGGCCGGCCTGGGGGCCGGCTCGGCCGCCGCCTGACAGCCGGCAAGGCACGTGATCAGGAGCAGGCTCGATGCGCGCATGCTCCCTGTCGAAGCAACGACCGAGCCATGCCGCGGGAGCGGGGGGGCCCGCATGGGGGCCCGCGTGACCGGTGTTCAGCCCCACGTCCAATCCCGGATCTCCGGCAAGTCCTCGAATTGCGCGACGACATGCGCGGTGTGCCGGGCGAGGACCTGCTGGCACGCCTCGGTGAGCGCCGCGGCGTCGGCGAGCGGCCGGCGGGACCGTCGGATCGCATCGATCGCGAGGTGGTAACGGCTCGTCTCGTTGAGCACGACCATGTCGAACGGGGTCGTCGTCGTGCCCTCTTCCTTGTAGCCGCGGACGTGGAACCGCTCCGGGTCGGGGCGCGCGTGGATCAGCTGATGGATCTCGCCGGCGTAGCCGTGAAACGAGAACACGACGTGGGTGTCGCGCGTGAACAGCTCGACGAACGCGGCCTCGGTCATGCCGTGGGGGTGCTCGCGTGGCGAGAACAAGGTCATCAGATCGACGACGTTGACGACCCGGACGCGCAACGCCGGCGCATGCGCGCGCAGCCACTTCGCCGCGGCGAGGGTCTCGAGCGTCGGCACGTCCCCGGCGCACGCGAGGATCACGTCGGGCTCGGCGTCCTCGTTGCCCGCCCACTGCCACACCGACGCGCCGCGCGCACAATGCTCGCGGGCAGCCGCCATGTCGAGCCACTGCAGCTGCGGCTGCTTGTCGATGATGACGAGGTTGACGTAGTTGTGGCTGCGCAGGCAGTGGTCCCCCACCGACAGCAGGCAGTTCCCGTCGGGCGGCAGATAGACCCGCACGACGCTCCCCTTCTTCGAGATGATCGTGTCGAGGAAGCCGGGGCCCTGATGGCTGAAGCCGTTGTGGTCGTTGCGCCAGCAGGTCGACGTCAGGAGGTAGTTGAGCGACGGCACCGGCGCTCGCCACGGCAGGCTCGCGGCCATCTCGATCCACTTCACATGCTGCGTCGTCATCGACGCGACGATCAGCGCGAACGCCTCGTAGGTCGCGAACACCCCGTGCCGCCCGGTCAGCACATAGCCCTCCAGCCAGCCCTCGCAGTTGTGCTCGCTCAGCACCTCCATGACGCGGCCCTCGGGCGATACGTGATCATCGATCTCGATCGTGGGCTCCTGAAAACATCGGTTCTCGACCTCGAACACGGCACCGAGTCGGTTCGAGTTGGTCTCGTCGGGGCAGAACAGCCGGAAGCTCGTCGGGTTGCGCACGTAGGTGTCGCGCAAGAGCTCGCCGAACACCCGGGTCGATTCCGCGCGGACGGTGCCCGGGCGGGCGACGGCGATCGCGTAGGACTCGAACGGCGGCACGTCGAGCGCTGGCCGGTCGCGGCTGCCGTTCGCGTGCGGGCTCGCGCCCATCCGGCGGGTGCCGCGCGGCGCGAGCGCCTCGAGCTGTGGCGCGAGCCGGCCCTGGGCATCGAACAGCTCCTCGGGGCGGTAGCTGCGGAGCCAGTGCTCGAGTGCGGCGAGCTGGGCGGGGTCGCGGCGAACGTTGGCGAGCGGCACCTGGTGCGCGCGGAACGTGCCCTCGACGGGATGGCCATCGACCACCTTGGGGCCGGTCCACCCCTTCGGCGTGCGTAGCACGATCGCGGGCCACCGCGGAGTCCCGCGCACGCCCCGGGTGCGTGCCGCTACCTGGATCGCGCGGATGTTCGCGACGGCCGTGTCGAGCGTGTCCGCGAGCGCCCGGTGCACCGCCGCCGGATCGTCACCGGTGACGAAGTGCACCTCGTAGCCATGGCCCTCGAGCAGCTGCCGGATCGACTCGTCGTCCGCACGACCGAGCACGGTGGGGCCCGCGATCTTGTAGCCGTTGAGGTGGAGCACCGGCAGCACCGCGCCGTCGCGCGCCGCGTTGAGAAACCGGATCCCCTTCCACGAGCCCTCGAGCGGCGAGGTCTCGGCTTCGCCATCGCCGACCACGGCGACCGCGATCAGGTTCGGCTGATCGAACACCGCGCCGAACGCGTGCGTCAGCACGTAGCCGAGCTCCCCACCCTCGTGGATCGAGCCCGGCGTCGTCGGACCGACGTGACTGGGGATGCCGCCCGGGGTCGAGAACTGACGGAACAGTCGCGTCATCCCGCGGACGTCCCGGGTGACCTCTGGGTAGATCTCGGAGTACGTGCCCTCGAGGTAGACGTTCGCGACGATCGCGGGCCCGCCATGGCCAGGGCCCGCGAGGTAGATCACGTCGAGATCGTGCAGGCGGATCACGCGGTTGAGGTGCGCGTACAGCAGGCTCAGGCCTGGCGAGGTCCCCCAGTGGCCGAGCAGGCGTGGCTTGACGTGCTCGGCGCGCAGCGGCTCGCGCAGCAGCGGGTTGGCCAGCAAGTAGATCTGGCCCACCGTGAGGTAGTTGGCTGCGCGCCAGTAGGCGTCGAGCGCCTCGAGCTCGTCGTCGCGGATCGTCATCGCCTGGAGGGTGCAGCAGTCTCGTGCGTTCGAGTCCGGAGCACGCCAGAAATGGTTGCGCGGCAATTCCCAGGAATCCCAGGAACGCGCACCGCTTGCGCGGCGGCTCCCGGAAGTCGCGAACTTACGATGGCTCGTGGGTTGCTCCTGGGGTAGCCATGAGCGAGCTCGCCAGATCGCAACCGCTCCAGATCATCCACCAGAAGCAAGGCTCGCGAACCGAGCGACCGTTGTGCTGCGATGACCCGGGCCCCAGCGTGACCCGGGTTCCGAGTATCGCCGACCAGATCCCGGTCACCCAGATCATGAGTCGGGAGATCCAGTGCGCTCGCCGGGACCTGTCCGCCGACCGGGTCGTCGAGCTCATGGTGCAGAACCGGATCGGCTGCGTACCGGTCGTCGAGGAGCCCGGGCGACCGATCGGGATGATCACCAAGCACGATGTCGTCGAGCAGCTGTGCCTGACCAACCGCAGCGAGGACACTCCGACCGATCGGGACTTCTCGCCGCGTACCGCGAACGACCTGATGATGCCGCTCGCGATCACGATCGGGGAGCACGCGACGGTCGCGCATGCCGCAGCACTCATGGCCTTCGAGGACGTCCATCACGTCCCGATCGTCGACGCCGGTGGCCGGATGATCGGGATCGTCTCGACCATGGACATCGTGCGCTGGCTCGCGCGGAACGACGGGTTCGGCCACTGAGTGGCGTTTGGCTTGCAGCCCTGGGTCCCATGCCACCCGTGTTGATCAAGCACCTCATGACCGCCCCGGTCGTCGCGCTGTTCGCCGAGCAGTCGCTGCCGCTGGCCGAGGACATCATGAAGTTCAAGCACCTGCGGCATCTGCCGGTGGTCGACGACGCCAACCGGCTCGTCGGGCTGGTCAGCCACCGCGATCTCCTGCGGGCTCAGGTCAGCTCGCTCTCCGGTCTGACGGAGTCCGAGCGCCATGCGCGCCAGGATCACATCAGGATCTCCGAGATCATGACGCGTGATGTCTGGACCGTGCTGCCCGACACGCCTGCTTCGAATGCAGGGAGGCTGTTGCTCGATCACCGGTTCGGCTGCTTACCCGTCATCAACCACCTGGGTGCGTTGATCGGGATCGTCACCGAGCGCGATTACGTTCGGTTCGCGATCAAGGCGCTCGAGCTCCACGACTGAAGTTCTGCGCTCGACGTCGACGTTGACGCATCTGACGTCGACCTCGACGCATTTGATGTCGACCCGACCCCTCGTACGCCGGATCGCGGGATCGGGATGTCACGGCGCGCGCTTGATCGTATGACAGGCCGCGCAGGTCGCGAGCATCTCGCCGTACGCCGTCGCGCGATCCTGCTCGCTCCCCTTGGCCTTGCGTGCGCGATCCGCGAGCCGCTGGAGCTTGCGCGCGAGGCCCTCGCGCTCGGCGCCGAGCTCGGAGGACGGTAGCGGCGTCGCCGCGAGCACGTCGAGCCCCGCCCGCCACGACTCGTCGGCATGCCCGACCACGCCCTCCCAGATCCGGTCCGAGGCCCACAGATGGCGCGCCATCCGGGCCTCGATCGAGGGTCGATCAGGCGGGATCTGGGGCGGCGACGCGAACTCCGGTACCGCGCCGGTCGCGAGGTGGCAGGACGCACATGCGCCGGCGAGCTTGCCCACCGCATCACACGCGGCCTCGAGGGTCTTGGTGGTCGTGATCACGCGCGCCTGATCGCGGACGCGCCTTGCCTCGGCCGACCAGCTCGCCATCCCCGATTCATCCGGTGCGACGGTCATCGCGCGCGCGAGCTCGCGCGCCTCGTCGAGCTTGCCGCGCAGGAGCAGTCGCTCGATCGCGCGCAACAGCCCGAAGTTCTCGTGCATGTGGAACCGGAGCATCATGTCGTGCTCGAACTGCACCGACGTCGCGGTGTTCGAGCTCGCCGCCGAGCCCGAGCCTGAGCCCGAGCCCGAGCCCGAGCCCGACCGCGCGCCGGATCCCCCACCCGCCCCCGCACCGGATCCCTGGCTGGGTCTCGTCGTCGGCGGCGGGTTGGCCACCGCACCGCTCGAGCAGCCCGCACCCAGGACCGCGGCACCCGGCATCGCGATACCCAGCAGCGCGATACCCAGCACCGCGAGCGCTGATCTCATGAAAGCAGAACGTGCGAGCTGCATGGTCAATTGCGTCCGACTGTATACGGACCTCCGCGCCGAGGCGCGCTCCGGCGCTCCGCAACTCGCTCGTCGGTCAATTCGTGTGCTGCTGGGTATCGTGCGTGCGCGCCTCGCGCCGAGCCGATCCCCCGGCGATGTATTCGATCTTGTCGGCGAACGACGCGACCGCGTTCCAGTCGGTGAAGTCGTGGTTGCGCGACGTATCGGTGGTGTGCCCGGCGCCGCGCGCGATCCGCTTCATGACAAACCGCATGATCCAGCCGTACCGCCGGTACGGAAGTCCGCCCGCGAGCGAGATCGCCTGCGCCGGATACCAGCCGAGGTCCTCGAACATCGCAGCGAGGTAGGCCGATGGATCGGCGCCCGCGGCGGGCCCCGAGGCCGCCATGCTGACCGAAAAGAAGGCCGTGGGCATCCTGGACAGCGCCTCGCGATGGATGCGGATGTACTCGATGAGGTCGGTGGCGTGACGGCCAAACTCGACGCGCGAGCCGAGCACCACCACGTCATACCGCTCGGGAGCCGGCAACCGCAGCGCGCCGGTGCGCACGTCGACCACGTCGACCTGATGATCACGCTCGCGCAGAAGCTGCGCGAGCCGGTCGGCGATCCGCCGGGTGTGCCCGTAGTGGCTCGCGTACAGCAGGAGGACACGGCTCATGCGAAGCGCTAGTGCAAGAGGCATTCCTCACGGCATGCGCGGCAACGCGACGTCGAACCTCGTCCCCGACGGGCTCGAGGTGAGGCCGATCGTGCCGCCGTGCATCGTCACGAGGCTGTGCACGATCGACATGCCGAGGCCCGTGCCCGACTCCTTCGTCGAGAAGAACGGTTCGTAGATCCGCGCGCGCACGTGGTCTGGCATCCCCGGTCCATCGTCGGCGACGACCACGTGAACCCGATCGCCCTCCTGGAACATCGTCAGCTCGACGTGTCCGCCAGCGGCGACCGCTTCGATCGCGTTGCGCACGAGGTTGTGGATGATCTGGTGGAGCTTCGTCGAATCGACCCGGGCGTGGATCGGCTCCCGCTCGGCCACGAGCTCGAGATGGATGTCGCGCTTGTGCGCGATCGGGCGCTCGAGCTCGAGCGCATGACGGACGACCACCACGAGGTCCTGATCCTCGAAGTGCATCGACGGCGGCTGCGCGAACGCCAGGAAGTCGTTGACGAGCGCCGCCAGCCGTCCGATCTCGTGGTGCGCGAGCTCGGTCGGATCGGTCAGCCGCGGATCCTCGGCGTGCTTGCGGAGCCGGCGCTCGAGCAGCTCGAGCTGGAGCTTCGCGGAGTTGAGCGGGTTGCGGATCCCGTGCGCGAGCCCGGACGACAGCGTCTGCATCGCCGCGAGCTGATCGCGCTGGTGGCGGCGCTCGCGCTCGACGAGCTTGCGCTCGGACGCGAGCTGGTAATGGTGCAGCACCATCGCGAGCTCGACGTCGAGCAGCTTGTGGACCGCGGTGATGAACGGGAGGACCTGCCCCGCCGGGGCGAGCTGGAAGATCCGCGACACGTAGCCTGCCCGGATCACGTTCATCGCGACCAGCATGTAGTGCTGCGCGAGGCCGATCTCGACGTGGCGTCGGCCGATCAGCGACCGCTTGTCGTAGAACGCCTCGTCATACGGGCCGAGCAGCCCGCTGCTCATCCACTCCGTCAGCGTCCGACACAGCTTCTCCCGATCCGATCCGGACAGCACCGACGAGGCGCCGGGATGGCCGAGGATCTTGGTGTAGAACTCGTTCGCCATCGCAGGAAACTGCGGCGAGAGGATCGCGTGCACCTCGCGCAGGCGGGCGGTGTCTTCGTCACCCAGCTCGACATATGCGAGCAACTCGTCCACCAGGGCGCTCACCTCACGTCACCGCCGCACGGTCAGCGTCGCCGTCATCCTGGGCCCGCAGCCGATCGACCTCGCGCTCGAGGTCGTGATGCTCGATCACCTTGCCGAGCACCAGGAGGAGCTCGTCGAAGTGGATCGGCTTGGTCACGTAGTTCGAGGCCCCCGCTCGCAAGGCCGCGACCGCTGCCGCGATCTCCCCGAACGAGGTCATCACGATGACGGACGGCGGATCGGATCCTTGCAGCAGCCTTGCGACGAGCTCCGATCCCTCCATCCCCGGCATTTGGAGGTCGGTGATCACCACGTGCGGGGCAACGCTGCCGAGCTTGCTCAGCGCGTCGAAGCCGTGCACGGCGGTCTCGACCTCGAAGCCTTCATCGCGCAGCAGCTCGGCGAGTGCGACCCGCGCATTCGCCTCGTCGTCGACGACCAGGATCCTGCGGGTCGCGACGTGCGGGGTGACGGGACTCATCGTACTTCTCCTGCCTCGCGGCCTCAGGTCGGCTCTTCGTCTTCCCACTTGTGGGCAAGCCGAAACAGTCCGGTGACCATGCCCGTCGACAGCGCGAGGAACACCGCTGCTGCGAGCGCCGACCCGAACGAGACGCCGCCCTGGAACATCCCCATGATGCACAGGGTTGCTGCCAGGGCTGGAACGAAGACGAGTGCGAAGACTGCCGCCATGTCGATGGGCTTTGCGCGAGGCGTGCCAGCGGAGGATCGCGGCGGTTTCCTTCCGCGTGAGCGGCCGCTCGCGGCAATGCTTGCGGCGCACGACACGGCGGGTGCAAAACCCGCGCATTTGCGAGCCCGGGTGCGCACGCGTCTTGCTCCGGCTTCTCCACATGAAAGCACTACGTCTCACAAGGTGGGGAGTGTCGGCCGAGCTCGTCGAGGCCGCGATCCCCGAACCGGGTCCCGGCCAGGTGGTGATCAAGATCGGCGGCGCCGGCGCGTGCCACTCCGATCTCCATCTGATGGACTGGCCGGAAGGCCAGCTGCCCTGGCAGCTCCCGTTCACCCTCGGCCACGAGAATGCCGGGTGGATCCAGAAGCTCGGCGCGGGCGTGACGGGATTTCGCGAAGGCGACGCGGTCCTCGGCTACGGCCCGTGGGGATGCGGCACGTGTCGGCCGTGCCGGCTCGGGCGCGAGAATTACTGCGACCACGCCGCCGAGATCGGGGCGATGGGTGGCGGGCTCGGGCGCGATGGCGGGATGGCCGAGTACATGCTCGTGCCGAGCGCGCGCTTCCTCGTCCCGCTCGGTGGGATCGATCCCGTCCAGGCCGCCCCGCTCGCGGACGCCGCGCTCACGCCGTATCACGCGATCCGGACCTCGCGCGATCGGCTGCCTCCGGGGGGCGTCGCCGTGGTGATCGGGGTCGGCGGGCTCGGTCAGATGGCGATCCAGTTGCTGCGCGTGACGACCGCCGCGCACATCGTCGCCGTCGACAAGGACCCCCAGCGGCTCGAGCTCGCCAAGCGGCTCGGGGCCGAGATCGGGATCCTGTCCGATGACGACGCGGTCGCCAAGATCCGGCGCGAGACCGGGGGCGCACACGTCGTCTACGACATGGTCGGCAACGACGCGACGCTCGCCATGGGAGCAAAGTCGCTGCGCGCCGAAGGCCGGCTCGTCATCATCGGGCTGGCGCTTGGCGCACTACCCGTCAACTTCTTCAGCATCCCGTCCGGCGCCCAGGTCGCCACGAGTTACTGGGGCACCGTCCCCGAGCTGATGGAGCTGGTCGAGCTGGCACGTTCGCAACGGATCCGCATGGAGGTCGAGACGTTCCCGCTCGACCGTGCACTCGAGGCGTACGCCAAGCTCCGGCGCGGCGAGATCCGCGGCCGGGCGGTGATCGTGCCGGGCCGCTGAGCGAAAATCTCGCGGAGCCGATGCGGCAGCGCGCAAGACCTGCGCGCCGGCTGCGTGGGAGGAGGCACGGCGCTGGCCTGGTTCGTGAAACGAGTAGGGTCATGAACCTCCCCCGCAACATCCTGGTCCCCATCGACTTCAGCGAGTACTCCGAGCAGGCGCTCGACTACGCGGTCGCGCTGGCGGACAAGCTGGATGCGAAGGTCCACGTGCTCAATGTCATCGGCGTCCCGGCCCTCGGAGTTCCGGAGCTCGGCATTGCCCTGACGGCCTCGGTGATCGATGGTCTCGTCCGCGAGCACCAGGAGGCGATCGACAAGCTCGCCGCGCCTCGGCGCGCCACGGGCAGGATCGGCGAGGTCATACTTCGCACCGGCGATGCGCGGGACGTGATCCTCCAGGCCCGCGAAGAGGTCGAGGCGGACATGATCGTGATGGGCACCCATGGCCGACGCGGCATCTCTCGCGCGCTGCTCGGCAGCGTCGCCGAGAGCGTGGTGCGCATGGCTCCGTGCCCGGTGTTGACGATCCGCGCACCCAAAGGAAAGCACCGATGAAGCGGATCCTCACCGCGCTCGATGGCTCGCCGCGAGCTCCGCTCGTCCTCAAGACCGCGGCGCGCCTCGCCGAGCTCACCGGCGCGAAGCTCGTCCTGTACCGCGCCCTCGTGGTCCCGCCCGAGATGCCGCGCGAGGTGTTCGCGATGACCGATGCCCGACTCGAGGACTTCCTGCGCCAGAACGCGCGCACCGAGCTCGAGCGCATCGCGAGCGAGGTCCGACCCGAGCTGGTCGAGACGTTCGCCACCACCTTCGCCTCGCCGTGGGATGGCATCTGCCAGGCCGGCCGCGAGTACGACGCCGATCTCATCATCGTCGGCTCGCACGGCTTCGGCGGGCTCGATCGGCTGCTCGGGACGACCGCGGCCAAGGTCGTCAACCATGCCGACCGCAACGTGATGGTCGTCCGCACCCCCCTATGAGGTGACCATGTTGATGCCCACGGTACATCGCTACATGACCTTCGATCCCTACACGGTCTCGCCGCGAGACCCGATGTCCGCGGCACACCACCTGATGCGGTTGCACAACATCCGACACCTCCCGGTGGTGGAGGACGGCAAGCTCGTCGGCATCCTGTCGGACCGCGACCTCCGGCTGGTCCCTGGTGCCAGCGCGGATCCGCACGAGACCACCGTCACCCAGGTCATGACGAAGAGCGTGTTCGCGGTGACACCGGAGACGCCGCTCGACGAGGCGGTCCAGCTCATGAACACCGCGCGCTGTGGCTCGCTGATCGTCATGGGCAAGACCGGGATCGCCGGCATCCTCACCGCCTCCGACGCGCTGGTCGCGCTGACGGAGTTGCTCCGCCGCGAAGCCGCGTAGCTATTGAATACACGTCGTGGCCGGACGTACAAACGGGCCATGAAGATCATATTCGCGACTGTCCTGCTATTCGGATTTTCCGGATCGGCGTATGCCGAGGACACGTGCTTCGAGGTCTCGAGCGATAGCAAGGTGTGGAGCAAGACCCCGGAAATGCTGTGCATCTCGCAGGTGAAGGATTCGGACTACACGCTCGCGCTCAGGACCGGCATCCCAGGCTCGCAGCAGGAGGTGCTGACGCTGCACTTCAACCTGATCAGCCGCGCGAAGTGCATCGACTGCAATCATGATGTGTTCGGCATCGCCAATCCGACCAACTCGGTCGCGAATGCGCTCGGCGTCAAGTTCGACGGCAAGCGCGACGTCAAGACGATGGAGGAAAAGGGCACCGTGAAGATCGGTGCCACGCGACTGTTCTATCGCGGCAAGGCCGGCGCAGCGGCCACGCCTCCTCCGGCAGCACCCAAGACCGCGCCCGCGGCGCCCGCCAAGACGTAGGCTCGCGGTGCCGGGGTCTCAGTAGACGAGGCGGTACTCGGGTGGGATCTGCTCCGCCGACTCGATCGCGAGGTCGAGGTCCCGCAGCAGGCCGTCGCGCAGCGCGTAGATCCAGCCGTGCACCGTCACCTTCTGTCCGCGCTGCCACGCATCCTGGATGATCGTGGTGTGGCAGACGTTGGCGACCTGCGCCTCGACGTTGAGCTCGGCGAGCCGGTTCGCGCGCGCGTCGGGATCGGCGATCGCCGCCAGCTCCTCGCGGTTCCACAGGTGGACGTCGCGGATGTGGCGCAACCAGTTGTCGATCAGGCCGAGCGGCTGGCTGGACATCGCCGCCCGCACGCCGCCGCAGCCATAGTGGCCGCACACGATCACGTGCCTCACCTTCAGCACGTCGACCGCGTACTGCAGCACCGACAGGCAGTTGACGTCGGTGTGCTCGACCAGGTTGCCGACGTTGCGATGGACGAACAGCTCGCCCGGCGCGCGCCCGATGATCTCGTTGGGCGGGAGCCGGCTATCGGAGCACCCGATCCACAGCAGCTCGGGGCTCTGCAGGGACTCGAGCCGTTTGAAGAAGTCGGGATCCTCGGCGGCGGTGGTCTCGGCCCACCGCCGATTCGCCGCAAAGCACTCTTCGAGCAGGGTCACGGGTGGCCATGTACCACAGGCCGAGCCCGAGCCGACCGAGGCTAGGGCGGGCAGGTCACCGACGACGGAGTCTTGGCGTGCACCCCGGTCGTCCACGCTTCGCAGGCGCCAGCGGCCCAGCTGGTACCGAGCGCGGTCAGCGGATCGTTGACCGCGCCGCAGGTGCAGGTGTTGCGCAGGACGTAGCCGTAGCCGTCCAGGTTGCGACCAGCCTGACAGATCTCGCGGTGGCAGTCGCGGGTGCAGTCGAGCGCGGGCGAGACCAGTCGCTGGAAGCTGTCCGCGGCCGCGATCTCGCGATCGAACCGGCCGTCGTAGTACTGGTGCAACGCGGCAGCGCGCGAGGTCCGGACCAGCACCGGCATCAGCCGGATGTAGTTCGTGCTGTCCCAGTAGCGCTGCGCGAGCAGGCCGGAGAGCTCCATTCGCCACTTGGCGGTGGCGGTCTGTCCGCCGATCTTGCCGAAGTACTGCCACGAGTCATTGAGCGCGTGGGCTTCCATCGCGCCCGATGAGTCGACGCCGATCAGCTTGAACGTCCGCGACAGCTCGGGGCCGGCCGCGCCGTAGCGCACGAAGCGGAGCTCGATGATCTTGTAGAGGTCGTCGTGCGACAGCGGCGTGTAGACGTCATCGCAGTCGGGACACAGCTCGAGCGCGCGCTCGAGCTGTGCTCGAAACCCCGGGGTCGAAGCCCGATACCAGAACTGCGACGCCATGATGTCGCTGGTCGCGGTCCGGGTGTAGGTCGAGGCGACCGCGGGCATCCATTCGGTCGGGTCGTAGCCGCGAAGGACCTCGACCGGATCGGTGGTCGAGGCGAACAGATCGGCGTTGTCGGTGTCGCTCGCGTAGGCGTCGGCGCCCGGGCGATCGAAGTTGTGCGGGTTGAAGTCGAAGTACTGGTGGTAGGTCTCGTTGGCGAGCCCGGCCGGCGGGGTCGGGAAATGGAGCGACTCGACCCAGTCCACCGTGATGGAGGGGGCCAGCTCCCAGCCGAAGTCCGCATTCGCCGGCAGGTACTGCCCGAAGAACTCGTCGTAGATCGCCTTGGCCGAGCGCGGATCGGACGCGGGCGGCAGCACCCGGGCCGGGCCGGGTGGCAGATCGAGGTGGCAGAGATCTGCGGGAACGCCGCCGTCGGGTCCGCCAGGTCCGTCGCCCTTGCCGCCCCCGTCGTCACCCGCTCCCCCGTCGTCACCCGGCCCACCCTCACCCGCGGTGGTCGAGGAACAGCCAAGGACCAGGCACAGGCCGAGCACATACTGGAGACGGTGGGACATGAGGCCTCGTCACTGCACCGGCAGTGGGTGCCGAACCTACCTCAGTTCGATGGCCTCCGTTCAACAATTCAAGCGCGATTATTCGTAGCGACCCTTACGTTCGAGATTCGGAGCCCCGGGCTCAGAGCGCCTGTGGGCAGCCCTGGGTCCTGCGGGCCCGAAACACCTGGAGGCAGGGATCCGGGTGCTCGTACTCGTACTCGCACCCGATCACGCCGCCGAGCGGGAGCTGATCGACCCGGCGGAGGACGTTCCGTGACGAGGCAAGGCAGGCTCGGGCCATGTCGCGATCGAACTCGTAGCACCGCTCGCTGGGTGCATCGGAGACATGGTGATCGCCAAAGTACCTGTCGCGCCCGTAGGGTTGCTCGCAGGTCGTCCGCATGAGGTTCCACATCACGGCATCGCTGCGTTGCCACGCTTCGCATTGCCGGGCATGGCAGGCCTTGGCGAGACCAAATGCGACATCGTCATAGTCGCGCTGAAAGGCGTCGCGCCCCGACACACATCCGGCCGTCGGCAGCAGCAGCGCAAGCACGGACGCCGGAAGGAACGCGTGGCTCATGGGGTCTTGGTGCTCATGGGGTCTTGGTGCTCACGGGGTCTTGGTGCTCACGGGGTCTTGGTGCTCACGGGGTCTTGGTGCTCACGGGGTCTTGGTGATCGAGTCGCAGGCGAAGTCATCGGCGGCGCCGGCACCTGCGACGTTGGTGACCGTCACTTCAGGGAGTGTGCCGGCGAGTCCCCAGGAGGTCACCGGATTGCTGCGTTCGGTCCCGGACACTGTCAGCCCCCACTCGATGGCTTGGCCGCCGACCCCTGGCACGAGGCTGGTCGATTGAGTCGTGACGGTGCCGGCGTCGGTCTTGGCCACGAGGGTATCGCCGCGCCGGCTGACCAGCAGGGCACCAGCGGAGCCAGTCGCCTCTTGAGTGAAGTGGTCCTCTCCGCCGGCAGCGGTCACCACGGCGTGGATCTCGCGAAGCACGAGGTTCGTTCCCTGGCCCTGGATCTCGTCGTAGAAGGCATCCTCGACGTACGCGGCGACCTCGGTGGTCGGCGCGCTTTTCGGTCGTGCCCAGAGCCGGATCGAAGTCGAAGCGCCCCCATCCTTGGCGAGCATCGAGGTCAGCGCGTCGAACGGCACCCTGATCTCGAAGTCTCCCGCCAACTCGGTCAAGCTGGTCAGCGTCGAGGCGTTCTTGGTGACTGCCAGGACCACCGCACCGCCGGCGACCGAGATGCCTGGTGCCCCTCCCGTGGTCAGTTGCCACCTGGGCGTGCAGGCGTCCGGGATCGGCGGAGCATCGGGCTGGGCGCCGACATCGTTGTTGGATGGCGACTCACCGATCGAACAGGCGATGAGTTGAGTGAAGAGCAGTGCCGCGAGTAACTTCATGGATGGCTCGCTGAGCGAACGACGTGCCAGTCGCTTGCCCTGCAACTTCGGATACTTCGAGATGCCCAGGGGACTCGCGACCTGACCCATCAAGTCGCCGGTACGTCTATCTGAGGTCTCATCACCCCGGCCGACGACTCGATCCATTCACGTGAATTCCAGTCATCTCGGTCGTCTTGAAGCTGGATCTCGGCTCTTCGTCGAGAGCGCCCCAGCAAGCGCTCACGCCGCGGTCGCGGTGCGGTGGACCACTTCCACGATGCGACCGTCGCGCAGCCGGATCTCGCGATGGGCGCGCGCCGCGAAGCTGGGCTCGTGGGTGACCATCACGACCGTCATCCCGTCGCGCACGAGCCCCTCGAAGATCTCCATCAGCTGCGCGCTCGCGGCCGTGTCGAGGTTGCCGGTCGGCTCGTCGGCGAGCAGGATGCTTGGACGGTGCGCGATCGCGCGCGCGATCGACACCCGCTGCTGCTGACCTCCGGACAGCTGGGTCGGTCGGCGCCCCAGCAGGTCGCCGAGCCCGAGCGAGCCCAGCGCAGCGGCCGCCCGGTCGCGGGCCTCGGCGCCCGGGATGTCGGCGCGCCGCAGCATCGGGATCAACACGTTCTCGACCGCCGAGAACTCGGGCAGCAGGAAGTGGAACTGGAACACGAACCCGAGCCGCTTGGCTCGCAACGCACCGCGCGCGAGGTCATCGAGGTGAGACGTCGCGATGCCCTCGATCAGCACCTCCCCGGCGGTCGGTCGATCGAGCGCGCCCAGCAGGTAGAGCAGCGTCGACTTCCCGGACCCGCTCGGACCCGTGATGCTGACGAACTCGCCGGGCGCGATCACCAGATCGAGATCGTGGAGGATCCGCGTGCGGACTTCCTCGCCGAGCTCGCGGACGAGCCCACGGGCCTCGAGCGCCGGGATCGGCACGGTCACGATCCCCTCAGCACGTCGACGGGCTCGACCCGGGACGCCCGCCACGCGGGGACCAGGCTCGCGAGCAGGCCGACCGCGACCGCGAACCCGAACGCGAGCAGGTACACGCTCGGCCGTTCGTAGATCGCGAAGGTCGATTTGCGGCTGAAGCCCATCCCCGAGGCGCTCTCCAGCCCGCGCAACATCCGCAGCACGAGGTGGCCCGCGCCGGCCCCGAGGACGGCCCCGAGGACCGCGATCACCGCACCCTCGCTGAGGAAGATCGTCAGGACATCGCGTGACGAGTAGCCGACACTCTTGAGCAACGCGATGTCGCGGCGCTTCTCGAGCACGATCATGATCTGGATCGACAGGATCCCGAACCCACCGACCAGCAGCACCGCGCCGATGATCATCCCGGTGATCATGTTCTGCTGATCGAACACGCCGAGCATGCTGGCATTGGTCTCCTGCCAGCTCTCGGCATCGTAGTGGAACAGGGTCTCGAGCCGGGCGGTCAGCTCGGGCGCCCGGTCCGGGTCGAGCAGGCGCACCTCGATCCGATCGATCGCATCGCCGCGGCCGAGGATCGTTTGCGCGAGCCGGGTCGGCACGTAGATCCGCCCCTTGTCGAGCACGGCGACGCCGGTCTCGAAGATCGCCACCACGCGGAGCACGACGCGTTCGCCGCGCGCCGAGGCGCACGACACGTTGTCGCCGACGCCCACTCCGAGCAGCTCGCCGAGCTGGTTGCCGATCATCGCGCCGTCGACGGTGCCCGCGAGCTCGTCGAACCCGCCGGCCACCACGTGACTGCGGAGCGGCGTGACGCGATCCTGGACCGTCGGATCGATGCCGCGCAGCTCGATCGGCATTTCCTTGTTGCCCGCCGAGGCGACCGCGCTACCGACCACCAGCGGCGCGACCTCCGAGACGCCTTCGAGCCGCGCGATCGCGCGCACCGTCTCGCTCGGTCGCACGATCCGGCGCTGCCGATCCGTGCTGGTCTGCCGCACGATGTGCGTCGCGCTCGGCCCTCCGAGCAGCTGATCGACGACCGGGCGCGTGTCGCCGAGGGTCGTATCGAACAGCACGGCGTGCGGGCTGATCTGCAGGATGGTGTCGAGGAACTTGGTCTGGAACCCGCGCATGATCCCGGTGATCGCCACGAGCGTGAGCACGCCCAGCATCACGCCGACCACCGCGATGCCGTTGAGCAGCTTGCGGTGCCACAGCTGGCGGCCGGCGATGAACAGCTGTGCCCTCACGGCACGTCCGCGCTCCTGGTCGTCGTGGTGAGCCGTGCGTGATCTGACAGCTTCCGGCCGCCCGGATCGACGATCGCCAGATCTCCCTCGGCCGCGCCGGCGATGACCTCGACCGAGGTCAGGTCCCGGATCCCGAGCGTCACGGGCCGGCGCACCGCGTGCCCATCGACGGCAAACCAGGCCTGGTCGCCCGGCGTCCCCGGCGACCTGTCGAGCGCCTCGGTGGGCAGCAGCAGCGCGTCGTCCTTGCGCTGGACGATCACGTTGCCCTCTGCCGTCATCCCGACCCGCAGCCCCGGGATCGGCGCGTCGAGCCGGACCTTCACCGTGTAGGCGCGCCGCACCCGATCGGGCTCGGGCAGGATCTCGGCGACCTTGCCGGCGAACGCCCGGTTCGGGAACGCATAGAACGACAGCGCCACCACGGAGCCAGTCGGGCCGTCCTTGATCCGCGCGATGTCTGCCTCGTCGACGCGCAGCTCGACGAGCAGCTCGGAGGTGTCGGCGATCTCGAACAGCGCCTGGTTCTGCGTGACCACCTCGCCGAGCTCGACCGCCCGGCGCAGCACGATGCCGCCGATCGGCGAGACCACCGCGGCCTCGTCGGCCTCGCTCGCGAGCGACTTGACCTGGCTCGCGAGCTGGTCCCGCGTCGCGACGAGATCGACGCGCGTCGCGCGCAGCTGCGCCTCGGCCGACTGGACCTGCGCGTCGAGCTGGCTGACCCGGTAGCGGCTCGCATCGAGCTCCTGCTGCGGGATCGCGCCCGCGGTCGCCAGCTTGACGTTGCGGGCCAGCTCGATCCGCGCGAGCTCGAGCTGCGCGCGCAGCGCCCTGGCCTGGGCCTCGAGTGCGGTCAACGTGGGGGATCGGTTGCCCGCTTGCTGCCGCGCGCGCTCGAGCTGGGTCTCGCCCTGCGTGAGTGCGTAGCCCCGGACCGGGTTGTCGATCCGGGCCAGCAGCTGGCCGCGGGTGACCGGGTCGCCCTCGTGCACGAGCAGGGCCTCGACGTGCTCGGAGAGCCGGGACTTCACGATCACCCGCTCGCGCGGCTCGACGGTGCCGGTCGCGTAGACTGCCTCGACCGCGCGGCCGCGGATCACGCGCTCGACGGTCACGTCGTGCGGTCGCAGCCGGCGATACCCGACCACCCCGATGCCCAGGAGCAGGAGGGCTCCGAGGATGAACCAGCGACGCGAGTGGGTTCGGGTCATGTCAGCTCGGCGTCACGACAGCGCGACGATCCGCGCAAAGTCAGTCGCGGTGACGATCCCGACGGCCTCGCGCGCCTTGCACACGACCACGCGCCGGACATCGAGCTGCGCGACATGAGCCGCCGCGCGATGGAGCTTGATCTCCTCGGGCAGGCAGATCACCGCCGCGCTGTACACCGCTTCGACCGGCGTTCCGCGCGGCAGGTCGCGGCTCGCGAGCGCCTCGAGCTGACTGAACATCCCGATCGGCTGCCCCTCCTCGGTCACGATGAGCCCGGCGAGATGGGCGCGGTCGAGCAGCGCGACCGCCGAGCCGAGCGGGTCCCCGACGTCGATCGTCACCACGGGCACGGTCATCACCGACGACAGCGGCGTATCGATCCGCGTGTGGCGCACCGCCATCGCGAGGTCGATCGTGCAGAGGATGCCGACGAGCGAGCCCGCGTCGGTCACGAATACCCGGTGGATCTCGTGATCGATCATCATCCGCGCCGCGCGGCGCAGCGACGTCGTCGACGACACCTCGAACGGTTCGCGAGTCATGACCTCGCTCGCGCGCCGGGCCGGCAGCGGCATCGTGCGGTCGTGGGGACGCAGCCCTGCCTGGAGCAACCCGAGCTTGATGAGGTCGGTCCGGGTGACCACCCCGGCGAGCTTGCCGTCGCCATCGACGATCGGCACCCCGGAGATCCCGCGCTCGTGCATCACGCGCGCGATCTGATCGATCGACGTGCCGAGCTGGGCGGTCTCGAGGGAGTGGGTCATGTACGCGGTGACCGGGTCGTCGAAGTGATGACGCATCGTGCTAACGAGTTGCCAGACTCGTGCCGTCGCGACCTGCGCGGTGTGCGCGAGGGCACCGGTGTCGCCACGCAGGTCGTGCGCGCGTGGAAGGATTCCGCGAAACCCTTGCGCGTCATCCACCGCGAACCGGCGCCAGGCGGGGCACGATCCTTGCGACCGTCTCCCGCATGTGGACCGAGATAGGTGACTGGATCGAGCGTGCCCGGCGGCTGGTTCCGGCCGCGGATCGCAGGGTCCTGCTGTCGCCGCCGCGCCTGGCCGCGCGGTTCGCGAAGTTCGCGCTCCGCCGCTCGGTCGGGGTCGCGGGCCAGGCGACCGCGGATGACGTGCGTGCGAGGGACCCCGAGCTCGTCACCCTGCTGTGCGATCTGTGGCGGCTGCTTGGCACGTACTACTTCCGGGTCCGCACCTTGGGGGTGGAGCACGTCCCGCCGCGTGGCCCGGTGCTGCTGGTCGGCAATCACAGCGGAGGCCTGCTGCCGAGCGAGGGCTTCTTCATCGCGCTCGCGATCCACGATCACCTGGGCCCGGACCGCGCGATCTTCGCGCTCGCCCACGACTTTCTGTTCGAGGATCCGACGCTGCGGCGCTACGCGGCGCGCCTGGGGATGTTGCGCGCCGGTCACGAGAGCGCGCACCACGCGTTCGCCGCGGGAGGCTGCGTGCTCGTCTACCCGGGCTCTGACATGGACACGTTCCGGCCGTTCCGCGACCGCAACAAGGTCGTGCTCGGCGGCCGCCACGGGTTCCTCAAGCTCGCGCTGCGCGAGGGCGTGCCGATCGTGCCGGTGGTGACCGCGGGCACCCACGAGCAGTTCGTCGTGCTGTCACGCGGCGATCGGCTCGCGCGCCTGCTCCACGCCCATGCATGGGCGCGCACCGAGGTCCTGCCCATCGTGCTCTCCGTACCGTGGGGGCTGACCTCGGGGTTCTTGCCGTATCTCCCGCTCCCGACCCAGACCACCGTGTCGTTCCTGCCGGCGATGACCCCGACGAGCTCGCGCGCTGCTACGACGAGGTCGAGCTCGCCATGCAGACCGAGCTTTCCCGGCTCACGGCCGGGCGCAGGTACCTGCTCGGCGCGCGGGCTACGCCGCCACCCGCTGCGGCAGCCACGCCTCATCGAGGAATGCCAGGAGCTCGCGATCGAGGCGGCCCGGCCGAAACCGCCACTCCGCGATCGAGCTCGCGGTGATGAGCTTGGCGTGCGCGAGCTCGCGGGCGATCCGATCGGCATCGCTGAACGGGTGGATCGGATCCGAGGGGTGGCCGATCACCAGCGTCGGGTGGGTCAGCGCGCGGCGGTCCTCGATCGAGGGTGCGATCCGGCCGAAGATCAGCCCGTCGAGCACGGCGAGCGACGCCGCGGGATCGCGACGCACGAAGTCGAGCATCATGTCGACCAGGTAGTGCGTGCGCGGGATCTGCCGCGTGACCGTCGCCAGGACGCTCATCAGCCTGCCACTGACCCGCAATGCCAGCGCGAGCGGCACGAACGCGGCGGCGGCGGCCGGCAGCGCGTTCTCGAGCACCGGCATCTCGAGCACGAGCGCGCGCACGCGGGCAGGCGCAACCACCGCGGCCTCGAGCGCAACATTGGCGCCGAGCGAGGTGCCTCCGATGATGGCCTGCGGCACCTGGAGGTGATCGAGCAGCGCGATCACGTCACGGCCGAACTGCTGCATCGAATACGCGGTCATGTCTCGAGGTTGCGCGGACGCACCGTGGCCGAGCATGTCGACCGTGATGACGCGATGGCCGCGCGCCGCCAGCTTGGGCGCGAGCTTGGTGTACATGCGGTTGTCCATCAGCAGGCCATGGGT
>JAGSPR010000119.1 GCA_018262455.1 Deltaproteobacteria bacterium | reverse complement strand
TCCGACGCGATCGAGCAGGTGATCGCCGAGGCGCAAGCCGCGAGCGATGTGATCTCGGATCACGTCGTGCGCGTGCTCGATGTCCACGGCGGCGACGCCCGCCCCTACATCGTCATGGAGCTCGTCGGCGAGCACGATCCCGAGCGCGGCGAGATCGTGCTCGGCACCGCGGCGTCATCGCATCAACCGTCCAGCATCGACGAGATCGTCCACTGGGTCATGCACGTCGCCCGCGGAGTTCACGACGCACATCTGCGCAACGTGTTCCATCGCGACCTCAAGCCGCAGAACGTGCTCGTCACGCCGATCACCCGGCGTGCGCGCATCGCCGACTTCGGCCTGGCCGTGAGCGGCGCGAGCGAGCACGTCGGACACCCCGCAATGACCCTGGTCAAACGTGGTCCCGCCGGGCCGGTCAGCGTGCGCGGAACCCCCGAGTACATGGCTCCCGAGCAGGCGCGCGGCTTGCCACTCGCGCTCGATCCGCGCAGCGCGGGTGATCGCGCCGTGTTGCTCGCCGTCGACATCTGGGGGCTTGGCGCGATCGCGTACGACTTGCTGACCGGTCGCCCCCCCTGGTCGGCCACCGAGGCGCTCGCGCCCTGGGAGCTCGCGGCCTCAGGACAGCCGGAGCCGATTCCAACGCGGACCTCCAGCGGTGCAAGGATCCCCGCGCGGCTTCGTCGCATCATCGCGAAGGCGATGGCGACCGACCCGCGTGCACGGTATGCCAGCGCCGCACAGGTCGCGAACGAGCTGCAGGCATACCTCGCCAGGAGACCAACCACGCTCGATCGGTCTCGCGCGTTGCGCTTCGGTTTGTGGTGCCGACGCAATCCGCAGCTCGCGCTGACGGGTCTGATCGCGGCGGCGCTCACGTTGCTCACCCTCGGGACCCACGCGACGGTGACGCGCCTGCGCGGGGAGCGCAACGCGCTTCGCGAGGAGGTCGCAGGACAGACGGCCGAGCAGGCTCGCTTGACGACGAGCGTCCAGCAGGCCCACTCCGACCTCGGCGCGACGCAGTCGAAGCTGGCCTCCGAGCGCCAGAACCTTGCGAACCTCGAGACGTCGATCGGCGACGAGCGCAAGTCGTACGCGACGCTCATGGAGACCAAGGAGAAGGCGCTTCGTGATGCGAACACGGCGACCCGTGGGCTCCTCGATCAGCTCGAGGCCGCGAAGCGGGATCGCCAGGCCGCGGAGCAGGCGCGAGCGACCTACGAGGGGCTGTCCGCCGAGACGCGGCGAGAGGCGGAGCGCGCCGCAAGAGATCGCGATCGCGTCCGCAAGGATCGAGATACCGCGCGTGCCGAGCGCGACGCAGCGCTGGCCGACCGCGACGCGAGTGCCGCCGAGCGCGAGCGCCTGACCGCGGCACTTCGCCAAGCGCAAGAGGAGCTGGCGCGCCTCAAGGCAGCTCCTCCCGCGGCGCGATCTGGATCGACGCAGAAGTAGGTCGGCTGCCGACATCCGATTGTCGTGAACACGCGACAACGGGCCCCGTCCTCCTGCCTGTGAGGCCCGATCGTCGAGCGAGACGAGCAAGGATGCTGACCTGCGTCGCGCTGGTCCTCGCCGCGCACACGGTGAGCGCAGACGAGTCCGTTCTTGCTCGACACCGGCGGATCAAGACACCGCACGGCCCGATCCACGTGTGGACTCCACCCGGCTACGACGCGGCGAACGCGGGCATCGTGCTCTACGTGCACGGCTACTTCACCGACGTCGACCATGCGTGGCGCGAACATCATCTGGATCGTCAGTTTGCCGAGTCCGGGATCAACGCGCTGTTCATCGCGTGCGAGGCACCCGCGGCGCCCGGCGATGAGGTGTCGTGGACGAGCGCGACGGCGTTGCTCGCGCAGGTCGAGACGAGCCTGCACGAACCCTTGCCCGACGGGCCCGTCGTCGCGGTCGGCCATTCCGGGGCGCACCGGACGCTCTCGGCCTGGGTCGGCGAAGGCGACGCGATCGACACGATCGGCCTGCTCGACGCGTTGTACGGCGAGCTTCCCGAGATCCGCGAGTGGATCGCGGGATCCCAGGATCGCCGGCTGATCGATGTCGGCGAGCTCACGCGGCCGTGGGCCGATCAACTTCACGCGACGCTTCCGGAGACGAAGGTGTTCCAGCGCTTCCCGCCCCGAGAACGAGGACATCTCGAAGGCGCGCGAACGGCGCGGATCGTGTACGTGCACTCGCAGCTCGGGCACATGCCGCTCGTCACCGGTGGCGTCGCGCTGCCGATGGTCCTCCGCGCATCGCGCATCGCGAGCCTCCCAGACGCATCACGAAAGGCCCCGATCCGTGGCCTCTAAGGTTCATGGTGGGCCCCAGGCAACCGTGATGGGAGAGCTCTCCTCGGGTGGGATGGACCCTTCCGGATCTCCCGTACGCAGCGGTACCTGGGGCTCACCGCCAACTCCGCGCCGCGCGTGCGCCCGATCGCGAGCAAACGACCGAGCCATGACGACCAGAACGCATGCCGTTCTCGGATCGAAACGATCGAGAACAGCGCGAGGAACAGCAAGACCTGGAAACCGATGGGCCGCGGGCTCCACGACTTCGTACGACCGCGTAGTCACCCGTGCCCTCGTGGTCGCTGGTGTAGGAGGCGAGCGGCATTCGCGCGCGGCGAGCTCAGTCGATCGATCGGCGCGGCGAGCTTTGCGGGCAGCCTAGCTTCGGGTTCTGCTCGACACGACGTGCGAGCTCCTTGGCAATCGCGAACACGAACCTCTCTCCGACGTACCGGTTCATCCTCGGACCGAGGTGTACCCCATCGGGCTCCGACCACAGCTCCTTGAGCCACTTCGGCATCGACCCCCAACCACCGAGCGCCTCGTACTGGTTCCAGAACCCGATCTTGTTCGCCTCGGCGATGTCCCGCTTCTCCTTGGTGCACGAGCGCATCCGCGGCTCGGAGAACGTTGGCGTCGGTCTGCCCTTGGCGACGAAGTCGGGCGGCGACCACAGCAGGAACGACGCGCTGGGCAGCGCGGCACGCCACAGCGCGATGATCCTCGCCATCCAGATCGGATGATTCCTGGGCGACCACATGTTCGTGCCCGTCGTCTCGACCACGAGATCGTAGCCACGGTGCGCGAGCCCCGCGGACAGCTGGGCCGGGTTCATCCGCAGCATGTTGAGTGCATTGAGCGCGCTCACGCCGAGCCCATCGACGACCACGCCCGTCGCGTCGCGCTCGAGCGTCACGCCAAACACGCGCACGCGTCCGGATGTCACCTTCACGGTGAGCCGGTGCGGGCCCTCACTGACCGGGTAGCGGAGGAACTTCATCTCCGTCGTGGCGGCGTGGGTCGTCACGAGCTCGTGCGATCGTCCGTCGATCAGCACCTCGAACGAACCGCCGTTCGGTCGCGCCAGGTAGTACAGCTCGAACGTCGTGACGACGGTGCCGACCGGATCGCCGGTTTTCGCCGTCGCAGCCCAGACCGTGGCACCGGCCTGCGTCGACTCGGCGGCGATCCCCGCGAAGCCATACAGGCCGTCGCGGTTCTCCATCGTCGACAGGTTCCACGGAGTCCACTTGCCGGTGACTCCGTGCTGGAGGTTGTTGTGGTGGTACCAGCCCCACGGCTCACCGAATGCCACCCAGCCATGCCCGCTATCGCCGAACAGCCCCTGGAGCCGCCGCCGGATCTCGCCGGCCGTCCGATCGTTGGTCCAGTTGGAGTCGCCGTACATCCCGATGCGCAGCGTCTCGCCCGGGATCCGTCGCGCAACCCGGGCGAGCTTGTCGAAGAACGGATCCAGCGAGTGGCCGCCGAAATCGATGACGTCGGGGACCGCGGTGTCATGACCCGACGTGAGCTCGAGCGTGGTCGGCGCCGCGAAGTGGAGGTCCGGGCACGTCTCGATCGGGGCCGCGGGCTCCGCGCCGGCCTTGGCGCGAGTGACTGCATGCTGCGGCTCCGCCGCCGGAGGTGCGGGCGTTCCGCTATTGCACGCGACCCAGACAACCAATGCCTGTTGCACGCGACCCATCCCCGACAACGCTACCACCGAACATGGCACCAGGTTCGCGTACGCGCACGTCCAAAGATTCGTGGCGGAGGCCGAGGTTTGGTACAAGAGGCCATGCTTCGCTCGATGCTCGTGATCCCCATACTCCTCGGGGCCATCCGTGTCGAAGCCGATCCGGTGACGAGGTCGGCTGCGATCAACCATCAGCGCAAGCACACGAAGAAGCCGGTGAAGTTGTCGAAGCGCGGCTCGACGCGGAAGATTCAGCGCAAGACGTTCTCGCGGGCGATCGCGGTCGTGAAGAGGATGTACGACGGGCTCCCGCCCGGGTTCTCGTGGCCGCCGTCTCGCGCGATGGACGATGCCGGCAAGGCCTGCGAGCGCAAGCTCGACGCTCTGGGCGTGCAGTGGAAGCCCGCGCGTCGCCAGGGGCGAATCGCCGACCCGATCGTCATCACCGACGGGATGCTCGGGGGGATCGAGTACACGAACAGGTTCGGCCCCAAGGCATCGTCGACCATGGAGTGTCAGCTTGGCCTCGCGCTCGCGACGATCGGCCCCGAGCTCAAGGGCCTCGGAGTCCGTGAGGTCAAGTTCGGAAGCATCTACGACCTGAGCTACATCCGCACGTTCAGGGGCAGGGAGCTGTCGCGCCACGCGATCGCGGTGGCGATGGACATCGGAGCTTTCGTCGATGACACCGGTCGCGAGGTCAACGTCGAGACCTCGTACAAGGACGGCGACATCCTGCTCACGGCGGTCGAGAGCCTGTTCCTTGCGACGGGTGAGTTTCACAACATCATCACGCCCCACAACGATCCGATCTCGCACTACAACCACTTCCACGTCGAAGCGGTCGTGAGCTTCCTGGCCCCCGACGCACCGGCGCTCAGCACCACGATCGCGCGATCGGCGCGGGTGGCACTGCAATAACGTCCGGATCTACGTCGCGAAACGCACGTCGACGATGCGGTGCCGAATGGCGCCGACGGTCCGGCCGACCCGGTTGAAGGTCGAATCTTCGGTCACCGAGACAAGGCCCTGATAGGGTGACGGTCCCGTGGCCGTACAGGGCGTCAGCCGATTGCTGGGTCTCTCGATCATGACGATCGTCGCCGCACCCGGTTGCTGGCCGACGCTTCCCAACTGTGCCGTGCAATGTGGCGCCAACGATCTCTGCCCCGACGAGACCGCATGCGGCACGGACGGGTTCTGCCACACGTCCGCGACGATCGATCAGGACTGCACCGTCGCCATCGATGGTTCGGTGCCTCCAGATTCGTTCTCCACGTGCACGCCGCCCATCCTGCTGGTCGCGGTCCAGGATCTCACCCAGCAGGCCGTCGGGCGCGTTCTCCGGTTCTCGATCCGCAACGACGGCGTCACGCGGTGCGTTGGAGACCTCACCGGCAAAGATACCCTTCCGACCGATCCTCGTGCGCTCGCGTGGGTGCCGCCGGACAAGGTGGCGGTCCTCAGCGAGCAACAGATCCACCTGCTCGACGTGCAGACCAACGAACAGGAGTGGGCGGCGCCGATCTCGAACTCGTTCGGAATTCCCATCGACGCCACGCTGATCGGAACCGACACGCCGAGCCTCCTTGTGGGCCTGCTCAGCAAGACGAGCTCCGATCTCAGGTTCCTCGAGACGCATCGCCTCGATACGGGTGCGTTCGTGGACGCGACGACCCTCACGACGACGGGCCTTGCGCGCATGACCCGCAACGCGCGCGATCCCTCACGCATGCTCACGCTCAAGCCGGGAGCGTTCGCCGCGGCCGAGATCGACCCGGTCACGGGAGACCTTCAGGCCTCCCCGTTGGTTGCAGAGCAGCCGGATACCACCCTGCGCACCATCAACTCGCTGTTTGCCCCGCCGGTCGTCTTGGCGTGGACGGGCAGACAAGCTGCCGATCCCCGCGATGGGGTGTTCTATTTTCGCGACGAGCTCGGGTTTCTTGGTCCGGTGCGCTGCGACACGTCGGATCGAACGTACGTCGATGCGGTCCTGAATCCTGATCGGTCGGTCGGCACCCGATTCTTCGCGATCACCGAGACACCCGCTGGGCGCGAGGTCATGCACTTCGCATCGACGGGCGGGTTCTGCGATTCGATCGTCGAAGACGCGAGCCTCCGAGCTGGGGCTCGGATCTCGGCGCTGGCCGTCGTCGAGGCGTTGTGACCAGCGCATTGGCTTCGCGCCTCGGTCAGCGGCGGCGACGGCGCCCCAAGAGCAGTGCGGCACCGACGAGGCCGAACGTGGCCGCGGCCGCCGGGCCGCCGCCGGGCGCGACCTCGCAGCCCGGACCGCCGCCGTTGGGGGTCTCGCAGATCCCGGTCTGGTCGGTGGAGCCCTCGTGCTGGCAGACCTCGTTGCCGGGGCACTGCAGGTTCGCGACACCGCCGCAGGTCTCGCCGTCAGCGCGTGCAGAGCCCGTGAAGGCGAAGAGCGAGAACAGGAGTGCACCGAGGACCATCACTGGCTTCTTCATGCCGATGCCCCGGTGCAGCGAGCGCGCCAACCGCGCGGCCTTGCAACGCCGCAGGATCCCGCTCTCCTGAGACCCCGCTTCAGCCGGTGGCTATTCGAGTCGCCAGGCGCGCAGCTACTCACCTGGTCAGGGACAACCGGTTGCACAGGACCGTGGTCAACGCGCGGTAGCCGCCGCGCGCCCTCCATGCGCGTCCAGGCTCCCTCCGCGCATGATCTCGACCGTCCCGATCTCCGCGTACGGACGATTCGGCTCGCCAGCGATCACGTCGAGGCAGCAGCTGGATGGCTTGGGACATTGCTCAGGCATCGGGCATCAGGCATCGCGCATCAGGCATCGCGCATCAGGCATCGGGCGACGCCGACGACGCGAAGAACCGTCCATATGCCAGCTGGAATGGGAGTTGCTTTGCAACAAGGCATGCTGCGTCTCATCAGTCGATCGGTCATGCCGTGGCTGCTCATCGCCAGCTGCGGCAGCGGCCTCAACGCTCACGACACCAGCGTCGCCGAGCACAAACGCATGGCGCGCCACTACGAAGCGACCGCGGAATCCATCGAGGCCGAATGCTTCAAGGCCCGACGCAACGAGCTGGCCGTAGGCGATCCGTCCCCGTGCTGGAAGGCGCAGGACAAGCGTTTCCTCGAGGCCAACCGCAATGCCGCGGCGAAGCATCGCGCCGCGGCGACCAGGCTCCAAGCCGCCGAGGCCAGGGCGTCCGCATCCGCGAGTCGGTGATCCGCTCAGCGCCGGTTTCGCACGTGGGTCACGCGACTCATCGAAGGAGGCGCCGAGCGTCGCCATGCCGGCGGATCACGGGCTCAAGATCAGGGTCAGTCCTCGTCGCGCACGGGCTCGGCCTCGTCCGCATCGCCCGATGCGGTGGCGGCCGCAGCCTGTGCTTTCAATACCGCGACCAGATGCCGGAACAGCGCCCGGGCCGCGCCTGGTGGCTTGCCCGTGGTGCGCTCGCGCCGCGCCTGTGCGATCAGCTGTGGCAACGGCTCCTGGGGGCCACCTGGGAACTCTGCCGCGGCCACGGAGCCTTCCTCGATCAGGCGCGTCCGCCAGCGTTCGGCGGTCTCGAAACGCGCGCGCTCGTCGGTGTCTGTCGCATCCAGCTTCGCGAGCCGACTCGCGAGATCGTCGAGATCGTGGCGCCGCAGGTCGCCCGCGAGTGCACGCTCCGCGCGTCGACGCGCGTTCTGCGCGGTGATCGCCCGTGCGCCATCGACGGCCTCGCGCACCTCCTCGTCGAGCCCGAGCTTCGCGAGTGCGGAGGCCGGCAGCTTCATCAGCGCATTCGCCAGCTCTGCCGAGCGGTCGCCCGCGGTTCGTCGCGCTCGGCGAGATTGGGTCCGCCGGCTCTCCGGCCTATCGTCGCTGCTTGCCACGACGCATGTTCGCCTGATCGCCGGTGTTGTGCCAGCGCGACACCCGTGCGGCGCCAGCGCGTCGGCCCGTCTACTGGATCTCGAGCGTGCCGACCGCGATCCCCGACGCCAGGATGCCGTAAGACTGAAGCGAGAACGTGATGTCCCATCCATCGGGGTTGCGCGTCGCGCGGCTCTCCGTCGTGACCATGAGGCTCGACGATCCGCCCGCGGATTGGACCTCCGCGATCGCGGCGGCGGGCACGATTCCGTGTCCAGAATTGCCCGAAAACGTGCAGCGCGCGATCACACTCGCCCCGCTCGTGCCTGCCGCGAGCTGAGCCGTCACATTGGTTGCCGACGAGCCCGTCCACGCCACGGCGAGATCGTGGCTTGCGCTCGCGACCACCTTGCCCTGCTCGAACGGAGGAGAGATCACCTGCACCGAGCTCGGCGCGATGAGCGCGACGTCGAACGCGGGTGCGCCTTGCGAATTGCCCGACGCGACGAAGCGCACCGAGTCCCCGCCATTGAACAGCGCCACGGCGCCGCTCACCGTGTTGTAGCCATACGCACCGGGCGTGAGCATCATCGTACCGTCGTTGACCTGCACGCCGCTGATCGTCAGGGGGCCAGCGTCGGTATAGATGATCGACAAGCCGCCATCGGACGCAGTGCCGTCGAACACGCACGTCTGCACGTCGCACGCGCCGTACGTGGCGCTGGTACAGCCGCCGCTGCCGGTGCCCGTCACCGGCGGGATCCGGTAGAACGTGCCGGTCGCGTAACCTTGCTCGACGTTCGTCATCGCGACCGTGTAACGGGTGCTCTGGATCGTGAGGCTTCCAGTCTTGGTTTCGGTCGGCGGATTTGCATCACCACCACCACCGCCGCCATCTCCGCCGCCGCCGTCCTGGCCGGCATGCAGACCAGACTCAGAGCTCGAGCAGGCGGCCATCACGACGCAGAACCAGATGTGCCTCATAGGGACGCGGGCTATATCACCTCTTCGTCACCACCGCCCCCCCGACCGGCGCGATGTCTCCATGCGTTTCCGCGGTGTCCGATGCCGGTCGGCTGCAGTACGGTTCAGCGCATGAAACAGCGATTCCTGGCGATCGTCGCGCTTGTCGCGCTGCAACGGACATCGCGAGCAGACTGCGCGTCCGATGCGAAGGACCTCGCGAGCTATCTCAGGAGTCTCGGCGAGACCCGCGAGACCGTCATGGTGCCGGCCGAGACGAAGCTCGTTGCGCGCGGCGACCTCACAGACGGCGCCTCCGCGCTGCAGGTGGGACTGACCTCGAACAAGACGTGGGTCGACCAGCGCCAGATCGAGATCGACAAGATCGGCGAGGAGCTCGCACTGCAGGCGAAGATGCACGCGGATCCGGACTGGCAAAGGACCAGGCCCGGCATGGCCGGGCACTACCAGGATGTGGTCATCATCGTCGACGAGAGTCGACCGTGGAGCGATGTCGTCGCGGTGGTCCAAGCGGCCGCGAAGGCCGGCTTCGGTCACGCGCGCTTCGTGTTCGCGCTCGCCAAGCAACCGAGCCCACCTCCGCACACCGCGATCGATGATGTCGTCGCCGCGGCGAAGCCGGGCCAGCGACAGGTCGTCCTCGCGCCGGCGATGAAGGGGTTCGTGGCGAGCTGCCCCGCGCTGGACCAGGCATTCCTCCCGCCGAGGGGGACGGATCGGTACCTGCAGAAGCTCGTACCGCGCGTCGAGCAGGCGCTCGCCACATGCCAGTGCAAGGTCGACCTCGCGCAGCTGCGCTCCGCACTGTTCTACGAGCTCACGCCCGAGGAGAAGACCGGAGTGATCGAAGTCGACCTCGGCAAGCGCGGCCAGGCGATCAAGCTCCCCGGCAAGACGCCGTGGATAGACGCACAGAAGCAGATCAAGGCGGGGACGCTGTCACTCGCGGTACGGTGATCAGCCGAGGTCGCCCTCGTCAGATCTCGGCGATGACAGGACCTCCGCGTCGACTGCGACGGCTGAGAGAGATGGCTCTGTGACCGGGGTACCATCCGCGCCATGAAAGCAATCCTTCTGGTCGTCGCGCTGTGCGCGGGTTGTCAGACGCAGTTCACGGGCAGTCCGCACATCGATCCCGGCACCTGCATGGCGAAGTGCGCGCAGAGCAACCTGCAGATGTCCGGGATCGTCTACATGGGAGAGTATTCGAGTGCGTGCATCTGCGAGATCCCCAAGCAGCCGGGCGCGCCTGCCGCGGCGCCCACGAGCCAACCCGCCGCCGCGGTCGGGGCGGCCGCCGGCGTGGTGATGCAGATGCGTCGCCAGGACCAGCGCAACAACCAGCGGTGAGGCCTGGCGTGCCGGACCGACGCTGACGATCTTGCCGCCCGTCACGACGATCGGCTGATCGGCCCGTTCGGGTGCGCCGGCGACCCCTGATATACTCGAAGGATGGGAATGAGGCAGCTGGTGATCGCTGCAGCGACCCTCGCTTGGGTTGGCGAGGTCAGCGCAGATGGGCTCGACGGCGAACGGTTCGCGCCGGCCGTCGGCGCCGAAGGTGGCTTCGTGAACGAGCACCCCGCGGTGCCGAATCATCTCGGCTGGAGCCTCGGGTTGTTCCTCAACGTCGCCGACGATCAGGTGGTCCAGGTCGATGCCAGCGACAACCTCATCAACAAGCCCGTCGATACTGGGCTGACAGCGGACCTGGTCGCCTCGCTCGGGCTGTTCCGCAGGATCGAGCTCGGCGTCGGTCTGCCCGTGCACTTGATCTACGAGGGCGATCCGTACGGCGCGCTCAACGCGAGCGAGGGGCTCGGCGATCTCCGGTTCGTCCCGAAGATCGCGATCGTGCGGAGCGGCACGCTGGACCAGCACTTCTTGCTCGGGGTCGCGATCCCGATCAGTGTTCCGACTGGCAACGACGACGCGCTGCGCGGCGCCGGTGGAGTCACGCTCGGCGGCCAGCTGCTGCTCGCCGCGCACATGGGTCGGATCGGACTTGGCGCGAACCTCGGGTATCGCTGGCGCTCGCAGCATCCGGTCGGGCTGGCATGGGGCGACGGGATCTCGTTCGGACCATGGTTGTCCGCGGGCGTGACGCCGAACGTCTCTCTGCGCGTCGAGGGCTTCGCCGAGAAGACGGTCGGCGCCGACGTCACGGGCGCCGACTTCCCCTTCGAGGTGCTCGGCGGTGTCGAGTACCGTCGGGGGAATCTTGCCCTCTACGGCGGCGCGTCGTTCGGGCTCACCAACGGGATCGGCGATCCGGACCTTCGCATCATCGTCGGCCTCCGCTATCGCAAGCACGGACCGGAACGCCAAGGGTTCAAAGACAGCGACGGCGACGGCGTGATGGACAAGGACGACAAGGCGCCGTACGAGGCGGAGGACGGTGACGGATTCGAGGACGAGGATGGCGCGCCCGAGCCGGATAACGATGGCGACGGAATCCTCGATGGCGATGACGAGTGTCCCGACCTCAAGGGTGAGGCTGACCGTCGCGGTTGCCCGGCGAAGACCTACGTGAAGATCGAGGACGGCAGGATCTTCATCATCGGCAAGGTGCAGTTCGAAACCGGCTCGACCCAGATCACCAAGAAGAGCGATCCACTCCTCGATCAGATCGCGCAGGGAATCGCCGGCAACCCGCAGGCCGCCAAGATCCGGATCGAGGGTCACACCGACGACGTCGGCGATGACGACGTCAATCAGAAGCTGTCCGAACAGCGCGCCGCCGCGGTGAAAACGGCACTCGTCAAGCGTGGCATCGACGCTGGCCGTCTCGAGACGCGCGGCCTCGGAGAGACGAGGCCGATCGCACCCAACGCCTCGGCCGGTGGCCGGCAGAAGAACCGCCGCGTCGAGTTCGTCATTTCGGAGGCCGGCAAATGAGACTCATCCCACGGACGATCATGTTGTGGCTCGTCGTCGCGCCGAGCGCTGCCCGCGCGCAGGTGACGTTCCCACCTGACACCGCGTACGTCCCGCTGCGTTGCGGCAACGCGCCGATGACCGATCGGTTCGCAGACGCCACCGGGGCGCTGGACGAGCGCGACCTCGTCGGCGATGGGAACGCGCCTGCAGGCCTGCGCGCGGCCGATTCGACCAACCTCTATCTGCGGATCCGGCTCGAAGAAGATCCGGCACCGGCCGGTGCAGCGCGCCCGTTCTCGTGGGGCATGGAATTCGACCTCGACGGTGACCCGAACGACTACGAGGTGCTCGTTCTCGTCGACGGGATCGGCGGTGGGGCGGCCACGGTGGAGGTGTTCAGCAACACGATGACGACGGTGCCGAACGACCCGAACGATCCGGCGGATCAGCCCGCCGTCGCGAGCTTTCCGTTCGCGATGAACGGGCGCAGTGTCCTTGCGCCCGGGACAACCAATGGCGGAAGTCCCGACTTCTTCCTCGACTTCGCCGTCCCCTGGAGCACGCTGGTCCCACTGGGTCTCGATCGCACCACGATGACCCGCGTCTGGGCGGCGTCGTCGAGCTCGGCGAACAGCTTGAATGGTGACGTTGCCTGCCACGACGGATCCTCGGGTTCGGCCCAGCTGTCCGCAACGGCCTCCGATCCGACCACCGGCGATCCGACAGCCCCTACCGGGGGAGGTTCGGGCCGCCTGGCAGGCGGCGGCGGTTGTGCGGCGAGCGGCGGCACCACATCGGCCTGGCTGGCGATCGCGCTGCTCGGGCTGGTGCGCCGAAGGGTCTCATCGGTGCGGAACCGACGAGCCGACGCGGGTCAGTAGCGGCTATCCCCGGTCCGGATCCCTGCCGAAGCGAGCGCTCGCGAAGTCGGGCGCGAGCTCGATGACCAGGTGCTCGGGGATCCACGCCACCCGGGTCACTCCGGTTTGCTCGCGGCGGACCTCGGCGTTGCTGGTCGGCGCTGCCGCGAGCGCGAACGACGTCACGGGAGCCCCCGAGTCCAGTGTCATGGCGATCGGCCGGTCGTCGACCGCGATGACCGCACGACCACCGCGCACCTCGATCTCGAGGATCCGGCCGGAGATGGTCACCGCGGCGGTCGAGGCTAGCCTCGCGCTGGCGGCCGCGAGCGCGGATGACTCGATCCCGCGCTCGGCAGGCACGATCGGCTCGAAGGGGATCTCGGGGGCGGGTGCACCGATCTCGAGGCTGCGCAGGAACCGATCGAGGTCCCGGCCGACCGCCATGGCACGCTCGCCGAAGGCGGCATCACCCTGTACGTCCGGCCTGGACACGCGGGTGCCCTGCGACGCGACCCACGCGGTCAGCCGCTCGGAGAGCGCCGGTTCGAGCACTCCGCGCACGGACAGCTCCTTGAACCCCTCCCCCGCATCGTCGACGTCCGCACTCTCGCAGGCGAGATCACGCGCGAGCTGCGTCGCACGTCGGAGCGTGGTCACCAGATCAGCGGAGTGCCGACCGCCGGCGATGTGCCGCAGCCTGCGAAGCTGGCGACCGAGCTGAGTATAACGTCCTGTCACCCGCAAGGTGTCGCCCAGGTACACGCCGACTGCAACGTGCGGCGACGGATCGCGTACTCCGCAGCACCACGGTAGGCCACCACCCGACGCGTCGACGTGCGGCACGCACTGCGGGAACGCGCGCCGAGCGACCGCGGCACCGTGCTCGATCAGGGCAGACGGTCGCCGCGCAGCTGCACGACCGCGTCCTTGCGTCGGACCTCGACGACGCGCGCTCCGGTCTTCCCGCTCAGGAACGACAGCATCTCGCCGACCCGCAGCCCCTTGGCCTCGGAGGCAGGCAGGTCGATCGGCGGGTGCGCCGCCTTGCTGTCGGTGACCTTCCTGTACTTGCAGTCCTCTTCGTACTCGAGGCTGCCGTCGTCGCGGATGCGGGTGATGCGGTTCGTCCGCTTGCAGTCGTAGGGCTCCTCGTATTCGATGCGGTTCAGCTTGAACACCACGTGGGCGGTCGCGCCGGTGACCTTGAGCGAGGCGACCTCCGCGCTCGAAGGCATGATGCTGTCACCGTGTTCGAGAGCTGCCGCGAAGTTGGCGAGCGCCATGGGGGGCTCGAGGAAGAAGTGGCTGTCGAGCTGCGCACCCTCGCCGCCGGCGAGCTGGCGCGCGGTCGCGTCGTCGGCGCCGCTGTCCTTGGCCTTTCTGAACTTGGCGCGCTGCTCCCGGAGCTTGGCCGCCTCGCGTGCCTGCGCCGCCCGCACCGCCTGGGGCAGGCCGGCGACGTAGCTGCCGCGGGCCGCGAACAACGACGACTCGGCACGGGCCGCGACGACGTCACCGCGCACGACGTCGAGGGTGGCCAGCTCGCGAGTGGCGTCGGCGTAGAGTGGTCGGTTCTTGCACTCGAGCTTGCCGCAGCGGACCAGGAACTCGCCGCGGAGGGCGACCAGCTTGTCGATCAGCGCGCCGAGGTCGGAGCCCTTGGCGCGCGCCGCGGCTGCTTCGGCGCGGAGCGCGGCGAGGCGATCATAGAGTTGCCTGTACTCGGTGATGTGCGCCTGGCGCTCCTTGTAGACGGCGACCGGAATGTCGACCACGAGATTGCGCTCGACCGGCGACAGCAGGTCCACCCGCAGCATCGAGGGCGCGGCCCGGTAGAACGCCAGGAAGGCCTGCTTGGCGTCGGGGGCCAGCTGGACGGGTGCGAGGGCGGCCTCGACCTCGGCGGGGGGGATGACGGTCGACCAGAACAGCGCGAGCCCGGTCTCGGAGGCCCGAGGGTCATCGTGATCGTTCCGATCGTCCTGTTTGCGGTTCGCGATCCCGACCACGCTGAGTGCAGCCCCGATCACGTCGGGGTGGGTATCGTCCTGCGCGAAGTAGGACTCCTCGGGATCGAGCTTCTCGATCAGCGGCCAGGTCGGGAGCTCGTGACCGTAGGTTCCGATCATCGACCGCCGCGGGCAGATGAGGAGCAGGATCTGGGCCTCGGCCGACGGATCCTTCTTCGTCGAGATGGCGTTGTAGTCGTCGTTGGGACCGCCGAGGGGGCGAATGACCTTCGAACACTCGGGCGACGAGAACGCCACCGGCCGCGCGCGCGACCATGCGGTCTCGGTGCCCCGCTCGCCCATGCCGAGCTTGCTGAGCATGGCGCCACAGCCGGTGACGAGCGTGACGGCGAGCACTGGGGCGATGAATCGGACGGACGTGCGCTGCATGAGACTGCTCCTTCAGCCCCTGATCACGCGCCGACAGCCGATGTCGCACGGATTCGTACGCCGCCGGTTCAGCGCGCCGGGCCGTTGCCGGTCAAGAGGAGGCGGTCGAAGCTCAGCTCGAGGCGGCTCTCGACCAGGCGATACAGGCTGTCGAACTCGCCCGCGTCGAGGCCGAGCCGCTCGCGCAGGAGCCGCCGGCTCTCGCGCTCGAGGTGGTTGCGGATCTTGTCGAGCCAGCGAGCGGCGGTGGCGCGATGCACCCGGTGGAGCGCCCCGATCTCGTCGATGCTGAGTCGGTGCGCGAGGTGCAGTCGGAGCACGTTGCGCTCGCGCGCGTCGAGGCTGGCGATGGCGTCCTCGAGCGCGCGCTTGAGGGCATCGCGCTGGTGCGCTTTCATGACCATCAGCTCGGGGCTGGGCGCGGGTTCCAACGCTCGCACTACGGCCTCGTCACCGTCGAGCGCCAGGCGCTGATCGGTCCTCCGGAGGTTGAGCGCGGTGCGCAGCGCGGCGACC
>JAGSPR010000766.1 GCA_018262455.1 Deltaproteobacteria bacterium | reverse complement strand
AGACCTACCTCGGCGCCGAGCTCGCGCGCGTGGCCCCCGACATGACGATCGTCGCGCTCACCCACGCGCCGCCGATCCCGCGGATCATCGACGCGCTGCACCGGCTCGGCGTCGACTATGTGTTGACCGCGCACACGCACACCAACCGCGTCGTGGACCATGGCGGCCTCATCGAGCTGACCACCGAGCCGCTGCTCATGGGCGGCCTCGACTTCACCCCGGCCGGTTACCGCGTGGTCACGATCGACCACGGCCGGCTGTCGACGTATCACCGCACCACCACGGCGCCCCTCGTCAGCGTGATCGAGCCGTCGGCGCGACGCTGCGTCCCGGCCAGTGGCGGCCAGACGATCGTCGCCGCCGAGCTCGACGCCGGGGCCGCCACGGTCACCGCACGCGTCGATTGTGCGACCCCGATCGCACTCGGGCACGCCGGCGGCTGGAGCTGGCACGCGGCGCTGCCGGCGCTCCCTCCCGGCAGCCACACGCTGACGGTCGAGGCTCGGTCGTCGTCGGGCGCGCACGTCTCGACCGTCACCGCCTTCGAGGTCTGCGACGCCCCCGTCGTGGTGCCGCGGCCCGGCGCCACCTGGCCGCAGCTCGGAGGCTCGGCCGGCCATGCCGGGGCGACCCCGCGGGTGATCGCCCCACCGCTCGCGGCGCGCTGGACCACGTCGATCGGCGGCCACGTGCTGCAGGCGCCACCCGCGATCGCGGACGGCGTCGTGTTCGTCAGCGCCACCGATCTCGGCGACGGCAGCACGGGCGGCGTCGTCGCGCTCGAGCTCGCCACCGGCACCGTGCGCTGGCGCGTCGCGACCCCGGTCCCCGTCCGCGGTGGTCCTGCGGTGGTCAGCACGGGCCCGAGCTGGATCGATCAACGCCGGTCCGCAGCGACGCAAGGATCGGCGTCACCTCGCAGCGAGGGTCCCCCTTGGGGGGGCCCGGGCGCCGTGGTCACCGTCGGCCAGCTCGATGGCACGGTGCTCGGCCTCGACGCGGCCACCGGCACGATCCGCTGGCGCTACGAGCTCGGTGCCGGGCTCGCACCCGAGGCCGCGAGCGTGTTCGCTTCCCCGACCGTGGATGGCGGCGACGTGCTGCTCGGCAACCAGCGTCACCTCGCCGTGCTCGCCGGCACGACCGGGCACCTGCTGTGGACGGCCGATCCGGTGCCAGGCAGCGCGAGCTCGCAGTCGCTCGCGGCGGTCGCGGTCGGCGACGGCGTGGCTCGAGGGCGAGCAGGCGACCGCGATCAACGCGACCCCGGTGATCGCGGACGGAGTCCTCTATGTCGTCAACGGGCTCACCGAGGTGATCGCGCTCGACCTCGCGACCGGCTCCGAGCGCTGGCAGGTCAAGCTCGATGACGCCGGGTTCGACTGGGGCAACGCGACGGCCGGGGCACCGGCGATCGCGCAGGGCATCCTCGTCGTGCCGACGCTGTATCGCGATCTCGTCGCGCTCGATGCCGCGAGTGGGGCAGAGCTCTGGCGGGTCGCCGGTACGCCGGGCCCGCTCCGCACCACGCACTATCGCGGATCGCACGAAGCAGGGTTCGAGGCGTCACCCGTGATCACCGGCGATGTCGTGTGGGCGGTCGATACCGCCGGGCGGCTCACCGCGCTCGAGCTACGAACCGGCACGCCGCTGTGGCACACCGAGCTCGGAGTGCCGGTGCTTGCGGGGCCCGCGGTCGCCGGCGACTGGCTGGTCGTCGCCTCGTACGACGGCACCGTGCGCGCGCTCGGCCCCCCGGATCGCGTGGATGCCGCGATCCCGGTCGATCGCTGCACGGCGCCCGCGCCCGGTGGCTGCTGCGATGCGAGGTCCGATCCGAGCTCGCCACTGGCCGCGGTCACCATCGCCTCCTTCGCGCTCGGCTACCTGCGACGACGCCGGCGCGGTGCTCGCGGGCTCACAGCGTGAAGATCGCCGCGCCCCACGTGAAGCCCGAGCCGAACACGCTCGACAGGATCCGGTCACCGGCCTTCACCTTGCCCTGCTTGCGCCAGTAATCGATCGTGAGCGGCACGGTCGCCGCGGTGGTGTTGCCGTAGATCTGGATCGTGTTGAGGACCTTGTCGGGAGGGATCTTCGCGACCTCGACGACCTTCTCGTTGATCCGCAAGTTCGCCTGGTGCGGCACGAACCACTGGATGTCGTCCCACGACAGGCCGGTCTTGGCGAGCGCGGCCTGGGTCGACATCACCATGCCGCGCACCGCGTTGAGGAACACGCGCTTGCCATCCATCTGCGGATACATCGCCTGGTTGTGCTCGCGGTCGCGCGCGTCGTAGTCGAGATAAGGCATGTGCTTGATGTCGAAGATCTTGAGGCAGAGGTCCATCGCCCCGGAGCCGTCGGCGTGGGCCGCGGTGTACATGATGCCGGCGCGCGGATCGTCGCTCTCCATCGGGCCGACCACCACCGCACCGGCGCCGTCACCGAACAGCACCGTGACGTCGCGGCCGCGCGTCGAGTAGTCCAGCGAGTGACTGTGGAGCTCGGCGCCGATCAGCAGGATCCGACGATACAGCCCGGTCTTGATGAACGCATCCGCCATCTGCATGCCGTAGATGAACGCGGAGCACTGCTGGCGGATGTCGAAGCAGGCGCAGCCGTGGTTCGAGATCCCGAGCTTCTGCTGGACCAGCACCGCGGTGCCCGGAAAGTGGAAGTCGGGCGACAGCGTGCCGAGGATGATGCAGTCGATCTCGCTCGCCTCGACGCCGGCATCGGCGAGCGCCGCCTTCGCCGCCGCGAGCGCGAGATCGCTCGTCGCGACCGAGCTGTCGTTCGGGACGAAGCGGCGCTCCCGGATCCCGGTGCGCTTCTGGATCCACTCGTCGTCGGTCTCGGTCTGCTTGTGGTCCTGGCGCACGTGGTGAGCGTCGAGGTACGCGAGCTCGGCGTTGCCAACGATGCGCTCGGGAACGTAGCTGCCGAGCCCGAGGATCTTCGTGCGGATCATGTCTGCCCTGGATATGTCATCTGCTGCATGGCGAACAAGGGCCCGAGCTGAACAGATCCACGTCGGTCCGCGCGAAGCAAGGATCGACGTCACCCCACGGCGAGGGTCCCCCTTGAGGGGGGCCCGAGCGTCTCTGGCGTAACGCGGCGCGTTGCGGCACGCTCGGACCGTGCGGCGCTTCGTGCTCGTCGGCCTGGTGGTCGTGCTCGGCGCGTGGGGAATGCCCTGGCCGCGCAAGTCGGCCACGACGCCGCCACGGGCGCTGCCCGGCTGGGGACTCTACGACCGGCTGTGCCTGCCGTGCCACGGCGATGCGGGAGATGGTCGCGGGCCGGCGGCTGCCTACACCCATGGCCGCCCGCGCGATCTGACGCGTGGCGAGTACTCGTGGCGCACGACCGCGCTCGGGGCAGCTCCCACCGACGACGATCTGCGCCTCACGATCCGCCACGGCGCGCCCGGAACCTCGATGCCGGCGTTCGATCTGGCACCCGCGCAAGTCGATCAGTTGATCGACGTCGTGAAGGCGTTCGCGCCAAGCGCGTTCGTCCCA
>JAGSPR010000381.1 GCA_018262455.1 Deltaproteobacteria bacterium | reverse complement strand
CAGCGGTGGCACCGGCTGGGGCACGATCGGCCTCGGAAACTACGGCACCCTCGGTCACCGTGGCGGAACCAGCGGAGCCGGCTATGGCGTCGGCGCTGGTGGACTCGGACGCAAGATCACGAGGCCGCCGACGGTCACCATCGGCCAGCCGAGCTCGGATGTCGGCCTCGACAAGGCGATCATCCGGCGCCTCATCCGGCGCAACCTCCAGAAGATCCAGTACTGCTACGAGAAGGAGCTGGTGTCGAAGCCGACCCTGGCCGGGACCGTGACGGTGAAGTTCACGATCAACCCGGATGGCGTCGTGGTCAGCGCCACCGGCAGCGGGATGACCAACGTCGACAGCTGTGTCGCCACGGTGGTCCAGGGCATCAGCTTTCCGAAGCCGAACGGGGGTGGCGCGGTGGTCGTCAGCTACCCGTTCACGTTCCGCCCCGAGCCGTAGCTCACTTGCCGAGCTTGAGCTCGCAGGCCTCGGCGCTCGACACCTCGAACTTGCCGGGCGCCTCGACCTCGGCCGACGTCACCACGCCGTTGTCGATGAGGAACAGGCCGCGACGAGCGCGGAGGCCCATGCCGGGGATCTCGGTCTCGATGCCGAGTGCCTTGCTGAACAGGCCCTGGCCGTCGGCGAGCATCGTGATCTTGCCCATCGCATCGTGCTGCTCCGCCCACGCCTTCATCACCCACGCGTCGTTGACCGAGAGGCACGCCACGAGGTCGACGCCCTGCTGCTTGAGGTCGCCGAGCTTCGCGAGGTAGCCGGGGAGGTGCTTGGCCGAGCACGTCGGCGTGAACGCGCCGGGCAGCGAGAACATCACGACCTTCTTGCCCGCGAACAGCGCCGCCGGGTCGACGTCCGAGCCGCCCTCGGGGGTGGCCTGCTTGATGGTGACGGAAGGAACCTTGTCGCCCTTGCTGATCATCGTCACGGCGTAGCACAGTGGCTCGCCGCCAGCGAGCACGCGTGCGCGAACCGTGCGCGATCGGTTCTCAGGGCGGCGTCGGCGATCTCCCACGCGAGGTCGCGGCACCGCGGGGGTGGGGCGGCGAGATCGAGCACGCTGGCGCAGGTGGTATCGAGCGCGGCGACGTGTGACCGGATGATGCGATCGAGCCCGGTGATCGCTCGCCATCGATCACCGTCACGCACGAACACCAGATCGATCGGCACGCCGCCCTGCGAGGCGACCTGGCTGGCGAACCCGACCGGCAGCGCCCACCGCGCGCGGGCCTGCGCCGGTGTCAGCCGGGGGTCGTCCGCGAAGTGTGGCCGGGTCTCGATCGTCCCCGGTGCTGCGAGCCGC
Organism: Deltaproteobacteria bacterium; assembly: GCA_018262455.1. Next base: position 5,180 of record JAGSPR010000381.1, on the reverse strand, counting down.
GCGACCAGCGAGGGCATCGCGGCGTTCCACGCGGCGACGTACTCCGCGTGGAGCGTGCGGTACGGCTCGACGACGGTCCGTCGCCACGCAGCCTCGTCGAATTGCCAGCGCGCGATCTCGCGTTGCCGCGCTGCCTCATCAGCACGCGCGACGCTCGCGAGGTAGGCCTCGAGCGAGCCGATCTCGACTGGTTTGACCTCCGAGCGACGGTCGTCACAGCCCGTGCCCGTGACCGCCACGATCATCGGTCCGATGACCGCCGCGATCACCACGACGGCGTTGGCGAGCGCGCGGATCAGGCCTTCGCCGCGACCGCGGGCCGGGTCGCCGAGCCCGGAGCGAACACGCCGATCACGAGCGCCAGTGCGCTGGCACCGAGCGCAGCCCATGCGCCCCAGGCGAGCACGGTGTTCGCGGCGGAGCCGATGACCCACACGAACGAACCGAACACGGTCGCGCCCGCAACCAGCGCGAGGCGTCCGCCGCGTGCCGACACCGACGATCCGCTGGCGACCGCGACGAGCCCTGCGAGCGGGACGAACCACAGGATCCGGACCGTGATCCCGAGTCCACGGGTGAGGAAGTCGAGCTCGTGGCTGGTCAGCATCCGCCACATCGAGCTGTCATCCCACGGCGCGAAGAACCCGACGAGCACCGCGGCTCCGCCGGCCACCCGCCAGCTGCGACGCGTGGTGGTGATGCCGCCGAGGATCACGCCCGCGCCGCCGAGGATGAGCCAGGTGTCCACGCCGGAGTCGACGAGGTTCTTCGCGAACTGGAACATCACGTCGCCCGAGACCACGACACCTGCTGCGATCGCCGCGAGCCGGGTGTGCTCCGAGCGGTTCGCGGCGGAGGCGGCGAGCAACCCACCGACGACCGGCACGAGGAACAGCCAGCTCATGTTGTCCCACGCCAGGCCGAGCCCGGTCGCGGATTGCCCGCCGACGTCGACCCAGTTGACGAACATCGATGCGACGAGCACGACGCCCGCCGCCGACAGCACACCAAACGCCCAGGCCGGGAGGTATTTCTGCACGGCCCGACACTAGCAACCCGAGCCCCTGGTTCCAGGGAAATCTCGTGGAAATCTAACCCTGGAGCTAGTGATGGAGCTTCAGCTCGGCGACGGCGACAGCCGGTTGGGCCGGCGTGGCCCGGGAGCGTCGCGATCGATCACGCGGGGCAGCGGCAGTGGCAGCCCGAGTAGCAGCTTGATGGCGACCGACGCCGCGGTGGCGCCGAACACCGAGGGCACGAAGGCGACCGAGCCCTCGACGCGGTTCTTGTGCTCGCAGTCGTTCACGCCGTTCTGGCCGCCGGGGCAGACGCACTGGAACGCGCCATCGTCATACGCGAGGTGGTGCGGCGGGATCGGTGATTCCTCCGAATAGACCGACCACACGCCGAGGTGCTGGGTGCAATCGAGCCCGTGCTTGCGACGGAGGTTGCGGCGGAGGTCGCGCGCGAACGGATCGACGCGGGTCTCCGATAGATCGGCGACCCGGACCGCGGTGGGATCGAGCCGCGCCGCGGCCCCCATCGACGACACCAGCCGCAGCCGATCGCGCACGCAGGTCGCGATCAGGTGCATCTTGGCCGCCATGTTGTCGATCGCGTCGATGACCACGTCCGGCTCGGGCACGAGCAGCCGGGCCGAGGTGTCCGGACCGTAGAACTCCGAGCGCGACTCGATCGTGGCGTCCGGGTTGACCAGGCGCAGCCGCTCCGCCATCACGTGCACCTTCGGCTTGCCCAGCGTGCCTTTGAGCGCGTGGAGCTGGCGGTTCACGTTGGTGACGCAGATCCGATCGTAGTCGACGAGGATCACCCGGCCGACGCCGCTCCGCACGAGCGCCTCGGCGGCATACGAGCCCACGCCGCCGACCCCGAACACGGTGACCGTCGAGCGGGCGAGCCGCTCGATGCCGGCATCGCCGATCAGGCGGGCGGTCCGGTCGAACCGACGGTGGGTCGTCATCGCGGGGAGGTTACGATCGGCCCGGCGATGGACCAAGCCGATTCGACTCGGCTGGTCCCCCTTGCGGGGGCGCGGTCACCAGGCTCCGAAGATCCGGCGCGCGTTGGCGGTGGTGAGCGCGGTCATCTCCGCGACGTCTACCCCCCGCGCTGCCGCGAGCGCGGCGATCACCGCCGGCAGGAAGGCTGGCTCGGAGCGTTCGCCGCGGTGGCCCTCGGGCGCCTGATCCGGCGCATCGGTCTCGGCGAGCAACAGCGCGGCGGGCACCGCTCGTGCGGCAGCGACGGGGCGACGCGCGCCGGGATAGCTGATCGGCCCGGCGAACGAGAACGCGAGCCCGAGGTCGCGATAGATCGGCACGAGCTCGGCGCCACCGGAGTAACTGTGCAGCACGCCGCCGACCTCGCTGGCGCGCTCCTCGCGCAGGATCCGCGGCGCGGTGTCATGCGCCCCGAGCACGTGGATGATGAGCGGCTTGCCGAGGGTGCGAGCGGCGCGGATGTGCGCCCGGAAGACATCCTCCTGGAGCTCGCGCGCGCCCGTTCGGCCGTCGAGGCCGCACTCGCCGATCGCGATCGCCGCGCGAGCGCCGGCGGCCAGCCGCTGCTCGAGGTCGCCGGCGAGCTCGGACGCGGTGAGCTCGGGCACGACCTGAGGGTGGATGCCGATCGCGCAGCGCACGCCCTCGTGCGCATGGCGGCTCGCGATCTCCAGCAGCGCCGGCCACGTCTGCGGTCGGACCGCCGGGATCAGCATTCCGCTCACCCCGGCAGCCCGCGCGCGCGTGACCGCGGCAGCTCGGTCGGCCGCGAACGCATCGAGGTCGAGGTGACAGTGGGTGTCGATCACGGCTCGCGATCGTAGCGTAAGATCGAGGTGTGCGATTCTGGCGACGCTGGCGAGCGTGGATCGAGGCGAGTGACTCGATGGTCGCGCACTGGGTGCGTGCCGCGCGCGAGGCCCTGCTCGGCGAGATGCCGATGCTGGCGGGCGGGACCGCGCTGTTCGCGGTGTTCGCCGTCGTGCCGGCGATCGCGGCGACGGTCGCGATCTATGGCGTCGTGGCGGACCCGTCTCATATCAGCTCGCACCTGGATGGGCTCGACAAGGTCCTGCCACCGAATGTGGTGGTGTTCCTCGGCGAGCAGCTCGAGCGCCAGACCAGGCGCTCGAGCCGGGACATCGGGCTCGCGCTCGCGGTCAGCGTCGTGGTCGCGGTGTGGTCGGCCCGTGGCGCCGCACGCGCCCTGATCGACGCGCTCAACCGTGCCTACCGCGTCCGCGAGCGCCGTCGTCCCCTCCACAAGCTCCTGATCACGATCGCGATGGCCGCGACCACGCTGCTCGGGCTCATCGTGATGCTGTCCGTCATCGTCGCGCTGCCGGCCGTGTTCGCGCTGCTGCACATCGACGATCACGGCATCGGCCTCTGGCTGCGCTGGCCGGTGCTGATGGCGGTGATGCTGTGCGCGCTGATGTTGCTGTACCGCTACGCGCCGTCACCGCGGGACCTCACCGAGCGGCACCTGTGGCCGGGCGCCCTGACGTCGACGCTGCTGCTGGTCCTGATGTCGTGGGCCCTCTCGCTCTACGTCGAAAGCGTCGCGAACTACGACCTGTGGTACGGCACGTTCGGCAGCGTCGTGGTGGTGCTGTTGTGGTTCTACCTGTCGACGTTCTCGATCGTGCTGGGCGGCTTCGTCAACGCCGAGCTCGAGCGCCACTCCGGCGCACCGGCGCCCGACCGATCGATGTACTAGCCAAAAAAAACGCCGTCCCGAAGGACGGCGTGGGTCACGCGTAGGGGAGCGAGGCCGGGCTACATCTTCTTGCCGAAGAAGGTCGCGGTGCCGAGGGGGCCGGGCATGCCGGCGTAGCCGAGGGTGCCTTCCCAGGTGCCGGCGGTGATCTCGTCCATCCGGCCGTCGTCGTCGCGGTCGACGCCGCGGGCGGTGCCGGTGAGGCCGAACTCGAGCGCGGAGGGCGCGGTGGTGTCGACGGTGTCCATCAGGAGGTAGACGGCGCCGCCGGCGGCGGTGAGGCCGGTGTTGCAGGCGGACTCGAAGGTGCTCGCCGAGCCGATCTTGAGCGCCTCGAAGACCTTCGCGCCGACGGCCTGGCAGTTGACGACGTTGTGAAGGAGCTCGCCGAGGTTGCGGGCGCTGGGGTCGATCAGCGGGATGATGGCCTGGTCGAGCGCGATGCGGAGGATCTGGCCGTACTTGAGGCCGACCTTGTGATCGCTGATCGTGATCTTGCCGGACTGCTCGAGGGTGATCATCACGTTGTCGAGCTTGGTCTCGGGGATCTGGAAGTCGGCGAACGCGAAGTCCTGATCGACGTTGTCGATCTTGAAGTGGAGACCCTTGACGGTCAGCACGGTGTGGCCGGAGGAATCGACATCGAGCACCTCGACGGTGCCGAAGTGCTTGGTGACCTGGCCGAAGGCGTCACCGACATCGATGATCTTGCCGACGAAGTTGGGGGCGATCTCGAGCAGCCGATCGTTGAGGTAGCCGGTGACGAACGGCGCCGAGTTCGTGATCGTGTTCTTGATCGTGCCTTCGGGGAGCTGCTTGATCAGCTCGTCGACGAGGAACTTGGTGGGGTCCTCGGGATCGTCGGTGGCGGAGATGAAGTAGTTGACGACCTTGCCGGCGGTGCCGGGGGCGTTGGTCGCGAGGTCGAAGTCGCTGGTGATGGAGAACTGGCCCTGGGGGGTCAGCGGGACGGCACCCGGGTCTGGGTCACTTCCACTCCCAACGCCATCGTCGCCGGAGCCGACCGGGGCGGCCGCGCAACCGGTCGCAGCGGCGCCGAGTGCAAGCAGGAGGGTGAACGAGAGGTTGCGAGTCATCATGGTGAGGTTCTCCGTCGAGGATTGGTGAGCAACCATCGTGCAGCGTGTGTGCCACCCGCTCATGTAGGCGGCGTGCTGACGGATCAACGGGTTGCGCCCCGATCGAAGACCACTGGCAACTCGCCTGGTCAGGTCACGGCAAGCGCGTGGTCAGGTCAGTCGTCTCCACCCCGCCATCGCGTCAGGTACGCGAATACATGCGCATGGTTGTGGGCACCACCTTCGTTCACGACGAACAGCGCGGATCCCGCCGAGCGGGACCCGCGCCGAAAATAAGACCGGCCGGGGCAGCATTACCCCGGCCGGCCAGCCATCTCGACGCACGAGCTCGCGGCTCGC
>JAGSPR010000380.1 GCA_018262455.1 Deltaproteobacteria bacterium | reverse complement strand
ACGATCGCGCCGCGTTGCGCCCCTCCGCTCCAACGGCCTCCCCATCGGCTTCGGTCACGCCTCTGCGTCGACACGGTGCGCGCGTCGAGGTGCGGAACCTTGGCAAGGCGTACGTCCACGGCGGCCAGGCGCTGCCGATCTTGTGGGATGTCAACCTGACCCTCGCCTCGGGCGACATGGTCGCCGTCGTCGGCGCTTCGGGCGTCGGCAAGTCCACGTTCCTCCAGATCCTCGGCACCCTCGACCTCCCCACCTCCGGATCGATCAAGTTCAATGGGGAGGAGCTGACCACGATGGGTGCGGGACGACTCGCCGAGTTCCGCAACCGCAGGATCGGCTTCGTCTTCCAGTTCCACCATTTGTTGCCGGAGTTCACGGCACTCGAGAACGTCATGATGCCGGCCCTTATCCAGCGCTTGTCGGTCAACCAGGCGGGGAAGATGGCCCGCGACATCCTCGGCCGCGTCGGGTTGACGCACCGGCTCACCCACCGACCCAGCGAGCTGTCGGGTGGCGAGCAGCAGCGGGTTGCGCTCGCTCGTGCGATGGTCCTCGGCCCCTCGCTGCTGCTCGCGGACGAGCCGACGGGCAACCTCGATCGCGCGACCGGGATGGCGATCCACGAGCTGTTCCTCGATCTCAACCGCGAGCGCGGCTCGACCTTGCTCGTCGTGACACACAATCCTGACCTCGCAGCCTTGATGCCGCGACGCGTTCGTATGGTCGATGGTGGCCGGCTCGTCGATGACGAGAGCGCACCGGCGGGCCACGTGGCGGATGACGAACAGTCCCAACTGCCGAGCTCCGGACCTCGTCCCGAGGGCGGACCGGCGACTGCGATCGAACAACCAGACGGGGGAGCGATCTCGTGATGCGACGCGTCCTCGTATCGTGTGTTGCCCTCGCGGTCGCGGTCGCGGGCCCCGTTGCCGCACAACCGGCCCCGGCTCCGGCCCCGGCCCCGGCCGCCCCCGCAGACGCGAACGCGCCGGCCACGCCTGCGCTCAACCTCCAGGGCCGCGCGATCGAGCGCGTGCAGTTCCGCGGCAATCGCAAGGTCGAGGACGACGCGATCAAGGTCCAGCTGCTCTCGAAGCCGGGCACGCTGCTCGACGCTGCCAAGCTGCGCGAGGACCTGCGCGCGATGTGGAAGATGGGATTCTTCGCGGACATCGATGTCGAGGCGGAGATCGCCCCGTCGGGCGGTGTCACCCTGACATTCGCGGTCAAGGAGAAGCCCGCGATCCGCAAGGTCCTCATTGCCGGTCAGAGCGAGCTCGGGCTCGACAAGATCAACGACGTGATCGATCTCGAGCTCGATGCCATCGTCGACATCTCGAAGGTCAAGAAGAACCGGGAGAAGATCGCGGACCTCTACGTCCAGAAGGGCTTCTACCTCGCGACGGTCGACTACGAGATCAAGCCGGTGAACGAGGCCGAGGTCGACGTCTACTTCAAGGTCGACGAGAAGGCCAAGGTCAAGATCCGCGACGTCCAGTTCATCGGCAACAACACGATCGACGATGACGAGCTGCGGGCCTCGATCTCGACGCGCCGGCAGGACGCGATGGGCTTCCTGAACGACTCCGGCACCTACAGCCAGGAAGCATTCGACCGCGATCTCCTGCTGGTGTCGGCGCACTACTGGGATCGCGGTTACGCCAACGTCAAGGTCGGCACGCCGCAGCTCCGGCTGTCACGCGACAAGCAGTACATGTACCTGTCGATCCCCGTCGACGAGGGGCCGGTCTTCACGATCGGTACCGTCAACTTCAAGGGCGACCTGATCGGCACCACCGGAAAGAACCTCGAGAGGATCACCATCCGCCCGGGCATGAAGTTCTCGCGGACCCGGATCGCCGAGGATCGCGAGAAGCTCTCGAACTACTACCAGGACCAGGGCTACGCGTACGCGAACGTCCTGCCACTCACGAAGGTCGATCTGCCCAATCGCAAGATCAACCTGACCTTCGAGGTCGCGCGTGGCAAGCGCGCCTACTTCGAGCGAATCAATATCCGCGGCAACTCGAAGACCCGCGACAAGGTGATCCGTCGCGAGATGAAGATCTCCGAGGGCGAGCTGTTCAACAACACGAACCTCGAGATCAGCAAGCGCCGGATCAACGCGCTCGGCTTCTTCGAGAACGTGGTCGTGTCGACAAAGCGCGGGTCGAGTGACGAATTCGTCGAGGTCAACGTCGAGGTCAGCGAGCGCCCGACCGGTACCTTCCAGATCGGTGCAGGCTTCTCGAGTGTCGAGAACTTCATCGCCCAGGCGCAGATCTCGCAGAATAACCTGTTCGGCCGTGGCCAGACTCTGGCCCTCCAGGCTCAGCTTTCGAGCCTGCGCCAGTTGTTCCTGCTTCGCTTCGTCGAGCCGTACTTCCTCGACACCCAGTGGACGTTCGCGTTCGACCTCTACAACCAGAGCCGCGGGTTCGGCACGTTCTTCCGTAACGCCAGCGGTGGCACCCTCACGTGGGGCTATCCACTGTCCTACGAGGCGCGCGCGTTCCTCACCTACAAGCTCGAGAACGTCGACATCTCGACCGGTACGGGCGGCATCGCGAACCTCGGCGCCACGTCCGCGCCGATCGAAGCGACGAGTGTCGCCAACCTGTTCCGCGGCGGCGTGACATCCTCGCTCAGGGCGTCGCTGTCGTGGGATTCACGGAACAACCGGCTGTTCCCCAGCGCCGGCTGGTACCACACGCTGTTCGCCGAGTATGCGAGCCAGTACACCGGCTCGGAAAACAGGTTCGTCCGCTGGGGCGGCTTCTCGCGCTACTACCGCAACCTGTGGGGGCCGTTCGTCCTTCACTCCAATGCCGAGCTCGGCATCACGACCTCGACGGATCCCCTCGGTGTCCCGATCTCCGAGCGCTATCTGGTCGGTGGCATCTACGACATCCGTGGTTACGCCCCCCGCACGCTCGGTCCCCAGCTGCTCACGCAACCTCCGGGCGACGTGGGCCAGTCGCTCGGTAGCCTGCCGCTTGGCGGCAACTTGCAGATCATCATCAACAACGAGATCGAGTTCCCGTTGTTCAAGAAGGTCGGTATCTCGGGCGTCGTGTTCTTCGACATGGGCAATGCGTACAACCTCGAGGATCGGTACTGCTCGGGGCTGCAGCGCAAGAACTCGTCGATCTCGATCAAGTTCGACCCTTGCTTCCGGCTGCCGGATTCGCTGATCAACGGCATCCGCAAGTCGGTCGGATTTGGCTTCCGCTGGTTCTCGCCGATCGGCCCGCTGCGGTTCGAGTGGGGCATCCCGCTCGACGCGCAGCCCGGTGAGGATCCGCTGGTATTCGAGTTCACGATCGGTAACTTCCTCTGATCGCTGGATTCGCCCGGATCTCGCCACGGCGGGCGCGATCCATACCGATTGAACATCCGGGCTTTGACACCCGTCGAACTGGTTGTATCAACGTACTTTCCCCGGCTTTCGCCGGGTGGCTTCCGAGGTATTCATGAATCGCTATCTCGCTCTTGGTTGTCTGGGTCTTGGCCTCATGGTGTCGCCGCTCGTTGGCTCGCTCCACAGCGCACAGAGCGCCGTGCCGGCCACGGTCAAGGTCGGCGTCATCGACATCGAGAACACGCTCTCGACCACGCCGGCAGGCAAGCGCGCCAACGAGGCGTTCGAGAAGACGCGAAAGGCCAAGCAGGCCACGCTCGACAAGGAGCAGACCGACCTCAGGAAGGCCGGCGCCGACCTCGAGAAGCAGCAGGCCGTGCTCAAGCCCGACGTCTTCAAGACCAAGCGCGATGAGCTCGAGAAGAAGTTCGTCGCGCTCCAGCAGACGTACGCCAAGCTCGAGCGTGAGCTCGCCGCGGATCGGACCAAGCTGATCCAGGATCTCCTCAAGCAGGCCGAGCCCCGGATCGAGAAGATCGCGAAGGCCGAGGGTGTCCAGCTGATCATCGATCAGAGCGCAACGGTGTGGGCCGATCCATCGGTTGACCTCACGCAGAAGCTCAACGCCGAGATGAAGTGACCTGATAGCTGTATCCCGAGGGGGCACAGGCTCGCCCAGCGGCTCGCTGGCGCGCCCCAAGGGCACAGGCTCGCCCAGCAGCTCGCTGGCATGATACGAAGGCCGCATGTCGGAGCGGCCTGACCTTCCACCTCCCGCCGCAGCCTTGAAGGCCGAGCAGATCCTCGGGCTCCTGCCGCATCGCTACCCGTTCTTGCTGATCGATCGCGTACTCGAGGTCAGCGAGGACAAGGTGGTCGCCCTCAAGAACGTCTCGTTCAACGAGCCGTACTTCCAGGGCCACTTCCCGGGTGTCCCGGTGATGCCGGGCGTGCTCCAGATCGAGGCCATGGCGCAAGCCGGCGGCATCCTCGCCGCGCGCTCCGTGACGTTCGATCCAACCACCCACATCCTGCTCTTCATGGCGATCGACAACGTGAAGTTTCGCAAGATGGTCACCCCCGGTGACCAGCTCATCATCGAAGTGATCCCGCTCCGCAAGGGCAAGATCTTCAAGATGAAGGGCGAGATCCGATGCGAGGGCGTCGTCGTGTCGTCTGCCGAGTTCCTCGCAGGGGCGGCCGAGAAGTCCAAGGTGGGCTGACTTGCGACGTGGCATCGCGATCGCGGTGACCGTCGCGCTGTGCGCATGCGGCAGCAAGAAGCGCCAGCATCGGACCGGAGATGCCGCGCCGGTGGAGCCGATCAGCATCCCGACCTCAGCGGACGGTGGTCCCGCTGGCACCCGATCCGACGAAGTCGAGCCCAACGACGGCGATGATGTCGCGATGCCGCTGGCTCTTGGGGGCACGATCCATGGTCGGATCGAGCCCGAGAACGACGCCGACTATTACCGGGTCGACATCCCGGCCGCGGGCGCGCTCGCAATCGACGTGTCCGCGGTCGAGAACACCGACCTCACGCTCGATCTCCTCGATGGTTCCGGCACGGTGCTCGCGCGCTCGGATCGCGGCACGGTGAAGACCCGAGAAGGCATCGCGAACTTCGGCGTGACGGCCGGCCGCTACACCGCCGTGGTGCGCGGCAAGAAGGTCGTGACCAAGACGGGCAAGCGCGGAAAGGGCGCGTCGGTCGCGCAGGCCGCCGTCTTGCCATACGACATCACCGCGTCGGTCCTGCCACCTGCGGCGAACGCCGAGCGCGAGCCTGACGACGATCGCGGCACGGCGAACGATCTGATCGTCGGTGACCCGGTAACCGGCTTCATCGGCTGGGCGGGCGACACGGACGTCTGGAAGCTCTCGGTCGAGACCCTGTCGGCGAAGAACTCGCTCGACATCGAGATCTCCGCGATCGAGAACGTCGCATTCACGCTCGAGCTTGCCGACGGAGTGGGGCAGGTGATCGTGACTCGCAAGGCACCTCGGGACGCCGGACTGACCCTGCGCGGGCTCATCCCCGTGCTGCCGGCTGGCGCGTCACCGTTTCACTATCTGACGATCAAGGGGACACCGTCCAACCCCGAGTCAGCGTACACGCTCCGCGTCCTGGCGAAGAATCCCGAACCAGACACCGAGGTCGAGCCCGACGACACGCTCGAGAAGCCGATGGGGATCCCGGCGGATCGAACCGTCGTTCACGGGCAGTGGAGCCCCGGTGACATCGATTGCTTCGCGGTCGCGCCCGATCCCGCTGCCCGCACGATCGACGCTCACATCGAGACCCCGAGCGAGGCCGACCTCTCGGTCGAGCTCATCGTCGACGGCAAGGTCGTGAGCAAGAGCGACCAGAAGGGCAAGGGGGCGGCGGAGAAGGTCACTGGTGCGGTGCCGGCGAACGGGCATGCGATCGTGAGGATCCGCGGCACCGATGCGAGCGGCGAGGGCCTGTACGACCTGAAGCTCTCCGAGGGCCCGGCCGCACCGCCATGACCGGTCCGCAGCGCTCGTACGGGACGCACATCCTCGTCGTCCTCGCGCTGACCAACCTGGTCTCGTATGCCGCCCGGAACGCGCTGTTCGCCGTCTATCCAGATCTCACCGCCCGGTACGGGATCGACGATGCGCAGATCGGCCTGCTGCAGACCGTGTTCATGATCCCGCACGCCGCGGCGACGCTGGGGTTCGGATGGGCAGGAGACCGCTTCGATCGCCGACGCGTGATCGCGGTGGGGATGATCGTCGCGAGCGCCGCTGGCGCGTTCGGGGCGCTGGGATCGAGCTACCTCGGTCTCGGCATCTCTCGCGCGCTCGTGGGGTTCGGTACGGCGGCGGTGGTGCCGGTCGCCAACTCGATCCTCGGCCAGATCTTCGAAGGCCCGCAGAAGGCGAGTCGGCTGGCGGTCTTCAACCTCGGGCTGTTCGTAGGCGGGGTGGTGGGCTTCGCGGTTGGTGCGGCCCTCGGGTTCCCGCTCGTCGTCGTGACCCTCGCGGTGCCCGGGGTGGTGCTCGCGGCGATGGTCGCCGCGTTGCCGGTCCCCCCGCCGGTGGCGCTTCCCGTGGTGCTCCCGGTCGCGCTCGCCTCGGGTGCCGGGGCTGGCAAGCGCACGGCGTG
>JAGSPR010000379.1 GCA_018262455.1 Deltaproteobacteria bacterium | reverse complement strand
AACACCACGGCGCCCGATCTCGAGCCCAGCCCGTTGCCGCCGAGCACCGAGCCGGGCGTCGCGCCGCCCGTGGCGCCGACCCAGACCGCCCGGCCGATCGTGCCTCGCGGTCGGCACGACGCGATGCCGACGCCCGAGGACCCCGATCTCTGGGCTAGGATGATGCCCAACAACACCCCGGGACCGAACGGCCAAGGCGAGCTCAGCAGCCGACAGCCGGGCGCCACGCTCGACAAGCAGATCGAGGAGCTCCGCCGCCGCAACGGGGATGTCACGGTCGGCGGAAGCCCCAAAGGCTTTCGCGACACCGATCCCCACCACCTCGGCAATGGCCCCGACGGCCCCCACATCGCGGATCCGCAGCTCACGAAGCTGACGCCGGCCCACGACGAAACACCGGTCCGGATCGTCCTCGTGCCATCCGGCCCCAAGCAGCCACCCCACGAGGTGGGTACGCTCACCGCCGACATGGTGGTGGACCGGATCAAGACCAGCTACATGGTCGGGCTGCAGCGCTGCTACCGGCTGGATCTCGTCCATGACCAGACCCTGAGTGGCAAGATCGCGATCTCGTTCACGGTCGACGAGAAGGGGCACACGATCGACAGCGCGGCGAGCGGGCTGACCTCGACGATCGATGCCTGCGTCAGCGGCATCATGGCCGGCTGGCGGTTCCCGGTGCCCAAGGACAAGGATGGCGACCCGATGGAGCTGCCGTTCAAGGTCGTGCTGTCGCTGCAAGCGAGCTGAAGCTCGCGTTCTCGCGGCGTCTGCTCCATCATGGGGAGTGACCCGCCGCCTGGTGATCGTGATGCTCGCGCTGGCGCTCGGGCCAGCCCCGGCGCTCGCCAAGCCCCGATGGCAGGAGCTGCCGCTGCCCCCCGCGATGCCCTCGCCGACGGCGTCCGGCCACGTCGAGATCGCCGGCGCCCAGATCTACTACGCCAGCTTTGGCCAGGGCGATCCGGTGATCCTGCTCCACGGCGGGCTCGGCAACGGCGACCACTTCGCGTTTCAGGTTCCGGAGCTCGCGCAGAAATTTCGCGTGATCGTGATCGATAGCCGCCACCAGGGCCGCAGCACGTTCGGCAAGACGCAGCTCACGTATCACGCGATGGCCGCGGACGTGATCGCGGTGATGGACAAGCTGAAGCTCGCGAGCGCGGCCATCGTCGGCTGGAGTGACGGCGGCGAGATCGGGCTCGACCTCGCGATCGTCAACCCCGATCGCGTCACCAAGCTGTTCATCCTGGGGGCGAACTACGACTCGAACGGCAGCAAGCCGCGGGGCAGGCCGACGTCCACGTTCACCGCGTACACCGCGAAGTGTCGAGCCGACTACCTGAGGCTCTCGAAGAGCCCGAAGGCGTACAACGCGGTCATCGACTCGCTGCTCCCGGTCTGGCGAGGCAAGTCGGGATTCACCAAGGAGAAGCTGCGCGCGATCAAGGCACCGACCGTGATCGCCGACGGCGATCACGACGAGATCATCGAGCTCGCGCAGATCAAGGAGATGGCCCAGCTCATCCCGAACGCCAGGCTCGTCGTGTTCGAGAACACCAGCCACTTCGCGTTGTGGCAGGACCCCGCGGCCTTCAACAAGGCGCTGCTCGAGTTCCTGTCGACCCCGTGACCTCCACCACGTGAGGTGGAGTTTGGCGGCAGGTCCAGATGAGTAGTAACATCGCAGTTGATGCAAGGACGGTGGCTCCTGCTCGGGGTCGTGACGTGCGTACAAGCGGCCTGCGGCGACGGACCGCTCTGCCAGTCCGAGGTCTTCGTCTCGGTTCAGAGCTCCGCGATCTTGGTCGATGTCGACCCGGCCGCGCCGGGCGTGCAGGCCGACGTCCGCGTCCGCACCTCGCTTTCGCGCGGCGAGTCGGTATCGCTCGAGGTGCTCGGCGCCGATGACGTGGTGCTCTCCACCGAGCACACGACCGTCGACGCCGACGGCAACGCCGTGTTCTCGGTGATCACGGTCCCCTCGTATCGGGTGACCTTGCGCGCGACGGGCGAGGGCGAATGCGGGCGCGGCTCCGACCGGGTCACGCTCGACGTCACCGCCGATTCCCCGACCCTCGAGATCGTGAACCCGGATGTGCCGTGCGGCGCCGCGCTCACGCCCGCCAGCGATGCCGATCCCGCGCTCGACGGCGTGCAGATCGTGGCCCGGGTGGCCGCGCCCGGCGCTGATCGCCGGACCCTCGCGGTCTCCACCGCCTCCGGAACGGCCAGCTTCGACGTGCCTGGCGATGGCGACCTCGCCGTCACGCTCGGTCCCGGCGAGAGCCTGCTGGTCGGCACCGGCATCGACGCGGAGGGTAACCATCACGAGACCGAGGCATGCCCGCTCACGCTGTCGGATCTGTCGGTGAGCTTCGCGCAACCCGCCGCCAACGGCACGCTCGGTCGCAAGGAGGGCGTCCTCACCGGGAGCTCGCTCGCGCTGCCGGTGTGCGGGACCGTCAACCGGGCAGGCGCCTCGGTCGAGGTCGCACTCGATGGCGGCGCTGCAGTCGATGCGACCGTGACCGGCACGCGCTGGTGCATCGACCTCACGCTCTCCGAGTCGCCGCCGTCGCATACGATCGTCGCGACCGCGACCGCGGGAGCCTCGTTCGGCCGCGCCACCCTCGGGGTGCGCGTCGATCTCACGGCGCCGCCGGTCGTCGATGACTACGTCGTCACGAGCGTCAACCGTCAGCGGATCCGGGCGCGCTGGCGGTCTCCCGACGACGCCGGCCAGCCGGTCGCCTCGTACGTCGTCAAGTTCGCGACCACCGCGCTCACCGAGGCGAACTTCGACACCACCGGAACCGTGATCCCGACCGCCGTGCCCGTCGCGGTAGGCGCGGACGAGGCGGTCGACCTGTTTCCCGCGCGCCCGGGCACCGCGTACTGGGTCGCGATCGCCACGTTCGATGCCGCGGGCAATCGCTCGCCCGCGCGGATCGAGGGTCCGCTGACCCCTGGCTTCGATCGGACCGGCGCGATCGTGGCTCCCGATCCGTCGCAGGGGGCATTGAACCTCGGCTACGCGATCGCCCATGGCAAGTTCAACGATGACGAGCTCGAGGATCTCGCGATCGCCGCGCCCACCCAGGACGTCGCGGGCAAGCTCAAGGCCGGTGCGGTCTACGTCTACTTCGGCGGCGCGTCGGTGATCGGCGCGACTCCCGACCTCGTCCTCACGGGCAGCGTGGCGAACGGCCGGTTCGGCTCGGGGCTCGCGACCGTGCGGTGGAGCAGCGCGACCCGAGACGATCTCGCGGTCGGGGCCCCAGGTGCCGGCAGCGGCGAACTTCGGGTGTTTCGCGGCGGCGCGGCCTTCGGCACCGGGACTCGCGACGCCACCACCGCCGACCTCGCGATCACGGTCGACGCCACCTCGCCGGGGTTCTTCGCGAACAGCGGACTCGGCAGCTCGGTCGTCTCGGCGGATGTCGATGGCGACGGCCTGCTCGACCTCGTCGCCGCCGCGCCGAGCGGCGGAGGGAAGGGCGGCGTGGTCGTGCTGTACGGCGGGACGGTCACCACCGACGTCGCGCTGTCGGATCTCGATCCGGGCCCGGCAGGCGGCGCGATCTGCGAGCTGTTCGTCGATCCCGGCGCGACCCCCGGCAGACACCTCGGCTTCTACCTCCATGCCGTCGGCCCCACCGAAGGCCCGACCGACCTCACGGATGACCTCGTGGTCGCCTACGAGGACGACTACCTCACCGCCAACGACAGCCTGTTCGTGCTCCGCGGCGACGGCGCGCGCCCCACGGCGCCCGGCGTCAGCCCCCGCGCGTTCGCGATCGGGCGTGACGTTCAGATCGATTTCGCCACCACGTCTCAGATCACCGAGTTCGGGTCGCAGGTCACCAGCATCGACGACCAGAACGGGGATGGAGCCCGCGACATGGTGATCTCGGCGTTCCGCCTGAGCGGCAGCACCGGGCAGGCTCTGATCGTGTCGGGCAACGTCGTCGGCACGGCGGGCGTGGCGAGGACCTCCGATCCTGGGATCAAGCTCACCACGATCACCGGCACCTCGAACGCGCGGTTCGGCGTGTTCGTCGTCGGCAACGACCGCACGGCGGGAGACCTCGACGGCGACGGCCGCCAGGACCTCGTGATCGGCGGCGCGCCTGGCAACCTCGGCAAGGCCTTCGTGTGGTTCGGCGGGGCGATCCCGACCGGCAGCGTTTCTCTGACGACCGCGCAGCTCACGATCCAGGCGCCCGCCCCGTTCACGTTCGCGCGCCAGCTGCCGAAGGGCTTCGCCGGCCAGGCGCGCTGGGTCGGTGACCTCGATGGCGATGGCCTCGAGGATCTGTGCTGGGCGTCGCCGTTCGACAACGCAGGCGACGGTAGCTTCGAGGTCCTCTCTGACTGAGTGAGGGGCGCATGCCTATCGCGCGGGCTGCGCCGTAGGTAAAGTCACCCGGTGCCTGAGCCGGGCGATCTGATCGGGCCGTTTCGGCTCGTCTCGCAGCTCGGCCGCGGCGCGATGGGCGAGGTCTGGCGCGCGCGCGACGAGCGGCTCGATCGCTATGTCGCGCTCAAGGTCCTGCCCGCCGATGCTGCCGGCGATCTCGAGCGCCGTGCCCGCATGCTGCGCGAAGCCCGCGCCGCGGCCGCGATCCGCCACGCCAACGTCGTCACGCTGTTCGACATCGTCGCGCACCAGGGCGATGACATCCTGGTGATGGAGCTGGTCGAGGGTCGGACGCTGTCCGAGACCCTCCGCAAGGACGGCCCACCCTCGCTGGAGCTCGCGCTGCGCTGGATCGAGGGGGTCGCCGATGGGCTCGTCGCCGCGCACGCTCGCGGGATCCTGCACCGCGACATCAAGGCGGCGAACATCATGGTCACCCCCGAGGGCATCAAGGTCCTCGACTTCGGGCTCGCCAAGCTGCGCGGCTCCGAGCCGCTGGCGGCGCGCTCCGGCAGCAGGATCGTCGTCAACAAGGCCCTCGCGCTCGACGAGACGATGCCGTCGGAGCCCTCGCGGTTTCCGTCGGCGTCCCAGCCCGAAAGCTCGCTCGAGCAGACCGCGCGCTCGGTGCCGAGCGCGGTCACCCACGAGCTCGGCCCCGCCGGCATGGACGTCGACAGCTACCGGACCCATGCCGGTCAGCTCCTCGGGACCCCGCTCTACATGGCGCCCGAGCAGCTCGACGGCGGTCTCCCCGACGAGCGCAGCGAGGTGTTCTCGGTCGGCATCCTCGCGCACGAGATCCTCACCGGCAAGCCGCCCTACACCGCGACCTCGATCGACGCCCTGTTCAAGCAGATCACCGACGAGCCGGCACCGGCCCTCCCCGGCGTCCCGAACCCCGTCGAGGCCATCGTGCTCAAGGCGCTCGCGAAGGACCCCGCCGCGCGCTACCAGTCGATGCACGCGCTGCGCGAAGCCTTCGGGGCAGAGCGGCAGCGCCTGTTCGCTCCGCCGGCCCGGCGCTGGCCGCTCGTCGCGGCTGCCGGGTTACTCGTCGTGGGCGCGGTCCTTGGACTGTGGTGGTGGCGCGCGCAGCGCGAGCCGGCCTCCCGACCTGGCGACGACTACGTCAAGCGTGCGCTCGAGGAGTACGACGTCTTCTACAACGAGAAGGCAACCTCCTCGCTGCGTGCAGCGCTCGCCGTCGCTCCCGACCACCCCCGTGCGCTCGCCTACATGCTCCTGTTCGGCGGCGGCTCGGAGGTCGATCGCACCCAGGCGCTCGCCGCCGCCCATCGCACCCAGCCCGCCAACGACGATCGCAGCAAGGACCGCGCGCTGCTCGACGCCGCGATCGCGCTCAGCGAACACGGCCCGCACGCCGCCCGTGATGCCCTCGCGCGTGCCGGGGCCGAGCGCGATCGCGAGCTCGCATTCTGGGCCGCCGAGCTCGACTATCGCGCGGGCAACTACCAGGTCGCCAGCGACGAGTACAAGGCCCTGCTCGCCGAGCCCGCCCACGCCCTGCGCGGCCGGATCTACGATCACTACTCGTCGGTCCTGCTCTACCTCGACGATCCGACCGAGGCCCTGCGCATCGGTACCCTGTATCGCGACGCGTTCCCCGGCGAGGCCGACGCCGTCGGCGTCTACGCCACCACGCTCGGCGCCGCCGGCCGCCACGACCAGGCCATCGCCGCCGCCGAGGAAGCGCTCCGGCTCTCCGAGGGCGAGGACACCCTCGCGGGCCTTGCCAAGGTGATGGCGCTCGCCGGCGATCGCGCGCGCGCCCGCGAACTCTACCAGCGCTCGCTCGATCGCGCCGGCCCGAGCCGCCGCCCGATCCGGCGCGCCGCGCTCGGCCTCCTCCAGTGGATCGATAACGACCCCGCGGCAGCGCGGGCGACGGTCGCGCCGTGCCTGCCCGATGGTGCCGACGCCACGGTGCGCGAGCGCGGCGCTTGCCTGTTCGTCGCCGGCGTGGTCGAGCCGGCCCGCGCGCTCGAGATCGCCGGGCAGCTCGATGCGCTGGCGGCCGAGGCCACCGACCGGCAGCCCGCGTACGGCGCGCC
>JAGSPR010000378.1 GCA_018262455.1 Deltaproteobacteria bacterium | reverse complement strand
GAACAGGCTGGCCACAGAGGCGTCGAGGCGTATGTGTCCAACAGTGACGGCTCCGGCGCGTGTCAAAGAATCATCGACGCGCTCGGCACTGCAGGCTGCCTCAAGCTGTTGGCCGCCTTCGAGGGTTGGGTCGCCCACTTTACAGACGACGCCGAAGCTCCGACCGACGACGAGATCGACCTGTTCGACAGCGAGCTCAAGCCCGCGTTCGAAGCATATACCCGCCGACATGCCGACGAGCTCGTTCGCCGTCCGCTGCCAGGCTTCGAGAATACGTCGCCGCTCGTTGAATGTGCAGCGCATCACGCCGTCGCGAGCGGCGTGGTCAGCGGTGACGACGTGCGGCGGTTTCGCCGTTGTCGCTTGGCACTCACCGCCGAAGCCCAGCTCAAGCTCATGATCGAGTGGGCTCGGGCCGCGCACGGCGATGCCGCGCCGAGCGAGCGCGCCACGTTCGACCAACTCGTGAGCGCCGCCGAGGGCGACGGTCGTTGGCATGGCGAAGCAGCCCACGCCAGCAACGCCGTGCACATCGCGCGACAAGCGGCCCGGGCTGCGTGGGAGCTCAAGGAGTCGAAGAGCTCGCAGGGCGCGCCGAGCGAACGAGAAGTCGCCTGGTGTCAGCGGCTGGCACTGCGCAATTCGCGTCCAGCCATTCGCCTGGTGATCGACCGGCTGGCACGACGAGGGCAGAGCGAGATCATGCTGTTCCTCGAAGGGCTCACCCTCGCACACGGCTGAGGGTCTCGAACCACGCGTCAACGGTTCATCTCGAACACACTCTTGCGATCGGGCCCCGGTGAATCGCCGCTTGAATGTCCTCGCCGTGGGGAATTGACAGCCGGCGTTGCGGGCTCGTAGCGTGCGGCCAATGGCCCACGTGGTGATGCAGGCCGCGGAGTTTGCTTCGACGGAGGCGGCCGAGCGATGCGAACGGGAGCTGCGTTCGCTCGTCGACGACTACGTTCGTTTCGAGGCCAGTGACCCGTCGCCGTGGGCCACCGATCGCGTGTCGCCTCCGCTGACTGATTTCGGCCGACGTCACGGCGTCGAGTGGCCCAACGAGGAGGCGTCCCGGTTCTTGATCAAGGGGCTGTTCGCGGACGAGGCCAGGGTCATGTGCGTCGACCGGATGGTGTTCTTCTGGGCCGGAGGTTTCGACCTGGGCGGACCGACGCTGCGCGCGATCATCGCCCGCCTCGGAGCGATCGCGGTGGCGAGCGAGTGCCACCTCTCGATCCGCCACGACGCCCCCGACGCGCGCATCGCCGAGCTGGCCGGATTCCTCGAAGACGAGGACCTCGCCGATCAGTTCACGATCGACGACGGCGCGGGTGACGCGGGCGAGGGCCTGTTCAGCATCACGGTCGTCGGCCCGCACGACCAGAAGCGGATCGTGTTCGACGACTCCGGTTCCCAGGACTGGGCGTTCGTCGCGCTCGTTCCGCAGCTCACGGGCGACGACCCGGCGTTGCACGCGCCCGACGTGCCGGGCACCGGCCCGGAGTCATCGGGACGCCGCCCGCGAGCGCAGCCGGAGTCGCCGGCGGAGGTTGCGCAGAAGCTGAGCGCGGCCGCGGACGAGCCCGAGGCCGCGCTCGCGGCGTGGCTGCGCCTCATCGAACGGTTGCCCCACGACATCACTGCCCTCCAGGAGGCCACCGAGTGCTTCGCCGCACTCGGTCGTGACGACGAGGCGGACGCGCTGATCATCCGGCTGCTGACCGCGGACCCCGGGAATGGATCGGCGCAGTTCGTCCGGGGCCTGCGCTTCGCCTACCGCGCAGACCACGAGAACGCGCTCGCGGCGTTCACGACCACCGAGGGCTGCACCTGCGACCCCGCGGTCGCGGTGGAAGCTCGCAAGAACCGGATCGTGACGCTCCACGAGCTCGGACGGAATCGCGAGGCGCTCGCGCTCGAGTACGGGAGGGGCGAGCCGAAGACGGCGGACGACTTCGACGACCGCGCCCTGGCCGAGGTCAAGGCCGGCGAGTACGCCGCGTGCATCGCGTCCGTCGGGCGCGCCGTCGAGCTGCGTCCGCGATACGCGATGAGCCACTACACGCTCGCGTGCGCGCACGCGCTTCGCGGCGACCGGCCGCTCGCGCTCGCCGCGATCGCACGCGCCGTCGAGCTCGATCCCGACCTCGCGCCCGAGATCGCGGACGACCCCGACTTCACGGGGCTCGTCGAAGATCCGGAGTTCCGCCGGCTCGTCGAGCCCGACGCGGAGGCGTGAACGGGTACGGACCGCTACGGCAGGGTCGGCACGTCCCAGGCGGCGCCGGGCCCGCCGAACGCGCCGATGTCGCTGCGGCTTCGGTCGCGGTCGCGGTCGCGGATCGCAGATCGCCGGCGAGCCGGCGTCGACGAGCGGCGCCGGCGGCGGGCCTGAACGTGCCGTCCTCGAACCCGGGCGGCCGCGTCAGGTTGCGGCCGGCGGCCAGCGTGGTGACCGGCGTGCACGCCGCGCCGCCCGGCTCGCCCCCGGTGCACGCGTCGACCGGCGTGTTGCCGACCACGTCGTTGTACTCGACGACGAATCCGGGCTCGTTGAGCCACAGCCCGGTGCTCTTGCCGACCCACTCCGCTGCGGTTCCGAGGCGTTGGTCGCTGCCGAAATGCAGCGAATACCAGCGAAGCGCAAGGCGGTGTAGGAACGTAGTAACGCTCGTTTCTGATCCCGCGTCCTCTCGTGTCCTCGCGGGCAGGAATCATCTCGTGAGCCGTCAGCCACGTGGCTTCTCTGAAAGCATCCCTTCGTAGGCTGCTAGATCGCGGTCGACCAGATGAACTTCGAGCGGTGTCGTGTTCGACCTCAAATCTGATGAGATGACGTCCAGCGCCGCGCATGCGGCCAGCCCGATCGGGTAGCCGAAGATGCCCGTTGAGATCGAAGGAAACGAGATCGACCCGAGGTTGTGCTCGCGCGCGATGCGCAATGACTCCCGATATGCGGAACGCAAGAGCCGCTCTTCATCGTGGGTGCCGTCCTGCCAGCGCGGACCAACGGCGTGGATCACCCACTGAGCCCTCAAGCGACCACCACCTGTGATCACGGCCGTGCCGGTCGGACAACCACCTTGTCGAGCACGGATGGCCTGGCATTGAGCGAGGATCTCTGGGCCGCCGGCGCGATGAATCGCTCCATCCACGCCCCCACCTCCCAGCAGAGAGGTGTTCGCTGCGTTCACGATCGCGTCCGTCTCGGCGCACGTGATGTCACCGACCGCGAGAACGATCGCGCCCGCTCCAACGGAAGTGCGAACGCGTGGTTTTGGCGCCGAAGCCATCAAGCCAGGATGGCCGGGAACCGACTGTCCAGCGCGTCGGGGATGCCCAAGAAAGCGGGCGACCAAACGGCAGTTGCCGGGCACGCAGCGTGACCGGACGGGGCCGCGGTACTACACCGGGCGAAAACCTCGAATCATCTCAGCAACGTAGTTGGCGGAGCGGACGGGACTTGAACCCGCGGCCTCCGGCGTGACAGGCCGGCGTTATAACCAACTTAACTACCGCTCCAGAATCAGTTCTCAGTAGGCGAAGCAGGGTTCGAACCTGCGACCACCGCCTTGTAAGGGCGACGCTCTTCCGCTGAGCTATTCGCCCGCATCCGAGGAAATGTTGTTTAGTCGGGGCGCTGCTCGCTGTCAAGCATCCAGGGCGGTTGACGATCGATCAAGGCGACTTCTCGGCCGGTCAGGGCGCCCCTGGTGGTGGGGGCGCGTCCGCCATGCACGGGCTAGTGCGCGTCGCGCGGATCGCTCGGGGGCATCGTCTCCACGATCCGCCAGTCGACGACACTCGACGGCTCGCGCAGGAACTCGTCGGGCTGGGGATGCGCCAGCGCGTGGCGCAGGACCTCGTCCATGTGCTTGACCGGGATCACTGCCACCTCGGCGAGCACCGACTCGGGGACGTCCTTGAGGTCCCTGGTGTTCTCCTCGGGACACAGGATCGTGGTGATGCCCGCTCGATGTGCGGCGAGGATCTTCTCCTTGAGGCCTCCGATCGGCAGCACCCGACCGCGTAGCGTGACCTCGCCGGTCATCGCGAGCGTCTGCCGCACCGGGATGCGGAGCAGCGCGCTCGCCATCGCGGTGGCCATCGTGATCCCGGCGCTCGGCCCATCCTTGGGGATCGCGCCCTCGGGGAAGTGGACGTGGACGTCGATCTTGTTGTGGAAGTCGTTCGACAGCCCGAACGTGCCAGCGCGCGATCGCAGGTAGCTCATCGCGGCCTGCGCGCTCTCCTGCATCACCTCGCCGAGCTTGCCGGTCAGGGTCAGCTTGCCCTTGCCGGGCACGATCGTGACCTCGGCGGTGAGCAGGTCGCCACCGAACATCGTGACGGCGAGGCCGTTCGCGAGGCCGATCTCGTCCTCCTTCTCGCGCCGAGCTCCGCGGTACTTCTCCTGGCCAAGCCAGATCGTGAGCTTGTCGACCGTGACGTCGAACGAGGTCGTCGTCCGGCCGCCCGACAGGAAGTCCTTGGCGATCTTGCGGCAGACCGTCGCGATCTCGCGCTCGAGGTTCCGGACGCCAGCCTCACGCGTGTAGCCGTGGATGATCACGGAGAGTGCGTCGTCGTTCCACGTGATCGTGAGATCACTCAGGCCGTTGGCCGCCGCCTGCTTCGGGATCAGGTACTGCTTCGCGATCGCGAGCTTCTCCCACTCGGTGTAGCCGGGCAGCTCGATGATCTCGAGGCGATCTTGCAGCGGCAGCGGGATCGCGTGCTGCTGGTTCGCGGTCGTGATGAACATCGTGTCGCTGAGGTCGTAGTCGAGATCGAGGTAGTGATCGTTGAACGTGTTGTTCTGCTCGGGATCGAGCACCTCGAGCAGCGCGCTGGCGGGGTCGCCGCGGAAGTCCATCGACATCTTGTCGATCTCGTCGAGCAGGAACACCGGGTTCTGCGATGCGACCTTCTTGAGCGACTGGATGATCTTGCCGGGCAGCGCGCCGATGTACGTCCGGCGGTGGCCGCGGATCTCGGCCTCGTCCCGCACACCGCCGAGCGATTGCCGCACGAACTTGCGGCCGGTCGCGTGCGCGATCGAGCGGGCGAGCGACGTCTTGCCAACGCCGGGCGGACCCACGAGGCAGAGGATCGGGCCGCGCTGGCGCGGCACGAGGGCCTGCACGGCGAGGTACTCGAGGATGCGCTCCTTGACCTTCTTCAGCCCGTAGTGCTCGGTCTCGAGGATCTGCTCGGCCTCGTTGATGTCGTGGCGGTCCTCGGTCTTGTCCTCCCACGGCAGCGCGAGCACCCAGTCGAGGTAGTTGCGCACCACGGTCGCTTCGGCGGACATCGGCGACATCTGCTTGAGCTTCTTGAGCTCCTTCTGGCAGCGCTCCTTGGCCTCCTTGCTCATCTTCTTCTGCTTGAGCTTCTGCTCGAGCTCGTTGAGCTCGTTCTTGAACTCGTCGCGCTCGCCACCCAGCTCCTTCTGGATCGCCTGCATCTGCTCGTTGAGATAGAACTCCTTCTGCGACTTCTCCATCTGCTTCTTGACGCGAGAGCGCAGCTTCTTCTCGACCTGGCGGATCTCGATCTCGCCCTGCATGAGCTCACCGAGCCGCTCGAGACGGCGCGACGGGGCAGGGGTCTCGAGCAGCTCCTGCTTGTCTTTGAGCTTGAGCGCAACGTGCGCGACGATCGTATCGGCGAGCCGGCCGGGCTCGTCGATCGTGCGGACGCTGACCAGCATCTCGGGCGGGATGCGGGTGTTGAGCTTGACGTAGTCTTCGAACACGTCCTGCACCGAGCGCATCAGCGCCAGGATCTCGACGCTCTCGTCGTCGGTCTCCTCGACGTCTTCGACGTCACACACGAAGAACGGGTCGCTCTGGGCGAAGCCGCGGATCCGCGCGCGTGCGCGCCCCTCGACGAGCACCTTCACAGGACCCTTGGGGAACCGGAGCAGCTGGATGATGTGACCGACCGTGCCGATCGAGAAGATGTCCTCGACGTTCGGGTCGTCGGTCTTCGCGCGCTTCTGGGCGGCGAGCAGCAGCTGCTTGTCGCCGGCCATCGCTTCCTCGAGCGCCGAGAGCGACTTGTCGCGGCCCACGAACAGCGGCACGACCATGTGCGGAAACACGATGATGTCGCGCAGCGGGAGAAGGGGTAGCCGGTAGCCCATCCCCTTGGACTCACGATCATCGGATTTCATGGTCTGATAGTTTAGTGGACACGCGGACTTGAGCAAGAAATCAGCTCCGATCGTGGCAGTAATGCCTCGATTAGCGCGGCGATGGGGCCACGCTCCCACGTCGAGCCGTCGGATCCGAGCCCAGCAATCACGGTTCGATCCAGGGTTCGACGTAAGCCGCGTTGCGATCGTAGCCCGTGGCATCTCGCCTGCTGCCAGGCGAGCCACCTACTCATGCAGCCTCGGACTTTCCCCCCACTCGTCGAGGCGTTCCTCATCGTCGAACAACCACGTCAGCGTCTCAGCCACTGGTCGCAGGCGCTCGCACCGCTCGACGACCGACGCGCTCCCGCTCTCGCCACGGTCGCCGCGTACTACGATCCGAGCAGGGATCAGGCGCTGCTCGGGCTGCGTTACGACGAGCTCGCGCTCGGTCGTGATCGGTTGGCGTTCCTCATCGACATCGCCGAGTTCGCCGAGGTCGACGTGATCCAGCCGGCCGAGCTCAGCGAGTTCGAGCGTCAGCGATTCCTCGCCGAGCGACTCGGGCGCTGCACGCTCCAGGTGCTCGATCAACGGAGCGTGGTCCGGGCACTGACCGAGCTGTCGCGGCGCGTCCGCGACCACAAGCTGGCGTCCAAGACGGTGATCGGCTCGCTACCTCAGCGGCCGCGTGGGATGCCTCCGCCGATCCCCGCCGCCCGCGCGTCGCTCAATCCACGCGGCACGACCGAAGATCCGGTGCTGCTCGTGACGCCGAAGTCGACGCGCGATCTGCCCAGCATCGTGGATCCCGCTCCTCGGGCCGCTCCGCCGGTGCGCCCGACATCGCGGCACGTGATCGCGCGCGCGACGATCGCGCATCGCGCCTCGACGGTCGAGCTGTCCCCGATCGAATCCAGGCGCATGTCGGAGCAGCTGGTCGAGCGGCCGTCTGCACCCGTGATCCGCCCGGCGCCCGTGGCGACCGAGCGGGCGCAGCGTGACAGCGAGCCGTACCTGCCCACCAGCACCGCGGCGATGCCGCTGGGCATCATCTACGCGCGCTACCTGCGCAGTGGTCGCTGGGTGCCGATCCGGATCGGCGCGCTCAGCCTCAAGGGCGCCACGTTGATGGCGGGGGTGCTGCCACGGCTGCACGACGAGGTCGATGTCGCGTTCTCGTTCGGGGACCATCGCGCCCTGGTGCGCGGCCCGGTCAAGAAGCTCTCGACGCCGGAGGAAGCGGCCATGAGCGGCGTGTCGACGTTCAGCGTCGCCTTCGGTCTCGATGAGGTGTCGCACAGGGAGCTGGTGACGCTGCTCACGGCCGCGCGCTCAGCGCAGGTGCTGATCAAGCCACCGCCACCGCGTGGCGCTCGCCGCTATCCCGTCGAGTGGCCGGTCTGCCTCGGCACGATGCGTGGCACCCTGCGCGCGGACGCGCTCGACGTGTCGCGCGACGGCATGTTCGTGCGCCCCTCGCATCCGCTCATGATGGAGACCACCCTCACGTTCTCCACGCTGCTCGATGATGGAGGTCCACCGATCACGGGCTACGCGAAGGTCGTGCGTCAGGTTCAGGAGCCCGCTGCGCGTGCCTGTGGACTCGTGCCGGGGTACGGGCTGCACATCACCGACATCCGGGAGCAGTCCCTGACCCGGTGGACGCAGTTCCTCCAGCGGATCGAGAAGCGAGCCGACAAGCGCGTGCTGATCGGTGCGGCACCCGAGCGCATGAGCGAGCTCCAGACCTCGCTCGCCGCGGCAGGCTATGCCGTGACCGGCGGCACCGATCCCACCGCGCTGGTCCAGCTCGCCGGCGCCGAACGTCCCGTCGATGCCGTGCTGATCGACGGTGCGTGGCTCGCGAGTGGCAACGCGACCACCCGGATCGAGGAGCTGTTCTCGGCGCGTAACGTGCCTTGTGTGACGATGTATGGGGACGCTCGGCGAGGCCGCTCGGCGATCGATAAGCTGCTGCTGTGACGGGTGCCCGGCACCGCAGTTCTTGCGCCGATCATGAAGCGCCGTTCACAGACGTGGTCGGATCAGGACATCCCACAGGTGGTCGGACCAGCTAACTAGCTGTCTTGTCGTGGCCCAGAGGGTTTCCAAGCTGGCCTCGTACTTGCGATTATCGGGAACAGGCGCATGTCACCCAACCGGGTCGGCCTGGGCCATCATCAGGGGATCTTCCTATGCAACCTATCAAGTCGCTGCTCGTCCTGAGTGTCCTTGCCATTCCCGCCTTCGCGCCTGCCACGGCAGCGGCGCAGCCGGGTGGTTACTACAGCAGCCCACCGCCCAGCTCGCAGCTCCCGGGCGGCTTCCACAACCGTCAAGGCGGCCTGATGTTCGGGGTCAGCCTGGGTCTGGGTGCGATGTCGGATCAGGGTGGCGACATCACGTGCGCTGGCTGTGACTACAACCCGATGTCCGGTGAGATCTCCGGCCACATCGGCGGCTTCATCGGGCCGCGCTTCGCGCTGATGGGCGAGGCGCAAGCGAACATCCAGACGATCGCGTCCGACACGTTCACGGACACGACCTTGGTGCAGAGCGCGCTCATGATCGCCGGTCAGTACTGGGTCACGCCCCAGCTGTGGCTCAAGGGCGGCCTCGGCTTTGCCAACCTCCAGCTCCAGCAGTCCGACGCGTTCGGCGTGTTCGCCGAGTCCAAGCCTGACAACGGCACGGCGATCATGGGCGCGATCGGGTTCGAGTTGTACTCGGCTCGCCGGATGTCGGTCGATCTGCAAGGCCGGCTGTTGAACGGCTCGTACAAGGGCCTCGACAACAACATCACCGCGGCGAGCGTCGGCATCGGCATCAACTGGTTCTGAGCCGGTTGCCCGCGAGACCTCCGACACCGTCCGGTTCGTCCCGGGCGGTGTCTGCTCGTTTCGGTCGCTCCGTTTCGGTGACTCAGGGGCAGGCGTCGAAGCTGCCACTGCTGGCCGGATCCGCCGGCACGGCGAGCTCCTCGGTTGCCTGGTCGATCGAGCGCAGGAACGCGATCAGATCGTCGAGCTTGCCGGGCTGCGCGAGCAAGACCGAGAAGTTCGCGTTCGCCGCGTTGGTGTGGAAGCCCCACCGCGGGTCGGCGAACAGCTCCTGCAGCGTCGGCGCCTGGCCGTGGTGCAAGTACGGC
>JAGSPR010000118.1 GCA_018262455.1 Deltaproteobacteria bacterium | reverse complement strand
GTACGACAGCGCGGCCTCGGCGAGCAGGTTCTGCGCGAAGCCGAGCACGACCACGACCACCACGGCCCCGAGGACGTTGGGCAACACGTGGCGCACCACGATCCGGATCGGGCTCGCTCCGAGCGCGCGCGCGGCGACGATCATCTCGCTGTCGGCGAGCGCTCGCGTCTTGCCGCGGATCACCCGCGCCATCGTGGTCCAGCCGACGATGCCGAGCGTCAGCACGATCGGCGCGCTCGACGCCGCGAGCCCGGTCTGGCGAAGCAGCGCGGCGAGCAAGATCGCGAGCAGCAGGAACGGGAACGCCAGCACGAGATCGACGACCCGCATCAGCAGGGTATCGACCCAGCCCCCGGCGTACCCGGCCGCGAGTCCGACCGCGAGCCCGATCAGCAGCGCGACCAAGGTCGCGATCGCCGCGATCGTCAGCGAGGTCCCGGCGCCCGCCACCACGCGCGACCACACGTCCCGTCCGAGGTGATCGGTGCCGAGCGGAGCTTCGGCCGACGGCGGCAGCGGCGCGCCGAGCTCGGAGAGCCCGCGTTCGATATCGAGCGCGAGCGGATCGCCGCCACCCGGCCTGGCGATCGCGAGCACGACGAGCAGCGCGACGAGGATCGCTCCGACGACTGCGCCCCGCTGGGCCAGGAACCCGCTCACCGGAGCAGCATATCGCCGTGGCGGTCGCCGATCACAGCTCGATCTGCAGCCCCAGCTCGACGACGCGGTTCGGCGGCAGGTTGAAGAACGACGTCGGTGACTGCGCGTTGCGCGCGAGGAAGGCGAACATCTTCTTGCGCCAGCGCGCGAGCCGGGACTTGCCGGTGGTCAGCAGCGTCTGGCGTCCGAGGTAGTACGTGGTGTCGGCCTCGAGCACGGTGACACCGTGGCGCTCGCAGCGCGCGAGGATGCGGGGCACGTTCGGTTGCTGCATGAAGCCGACCCGCGCGATCACCCGATAGAACCCGTGGCGCAGATCACGGACGGCGAGTGATGAGTTGCCGAGCACGAATGGCACGTTCTCGGTCACGATCGACAGCAGCACGACCTGGCGATGCAGCACCTTGTTGTGCTTGACGTGATGGAGCAGCACGTTCGGGATGCCGTCGGCGCCCGAGGACATGAACACCGCCGTGCCGGGGACGCGGGGAAGCGGGGTCTCGGCGATGTCGGCGAGGAACAGGTCGTCCGGGATCGTGCCGGTCTCCATCATCTTCGACAGCTCGTCCCGGCCGCGCCACCACGTGGTCATGATCATGAACACGCCTGCGCCGACCGCGAGCGGGAACCAGCCGCCCGCGGCGATCTTGACGATGTTGGCCGAGAAGAACGCCCCGTCGATCAGCACGAACGGGATGAACAGCGCGAGCGACGCGACGAGCGAGTACTTCCAGTTGCGGCGGCAGACCAGGAAGTACAGGAACGAGGTGATCGCCATCGTGCCGGTCACAGCGATGCCGTAGGCCGCGGCGAGGTTGGTCGCGGATTTGAACGCGAACACCAGCGTCACGCAGGCCACCATCAACAACCAGTTGATCTCGGGGATGTAGATCTGGCCCTCCTGCCGGGAGGAGGTGTGGATCACGGTCACGCGTGGCATGTAACCGAGCTGGACGGCCTGGTTGGTGAGCGAGAACGCACCCGAGATCAGCGCCTGCGACGCGATGATCGCGGCCATCGTCGCGAGGATGACGAGCGGGATGAGGAACGGCGTGCCGCTGACGAGGTCGTAGAACGGGTTCGAGACCTTGCCGCCTTCCTCGAGCAGCAGCGCGCCCTGGCCGAAGTAGTTGAGCAGGAGGCCGGGAAACACGACGAACGTCCAGGCGAGCCGGATCGGGCGCTTGCCGAAGTGGCCCATGTCGGCGTACAGCGCCTCGCCGCCGGTGATGCACAACACCACCGAGCCGAGCAACAGGAACCCCTTGACGCCGTGGTCGGCGAGGAAGGCGACGGCGTAGTGAGGGCTCACCGCCTGCAGGATGCCGGGGTGACGGATGATGAACGGAACGGCAGCGGCGCCGATGGTGAAGAACCACAGCAGCATCACCCAGCCGAACACCGCCCCGATGCGGTGCGTGCCGTAGCGCTGGACGTAGAACAGGCCGATCAAGATCACTGCCGTGATCGGAACGATCAACTCGGTGAACCGCGGGCTCTGCTCCGACAGCCCCTCGATCGCGCCGAGCACCGACACCGCCGGCGTGATCACGCCATCGCCATACAGCAGGCCGGCGCCGAACAGCGCGAGCAGGATCGGGATCCCGAGCCGGCGGCGGTTGCGCTTGGGTGCGGTCTGATCGACGAGCGCGGCGAGCGCGAGGATACCGCCCTCGCCTTTGTTGTCCGCGCGCAACACGAACGCGAGGTACTTGACGACGATCACCAGCGTCAGCGCCCAGAAGAACAGCGACAGCACGCCGAGCACGCTGCTCGTTTCGTATAGACCGTTCGCAAGCGGCCGGAGCGCATGCTCTTTGAGCCACGCGCCGTCCTTGTCCTTGGCAGAGGAGAAACATTCCCCGAGGGCATACAGCGGAGAGGTTCCGATATCGCCGTACACGACGCCGAGGGCGCCGAGCGAGAGCAGCCCGAGCTCCTTGCGGGATCGCGGCTCATGGTGCTGATGGCGCGGAATCGCCTGGGACGCCGTGGGCTCGCGCCCAGACCGCTCGGTCGGGCCGGTGGAAGGGTCAGTCATCGTGCAGGCCGAGCTCGACGAGTGGGTTCGATGGGAGTTGCATGGCTCAGTCGTGGACCCCGAGGTACGCCCTGCGGATCTTGTCGTCGGTTGCGAGTTGCTTCGCGGGGCCTTCCAGCACGATCTGACCGACCTCGAGAACATACGCCCGATTCGCGACACCGAGCGCCATGTGGGCGTTCTGCTCGACCAACAAGATCGTCGTGCCCTCGGCCGCGATCGTCCGCACGATCTTGAAGATCAGCGACACCACCTGGGGCGCGAGCCCGAGCGACGGCTCGTCGAGCAGGAGCAGCTTGGGGCGCGACAGCAGCGCGCGCGCGATCGAGAGCATCTGCTGCTCGCCACCAGACAGCGTCCCGGCGCTCTGCTTGAGCCGCTCGCGGAGCCGGGGGAACAGCTCGAGTGCCTTCTCGCGGTCCTTGGCGATCTCTGCGCGATCCTTGCGGAGGAACGCCCCGATCTCGAGGTTCTCCTCGACGGTCATGTTCGAGAAGATGCCGCGACCCTCGGGGGCATGGACGAGCCCGCGGCCGACGATGAGGTGGGGTGCCACGCCGGTGATGACCGATCCGCCGAACTTCACGGTCCCGCGCGTCGGCTTCACGAGCCCCGAGATCGCGCGCAGCGTGGTGGTCTTGCCCGCCCCGTTCGCCCCGATCAGGGTCACGATCTCGCCGGCCTCGACCTTGAGCGAGACCCCGCGCAGCGCGTGGATGCCGCCGTAGTGGACATCGAGGCCCTCGATCTCGAGCATCGCTGCCATGGCTATGCCTCGGCCTCGGCGTCATCGCTGTGCGGCGCCTCGGTGGGCCGCGGGATCGGGTCGTTGTCCTCGGGCACGCCGAGGTAGGCCTCGATCACCGCGGGGTTGCCCTGGACCTCCTTGGGCGTCCCTCGGGCGATCGTGACGCCGTGATCGATCACGGTGATCTGCTCGCAGATGTCCATCACGAGCCCCATGTCGTGCTCGATCAGCAAGATCGCGACGTCGAACTTCTTGCGCAGCTCCTCGATCAGGCTGCGCATCTGATGCTTCTCGATCGTGTTCATGCCGGCCACCGGCTCGTCGAGCAGCAGCACCTTGGGCTCGGTCGCGAGCGCGCGCGCGATCTCGAGCCGTCGCATGTCGCCGTACGGCAAGCTCTTGGCCTGCTCCTCGCGGCGATGCGTGATCCCGAGGACGTCGAGCAGCTCGAGGCTGCGCTCGGTGATCGCGCGCTCCTCGGCGACGTGCAGCGGCGAGCGCACCAAGGTCCGGAGCAAGCCGCTCCGCGTGCGTACGCCGGCAGCGGTCCGGACGTTGTCGATCACGGAGAGCTCGCCGAACAGCCGGATGTTCTGGAACGTGCGCGCCATCCCGGCCCGGGCGATGTACGACGGCTTCTTGCCGTCGATGCGTTCGCGATCGAGCAGCACCTGGCCGGCGTCTGGACGATAGACCCCGGTGAGCAGGTTGAACACCGTGGTCTTGCCGGCCCCGTTGGGACCGATCAGCCCGTAGAGCCCGAGGGGTGGCAGCGCGAGCGTGAACTCGCTGACCGCCTTGAGGCCGCCGAACGACAGCGACAACGCATCGGCGTGGAGTGCTGGGGCCGCGGCGGTGCTCACTTCGCGCCGCCATGCTGCGAGCGCGAAAGCTTCGCGGTGACCTTGCGCCACAACGGAAGCTCCCAGAGCTCCTGGACGCCCATGATCCCCTGCGGGCGCAAGATCATCACCAGGATCAGCGCGAGCGCATAGACGATCATCCGGTAGTCAGAGAACTCGCGGAACACCTCCGGCAGGACGACGAGGATCGTCGCACCGAGCACGATGCCGGTGATCGATCCCATGCCGCCGATCACGACGATGATCACGAGATCGATCGACTTCTGGAACCCGAGCTCCTTGGGATCGATCGCTCCGACCTGGTGGGCGTAGAGCGCACCTCCGATCCCGGCGAAGAACGCGGAGAACACGAACGCGACCACCTTGGCGCGCGTGGTGTCGACCCCCATCGCCTCCGCGGCGATCTCGTTCTCTCGCACCGCGAGGAGCGCTCTTCCCTTGCTCGAGTACTTCAGCCGGTAGATCAAGATCAGCAGGATGAACGCGAACGCGTAGACGAAGAACAGCCGCGTATAGCCCGGGATCTGCGAGAACCCTTCGGCACCACCGAGCTTGTTCGCGAGCGCGGCCATCGACTGGTCCTGGATCACCGCGATGTTCTTCGGCTGACGCGCCGTGATCTGGCCGAGCACGCGGACGATCTCGCCGAAACCGAGGGTGACGATCGCGAGGTAGTCGCCGCGCAGCCGCAGGCTGGGCAGCCCGACGATGATCCCGAACACCGACGCGATGACGCCGCCGAGCAGACAGCCCGCGAGGAACAGCAGCTGGCCGTTCCCCATGAACCCGCCGACCGTGTCCTTGGTATCGAACCAGTGGATCGAGCCATAGAACGTGAGCCACGCCGCCGCGTAGGCCCCGACGAGCATGAACCCGGCGTGGCCGATCGAGAACTGCCCGGCGTAGCCGTTGACCACGTTGAGCGACCCCGCGAGCACGATCGCGATCCCGACGTCCAGCAGGATCTTCGTCCACGTCGCGCCCACCGCGGGCCCGATCGCGGCGTCCATCACGAACGCGAGCGCGACCGCGGCGACGAACGGCGCCAGCGACAACCCCGCGGCGGCGATCGGGTTGGGCCGTAGCGCCGAGACGCGCTCTTGCAGCGACTTCATCTCTTCATACCTTCTCGACCGTGGCCTTGCCGAGCAGGCCGCTCGGACGGAACATCAGCACGAGGATGAGGATCGCGAACACGTAGACGTCCTGGAGCTGGGCGACCCACTGGGTCCCGGAGAACAGCGCGCTGATGTAGCGATGGACGAACACCTCGACGAACGCGATCAGCAGGGCCCCGGCCGCCGCGCCGCGCACGTTGCCGATGCCGCCGACCACAGCGGCCACGAATGCCTTGAGGCCGAGCAGCACCCACGAGGCATCGGCGGTCTGGCGGAGGTCATTGCGAAACGCGAACAGCAACCCACCGGCCGCGGCGAGCGCCGAGC
This sequence comes from Deltaproteobacteria bacterium, assembly GCA_018262455.1. The sequence continues at coordinate 9,888 of JAGSPR010000118.1, read as the reverse complement.
CGATCGCGAACGTGAGCGAGACGACCACGTTGACGTTGATGCCCATCAGCGACGCGGTCCGCTCGTCGAACGACACCGCCCGCATCGCGCGGCCCATCTTCGTGCCGTACACCAGCCGCTCGAGCACCACGACGAGCACGATCGCCAGGACGATCGTCATCGCATCGAACAGCCGCAGCTCGACCCCGGCCACGGTGACGAGCACGTCGTTCGCGAGCAAGGCCGAGATCCCCTTGGGGCGGTTGCCGAAGAACTTGTCGAGCAAGCCGACGTTCTGGAGGAACAGCGACACCCCGATCGCGGTGATCAGGACGTTGAGTCGCGGCGCCTTGCGGAGCGGGCGATACGCGAGGAACTCGATGCTGACGCCCATCAAGGCGCAGATCGCCATGGTGATCAGCAGCACCGCGGGCATCGCGAACACGGGCGCCGCGCCCGCGACGAGCCAGCCGAACGAGCTCGCGACCGTCAGCGCCAGCCATCCACCCCACGCCACGATGTCCGAGTGGGCGAAGTTGATGAACCGGAGGATGCCGTAGACGAGCGTGTATCCGAGCGCGATCAGGGCGTACAGGCCACCGACCGCGAGCGTGTTGATCGTCGTCTGGAGAAGGTCACTCACGACGTTGCGGCGATCGACTTACTTTTCGATCCGCGCGGCCATGATCTGCTTGCCGTCCTTGTACTCGACGATCACCGCGGACTTCTGGGCGTTGCGGTTCTTGTCGATCGAGAAGGTCCCGGTGACGCCCGTGAAGTTCTTGGTGGCCGCGAGCGCATCTCGCAGATCGGCGCCCTTGAGCGACGGCGCGCGCTCCATCGCATCGAACAGCACGAGCGCAGCGTCGTAACCGAGCGCGGCGAGGCCATCGGCGGTGGAGCTGTATTCCTTGCGGTACTTCTCGACGAAGTCCTTGACCTCGGGGCGGGGCTCCTCGGGCGCGTAGTGGTTCGCGAAGTAGTTGCCGTTGATCGCGTCGCCCGCGATCTTCGGGAGCTCCTCGGAGTCCCAGCCATCGCCGCCGAGGAAGACGGCCTTGATCCCCGCCTCGCGTGCCTTGCGGATGATCGTGCCGGCGTCGGAGTAGTAGCCGGGAAGAAAGATCGCATCGGGGTTGGCATTCTTGATCTGCTGGAGTTGCGACGAGATCTCGAGGTTGCCGCCCGTGTAGGCCTGGCGCGTCGCGATCGTGCCGCCCATCTGCTTGAAGGCCTTCTCGAAGAAGTCGGCGAGCCCCGACGAGTACGCCTGGCTCTGGTCGTAGAGGATCGCGACCTTCTTGGCCTTGAGGTTGTCGAACGCGAACTTCGCGACGACCCAGCCCTGGAAGTCGTCGAGGAAGCAGACGCGGAAGATGTAGTCGCCGACGTCGGTGACGTCGGGGTTGGTCGACGACGGCGAGACCATCGGGACGCCTGCCTTCTGCGCGATCGGGCCGCCCGCGAGCGACAACGACGACGCGACCTCGCCCAGGATGGCGACCGCGTTGCTGTCGTTGATCAACCGCGTCACGGCGGTGGCCGCCTCGGTCTGCTTGCCCGCGTCATCGATCGTGACGACCTCGACCTGGCGGCCCTTCACGCCTCCCTTGGCGTTGCGCTCCTTCACCGCGAGGCGGATCGCGCGGTCGGTCGAGATCCCGAACGTGGCCTGCGCGCCCGTCATCGACGCGAAGTGGCCGATCACGATCGGGCCGGTCTCCGGTTTCACCGTGGCGCCGGCGCTGCCCGTGGCAGACCCCGCGCCGCTTCCGTTGGCCTTCTTCTCCGCGCCCATGTTGTTGCAGCCCGCGATGGCGGCGACTGCGATCAACGCGAGCGAAGCTTTGCAGACCGTAGTGTCGAGCCAACCGCGTAGATCCACGGGGGTTTCTCCTGGAGGTTCCCGCAGCGATAGCCGACCCTCGAGCGCCGTGTCAACCCCGCTGGGTGGTTAGCGCGTGTCGGGGGACGATCCACTCGGCCCGAGGTGCGGTCAGACCGCGACCTCGACCAGGGTCGGGGTCAACAGCCGTTCGGCATCGTGCGGATCGATCTCGACGAGGAACCCGCGCGCGCCGCCATTGATGTAGATCCGCGGCAGGTCGAGGATCGTCCGCTGCAAGTACACCGGCATCGCGCGCCGGAGGCCGAACGGCGAGGTCCCCCCGACCAGGTAGCCCGAGTGCCGATCCGCTACCTCGGGGGCACACGGCGCGCAGCTCTTCACGCCGATCGCGCGCGCGAGGTTCTTCGTCGACACTTCGCGGTCCCCGTGCATCAGGATGCAGAGTGGGCGGCGACCATCGTCCTCGAAGATCAGCGTCTTGACGACCGCGTGCTCGTCGACCCCCAGGGCCTCGGCCGAGGCCCGGGTGCCGCCGTGCGGCTCCCAGGGATAGACGTGAGGCTCGAACTGGATGCTGGCCGCGCGGAGGGCTCGGATCGCCAGCGTGACGGGGTGCTTGGGCACGACGAGATGATAGGGCTAGACTGCGCCGGTCGCATGGAGCCCCCGTACCGCAAGGCGTCGTCGCCGCACGACCTGTCCGAGCACGTCCATCACCAGGACGAGGCCCAGTTCAACAAGACCGGCGAGCGTCGGACCCTGCTGGTCGTGGTCGTCGCGACCGTGATGATGATCGGCGAGCTGATCTTCGGCTACGCCAGCGGATCGCTCGCGCTCACCGCGGACGGCTGGCACATGGGCACGCACGTCGGCGCGCTGGGCCTGACCCTCGTCGCGTACTGGTACGCGCGCACCCGCGCGGGCAATGACGCGTTCAGCTTCGGGACCGGCAAGGTGTACGCGCTCGCGGGCTACACGAGCGGCGTCCTGCTCGCGCTCGTCGCGCTGTGGATGGTGAAGGAGGGCATCGAGCGGCTCGCCAATCCCGAGCACGTGAACTACGGCGAGGCGCTGCCGATCGCGGTGCTCGGGCTCGTCGTCAACGGGCTATCCGCGCTCGTGCTCGGCTCCGGGCATCACTACGGTCACTCCCATGGCCATGGCCATGGTCACGGTCACGACCACGACCACGACCAAGGTCACGGTCACGACCACGACCACGACGACCACAGCCAGCCGAAGCGTCCGGCGTCCAAGCCCAAGGCAGGCACGCTCGACTTCAACATGCGTGCGGCCTACATCCATATCCTCGCCGACGCGATGACGTCGTTGCTCGCGATCGGCGCGCTCGCGCTCGGTCGTTATGCAGACCTCTGGTTCCTCGATCCCGCGATGGGATTCGTCGGTGGTGCGGTGATCATCTGGTGGGCCGCGGGATTGTGCCGCCAGGCGAGCCGACAGCTGCTCGACGTCGTGTCCTCGCCCAGCCACGAGCAGGTCGTGCGGCAACGCCTCGAAGCGATCGATGACGTCCGGGTCGCCGATCTACATGTATGGGAGCTGGGCCCAGGTCGTCGCAGTTGCATCGTCTCGATCGTGACGGCGTCGCCGCGCGACGTTGCGTTCTATCGAGACACGGTGCTGAGCGCGCTTCCGGTCGCGCACCTCACGATTGAGATTCATCAGTGCGGGCTCGTGCACCAGGAAATGATCGGCGTTCAGGTTGCGCACCATCATGAGCACTGACCACGACTGGTTGCAGGTGGATCGCTGCCACTCGCGCACCAGGACCTGACTCGAGCGGCCCCGTTCGTGCTTCGTACGAACGCATGATGAACCGCGCTTTTGCGTTGGTATTCGCGGGGGTAGGTTGTACGGAACCCGTCGCCACACATCTGACCACCTTCGACCAGGAGGCCACGTGCGGCACCGGCCCGACGGTGAAGGGGATCGATGTGTCCAAGTACCAGGGCACCATCGACTGGGCCGCGGTCAAGAACGATGGCGTCGAGTTCGCGTTCGTCCGGGTGTCCGATGGCCTGACGTTCATCGATGCGAAGTTCGATGCCAACTGGACGGGCTCCCGCGCGCAGGGGGTCCTCCACGGCGCATATCAATTCTTCCGCCCCGAACAGGATCCGATCGCGCAGGCCGATCTGCTGCTCTCGCGGATGGGCCCGCTCCAAGTCGATGACTTGCCGCCGGTGATCGATGTCGAGGCCGACGGCGGGCTGCCGCCGGACCAGGTCGCCGCGAGCGTCCGCATCTGGGTCGAGCACGTCACCGCCGCGATCGGCCGCGCGCCGATCATCTATACCGGCTTCTATTTCTGGCGCAGCCATGTCGGCACGGAGGACTTCACCTCGTCGCCGCTGTGGCACGCGCAGTACTCCAGCGCGGAGTGCCCGACCATCGCGCCGCCGTGGACGGACTGGGCCTTCTGGCAGTACACCTCGTCGGGCAGCGTCGCCGGGATCACCGGCAACGTCGACACCAACCGGTTCAACGGCACGCGCGAGCAGCTGATGGAGCTCACGGGCACCACGCGGACCTGCGGAATGATCGATCCCAGCGGCGGCACGATCGATGACGGCGATGCGTGCTTCACGCCGGGCGGGCCACAGCAGTACCTCCGTCACGTCGCGAGCGTCGGCGAGGGCGCTGACCTGATGTGGACCCACACCACGGATCGCGCCGACGAGGACAACTTCGGCCAGTGGAACCTCGTGTTCGCCGAACCAGGACGTTACCAGGTCGAGGTGTCGACGCCGGCCGCCTACGCGCAGTCCAGGCAGGCGCACTATGTCATCCACGCGAACGGAGCCGAGCAGGACGTCGCGATCGATCAGACCGCGGTCGATGGCTGGCAGTCGCTCGGCGAGGTCGACTTCGCCGCCGGTGGCGATCAGTTCGTCCACCTGAGCGACAACACCGGCGAGCCGTTGGCCTCCAATACTCAGCTCGTCTTCGACTCGGTCCGCGTCACGCGCGTTGGAGTTGGCTCGGGCTCGGGCTCGGGCTCGGGCTCGGGAGATGGCGACCAGGCCCTCCCGGGCGGGTGCAACGTGGGCGGGGGCAGCGGTGCCGGCCTCGCGCTGCTCGGGCTCGCGCTCGGCCTGCGCCGCAGGCCCACGCGGCGATCGTAAGCGCAGCCGCTCGCGCTCAGTCGCTGCGGCCGCTGGGGCGCGTGTTGCGGAGGCGGCGGCCCGGCTTGCCGACCTCGGTCGGCTGGACCGCGGCATTGATCGTCGGCGCGCCGATCATCAGGTGCCCGGCGTCGTTGCCGAGATCCTCGCCTCGGATGTTGTTCTTGCCCTGGGCGGCCACGGTGTGCGCGGCGCGGCTGACCTCGGAGACGAGCTCGCGGGCGTTGCCTGGCCAGGGCCGAAGCAGGCACGCTTCGATCAGGGTCGAGTGGATCTGCAGCGCAGGCTCGGTGGAGCGGACCGCATCGTGGACGAGGAACGCCATCTCGTCGGGGCGTTCGCGCAGCGGCGGGATGAGGACGGTGCGGGTGGCGAGCCGCGCCCTGAGCTCGGCGGGAATTCCCAGCTGGTCGAGCGGCAGGACCGACGTGGTCACCACGCGCAAGGTCGGCCGGGCCTCGAGGAGCTTCACCAGCGTCGCAAGGTTGGCGGTCCCGAGCTTGCCGATCTGCTCGAGGATCAGCGTCTCGATCGCCGGGCCGACCACCCGCTCGAGCGGAACGGCCTGGATCATCGGATTGAACACGGCGTCTGGACGGTTGCGGGTGCGCGCATAGCCACGCGCCATCCCTCCCTTGCCGCTGCCCGGCTCGCCGAGCAGCACCAGGTTCACCCCGTCATGCGCGGCCTGTTCGATGTCGTTCCAGATCGGCGTGGTGCTGGCGCCGACGACGGTGTCATGCCGGCTCGAGATCGTCGCGCCCTCGAATCGTCGGATGTCCTGCAGCAGGACGCACACGGTTCGTCCCGTCCGGACCACCGACGGCGCAGTGACCGTGACCTCGCGATCGACGAGTGCATGCCCGCCGACGTACGTGCCGTTCCGACTTCCAAGATCCGTCACGACCAGCCGCGCATCCCGCCAGCTCACGCGGGCGTGCTGGCGGCTGATCCGGTCGTCGGTGGTGTTCTCGAGCAGCTCGCGGCCGAGCACGAGCCCCGTGCTTGGAATTGGAAACGCCGCCACGAGTGGCGTCGCTCCACTCCAAACCACCACGACCCCAGGGACGGGCGTCGGAGGGGAAAGCCCGTCCGGCATCACAGTGATTATACCCCCGGGATGGACGCCTGCGGTACAACGCGGCCATCACAGACGCGGTCATCACGTTCGATGCGGGCCAGACCCTGGTGGAGCTGGACCTTGACTTCCTGAGCGCTCGGGTCGCCTCGAGAGGTGTCCAGCTCGACCGGGACGCGCTCGGGGCGGCCGAGCCGGCGGCCTGGGTGTACTACGACGGGCTCGTAGACGCCGGTCACGGCCATGCCGACGCCTGGCGCGCGCTGATGGCCAGGCTGCTCGGCGATGCGGGCGCCGCTGATGCGCCCTCCCTGGCGGCCTGGCTGTGGACCGAGAATCCACGTGCCAACCTGTGGCGGCGCCCGATCGTCGGGATGGTCAGCCTGGCTCAGGAGCTCGCCGGGCGGGGGGCCACCGTTGCCGTGATCTCGAACTCGGAGGGCAGGCTCGCCGAGCTGTTCGCCGAGATCGGGCTCGCCGGCTCGTTCGCCGCGATCATCGATTCGGGACGCATCGGACTCGAGAAGCCCGATCGCCGGATCTTCGAGCACGCGCTCGCGGTCGTCGGAGCGCCGGCCGGCACCCGGGCGATCCACCTCGGGGACTCGTGGGACGCCGACATCGCGGGCGCGCGCGGCGCCGGCTGGCGCGCGATCTGGTACGGGCGGCGCGCTCGCCCGGTCGACGATCCGGACATCGCGAGCGCGCGCGATCCGGCCGAGGCACGTGCGGCGCTCGTGCGCTGGGGGTTGCTCTAGTCAGCCGCTCGAGCGCGCGGCGGTCGCGCGGACACCCGGATCGCGGCGAGCACGCTCGCGATGATCGGCGAGGCGATCACGAGCGCCAGGGCGACCATCCGGGCGAGGTGCTGGTACGCCGCGAGTTGCTCGACGGTCGGCTTCTTGGGAAGCGGGGTGGTCGTGACCATTCGGGCCACACCGGGGAGCGCGAGATCGAGGACGAGCATCGCCGCGACCGCGATCGCGACGATCTTGAGGTTCGCGCGCACGACCGCGATGCTGTCGAGCAAGGGCCCGGGCATGCCCCGCTCGGTGCTCGCGCCGGTGACCGAGAGCAGCACGAGCAGGGCGAGGCCGGGAAGCACCAGGGCGAGCGAGCCGAGCCCGATCGCCGCCACCGCGAGCAGGCAGGGCAGCACCATCTTGACGAGCCCCGCGATCCCAAGACCCAGCGCGCGCAGCTGCGGGAGCGGCGCGCCGAGCTGGACCGCGCGCACCGCCGGCGCGACTCCACCGACAAGGACGAGCTGCGCGATCCATGCGATCGCGCCCAGCATCGACGTGAAGCCGAGGATGCGCGTGGCCTGTGCGGGCTCGCCCGGGATCGGGATCTGGAACGTCAGCCACAGGGCCGGCGCAAGGACGAGTGCCGACAACAGGGTGAATGGCACCAGGTACCGCACGTATGCACGAAGGGCGAGCACCGCCTAGCCACGGTCCCAGCGCTCGAGCTGACCGCGGACGCCGCCCAGATCGACGGCGAGCGCGCGCGTGCGCCGGAGGCCGAGTTGCTCGGCCACCGGGGTCGTCTTGCGGTGCGCCGGGGTGATCCAGACGAGGCGGCCTGCGGGCGCGAGCTGGCCGGCGAGGTGAGGGAGCGCGGCGACCAGCAATGCCGCGGCATCGACCTGGACACGGCTGCCGAGTGGCGGGTTCGTGATCACGAGATCGACGGGCCCGGCCGGATGGCTGCGCGCGTCGGCCAGCACGAGCTCCGCGACGAGTCCGGCGGCCGGGAGCCCTGCCGCGGCGAAGTTCAGGCGCGCGGCCTCGAGCGCGACGGGATCGAGATCGCTGCCGAGCAGCGTGCGATAACGGCCGCGCCGCGCGCGCTCGACCAGCTCGGCCCCCGCACCGCAGAACGGGTCCCACACGCGATCCTCGGGCCGCGCCTCGGCGACCCAGGCGAGCGCGGCCGCGACGGTCGGGTGCGAAGCTGCCGGGATCTCGGCCACCCGCCACGCGAACCGTGGATCGTCGAGCCGGCGGGGGTGCAGCTCGAGCGTGCCGGCCTCGTCGTCGACCAGCACGTCCCACGTCGTCGCGCTGGGATCATTGACGAGCGCCGGTGTCGTGGCGGTGACATCGCGCGCGACGCGCCACACGATCGCGCGCTTGTGACCGTGCGTGAAGCCGAGCCGCCAACGGATCGGCCCGCGTGTCCACGCCGCGAGCAGCGCCTGCGTGGCCGGAGCCGTGATCGCGGTCGTGATCGCCGCGGCGAGCGCGTCGGGATCGGCGACGTGGTCCGGCTTGCGTGGCGCGCGCCGTGGGGCAGGGCGTTCGAACGGGATCCTGATCGCGGCGCTCGCCCACAGCCGCGATGCGAACAGCGTCGACCAGGGGCCCGCGAGCGTCACCTCGACGTGCGCGTCGTCCAGCGCGCGCGGCACGATGCCCGCTGCGGCAAGCTCCTCGACCAGCAGCGGCGCGATCCCGGGGCGGCAGCCGAGCCGGACCGCGACGGGAAACGGTGGCGCGACATCGTTCGCGATCGACGACGCCGCGTCGCGCCGCGCACTGCGATCTGCCATCAGCAGGGCGCGATCGCGGCGCCGCGCCAGCTCCCCATCGTCGGTCGCCCCGAGCGACTCGAGCCGGGCCAGCGCCTCCTTGCCACCGACCTTGCCGAGGGCCTCGGCGAGCGCGCGCCGCTCGTCCGGCGTCACGTCGGACGCGTCCCACCGCGTGATCAGCGCGGCCCTCGCATCGTCACCGCCGAGCTTGCCGAGCGCGACCGCGGCAGCGCGGCGCACGCGGGTGGCGGTGTCCCGCGTCTGCGCGAGCAGGCTCTCCCGCGCCTCGCCATCGCCCGCCCGCGCCAGCAGCCCGAGTGCTGCGACGAGCCGCGCCTTCGCGCCGTCTTCGACCCCATCGAGTCGGCTCGCGATCGCCGCGCGCCCCGCATCGCGCAAGCCGGCGAGCGCGGGCGCCGCTCGGGTCGCGGCGGGCTCGCCACCGGCGACGATCAACTCGACCAGCGCCGGCGCGTCGCGCTGGGCCGGCGTGAAGCTCGGCTTGGCGAGCTCCTTCGCGAGATCGAATTGGGCGGCGCGGGCCACGTCAGCTGGGAACCGCGCCTAGCGCCGGTTCTTCTTGCGAGCGGCCTTCTCGGCCTTGCGTTTGTCGCGCGACTTCGCCTTGTCGCTCGCGCGCTGCTGGCCGACGGCGACCTTCGTGCCCGGCGGCGTGTAGCCCTTCGGCAGCCCCGGCACGTTGCCCATGGGCATCCCGGGCATCGCCGGCATCCCGGGCATCCCGCCGCCTTCACCGAACCCTGGCGGCATCCCACCACCGGCGCCCATCAGCGCGTTGATGTCCATGTTCGCCAGCTTCTTCATCTGCGAGAACTGCTTGAAGCCGGGGATCTTGCCCATCAGGCCCGTCGAGGCACCGAGCTGCACCATCATCTGGCGCATCTGGGCGAACTTCTGGAGCAGCTCCTTCACCTCATGTTCGGTGCGGCCGCTGCCCTTCGACACCCGCTTGACGCGGCCGGGATCGAAGTCGGCGCGGCGGCGCTTGGCGCTCTTGCCCGCCGTCGACATGAAGTCTTCCCACGTGGTCGCGACGAACACCTGCGGGTTCGTGCGCTCCTCGCGCGTCATCGACGAGATCATCGCCTCGATCTTCGTCAGCTCGCGGTCGTCGAGGTTCACGCCCTCGGGCAGGCCGCCGCCGAAGAACGGCAGCTTCTCGAACAGGTCCTTGAGCGAGCCCATCTTCTGGATCAGCCGGATCTGCTCGAGGAAGTCCTGCATGTCGAACTTGCCCTTGAGCATGCGGAGGGCGTCCTCCTCCGCCTTCTCCGCATCG